>CALWQJ010000055.1 GCA_944383645.1 uncultured Merdimonas sp.
GAGGTGCGCCCGATATTCCGCAGTCTGGGAGACATTGCACAGGCTACCGGGTGCGCTATCGTGCTGATCGGACACCTGAACAAAGCCGCAGGAACGCAAAGCACCTACCGGGGATTGGGGTCTATCGACATTACGGCGGCAGTCCGCAGTCTGCTTTTTATCGGCAAGCTGAAGGACAGCCCCACAACGAGGGTGCTTATCCATGAGAAAAGCTCCCTTGCACCGCCCGGACAGTCCCTTGCATTTTCTCTGGGAGACGAGAAAGGCTTTGAGTGGATAGGGGCTTATGACATTACCGCTGACGAGCTTCTTGCCGGGACAGACACCGCAAAGACCGAGAGCAAGACCGCACAGGCGCAAATGCTCATTTTGGAATTGCTTGCAAACGGAAAGCGTATGCCGAGTGCAGAGCTGGAAAAGGCAGTCAATGAGCGTGGGATTTCCTCACGCACCATGAGAACGGCAAAGAGCCGTATCGGGGACAGGCTTGTGACCGAGAAAGACGGCACAGCATGGGTCTGCTATCTCCGAGACTGACAACAGGAACACGGCAAGCGTGGCAAAGACGGCAAGGTTTTTATAGATACCTTAATGTTGCCGCCTTGCCTTGTTCCCTCATACCGACACCGCCCGATGATGAATAGTTACCGGGTACTTTTTCATTTACAGAAGGATTTTGAATGAACAATACCGCAACCAACACCGCCACTTGCCCGACTGTCAGAAAGCAGATTGGCAAGACCACCTATATCGTCCGTGTCCATTTCAGCGAGACCGCCAAGGAGACGATGGAGGACAAAATCAAGCGTATGCTCCGTGAAGAAGTCCGCAAAATGTGACTTCTTTTTGAATTTGATGAAAAAGTCCTTGACTTTTCGTCTCTGGCGGCGCACGTTTCTCTTTTTATCTGGATTCTATCTGGTTTCTACCTGGTTTCTGTCTGGCTGCCGAGGCCCTGGCCTTTCGTCCTGGGGACGGAAGGTGATCGTTCCGGTCTCGTCGTCCATGGCGTCCACGATAGCCAGGGACTCCAGGCGGTAGCCCAGGTTGCGGATGACGCGGCCGCCGATCTGGAAGCCCTTTTCAATGGCGATCCCTAAGCCCTCCACGGTAGCTCCGGCGGCTTCCACGATGGAAATCAGCCCCTGCAGGGCGCAGCCGTTGGCCAGGAAATCGTCGATGATCAGCACGTGATCCTCCGGGCCCAGGAAGCGTCTGGACACCACGACCTGATTCTTATTTTTGTGGGTGAAGGATTCTACCTCCGCCACGTACATCTCACCGTCGATATTGATGGATTTGGACTTTTTGGCGAAGACCAGGGGGACGCCGAATTCGCTGGCGACTGGATAGGCGATGGCGATGCCGGAGGCCTCGATGGTCAGCACCTTGGTGATGGGACAGTCCGCGAAGCGGCGGTGGAATTCCCGGCCGATCTCATTTAACAGGGAGATGTCCATCTGATGATTGAGAAAAGAGTCCACCTTCAGCACATTGCCCGGCTTGACGACGCCGTCCTTTACAATACGTTCTTCTAAGAAATTCATCGGTTGTACCTCCTAAAGATTGGGAACAGTATACCACATTCCCGGGGAGTTGTCATTAATACTTTTTGTGCACTTTTCCGTGAAAAAAAGGAAGTTAGCTTGACATAATGCAAAAATAAGTATAAAATCAAAATGTTGTATATAGCACATGAGCGGCAGACAGATATAGAGGGATGCATGCCGCTTGGGTTTGATTTTGTACAATGAAAATTAAATAAGGAGGTGCTCCTGTGCCGTTTTATGTTCCGATAATCACCGCAGTGGTGTCGATCGTAATTACGGCCCTTGTCACGAGCTACGTGCGGAAGACGACCATTGAGAAGAAGGTCGGCAACGCCGAGGAGAAGGCAAGGGAAATTATCGACGACGCGCTGAAGGTGGCAGAACGGTCCAAGCGCGAGGCTCTGCTGGAGGCGAAGGAAGAATCGCTGAAGACAAAGAACGAGCTGGAAAAGGAAACAAAGGAACGCAGGGCGGAGCTGCAGCGTTACGAGCGCAGAGTTCTGGCGAAAGAGGAAGCTCTTGACAAGAAGTCTGACGCGCTGGAGAGACGCGAGGCGAGCTATGCGGCCAAGGAAGAGAAGCTGGCGAAGCAGAGCGCTGAGCTGAACAAGCTTCAGGAAAAAAGAGTACAGGAACTGGAAAGAATCTCCGGCCTTACCTCCGAACAAGCAAAAGATTATTTATTAAAGACTGTTGAAGACGAAGTAAAACATGAAGCGGCCAGGCTCGTCAAGGAACTTGAGGGCCGGGCAAAGGAAGAAGCCGATAAAAAGGCGAAGGAGTATGTGGTCACGGCGATCCAGAAGTGCGCTGCCGATCATGTGGCAGAGACGACGATCTCCGTGGTACAGCTTCCGAATGACGAGATGAAGGGAAGAATCATCGGGCGCGAGGGACGCAATATCCGTACGCTCGAGACCTTGACGGGAATCGATCTCATCATTGACGATACACCGGAGGCTGTCATTTTGTCAGGGTTCGACCCGATCCGCCGCGAGGTGGCCCGGATTGCCCTGGAAAAGCTCATTGTGGACGGACGGATCCATCCGGCCCGCATCGAGGAAATGGTGGAAAAGGCGCAGAAGGAAGTGGAAGCGATGATCCGCGAGGAGGGCGAAGCAGCCGTCCTGGAGGTGGGCATCCACGGAATTCACCCGGAGCTGGTGAAACTTCTTGGAAGAATGAAGTTCCGTACCAGCTATGGTCAGAATGCGCTGAAACACTCCATCGAGGTGGCGCATCTGGCAGGCCTTCTGGCCGGCGAGGTGGGCGTGGATGTGCGCATGGCGAAGCGTGCGGGACTTCTGCACGACATCGGCAAGTCCATCGACCACGAGGTAGAGGGATCACATATTCAGATTGGAGCGGAGCTGTGCAGAAAGTACAAGGAGTCTCCGATCGTTATCAATGCGGTGGAATCGCATCATGGGGATACGGAGCCCACGTCTCTTGTCGCCTGTCTGGTGCAGGCTGCGGATACCATTTCCGCTGCCCGTCCGGGAGCAAGAAGAGAGACCCTGGAGACGTATACCAATCGCTTAAAACAGTTAGAGGATATCGCCAATGGATTTAAGGGCGTAGACAAGTCTTTTGCAATTCAGGCAGGTAGAGAGATTCGAGTCATGGTAGTTCCGGAACAGGTAGATGACGCTACTATGGTATTGCTGGCAAGAGATATTTCCAAGCAGATAGAAGCTGAGTTGGAGTATCCGGGCCAGATCAAGGTAAATGTTATCCGCGAAAGCCGGGTAACGGATTATGCGAAGTAGATAAGACGGAGGACGCCGCGGCAAGCGGCGTCCTTTTTGCGCGTAGGCCATGAGCCGTGCGGAATCTTTTGGACAGGGCATCCGTGGGAGCTTGCTCACAAAGGATGCCCTGTCCAAAAGATTCCATAGGGCGACAAGGTGAATTCCCTGAAAGGGAAGAGAAGGCCCCCTAGGGGGAGCCCGCGAGCCGGATTTTGGAACAAAATCCGGCTGTACGGCTCATGAAACGAAGCCAAAGGAGAGGAGGAGCAGTATGGCAGTCATAGGATTTATCGGAATGGGAAATATGGGCTACGCCCTTCTGAAGGGGCTTTTAAAGGAATTTCCGGCGGAGGAGCTGGTCTTTACGGCGAAGACGGATGGGACCAGGCGCAGGGTATACGCCGAGACGGGCGTGACCTACACCCCGTCCAACGCGGAATGCGCCAACAGCTGCAAATATGTGGTGCTGGCGGTGAAGCCTCAGTATTATCCCCAGGTGTTAAAGCAGATCCGCTATGCGGTGACAGAGGAGCATGTGGTCATTTCCCTGGCTCCGGGCATCACCATCGAGCAGCTGAAGGAAGCCTTAGGCTCAGACAAGAGAATCGTCCGCGCCATGCCGAACACGCCGGCCCTGATCGGAGAGGGAATGACGGGCTTAAGCTATCTGGCGGAGGAGCTTAAGGAGGACGAGGTCGAGATGGTGCACCGGATCTTCGGATCGGTGGGAAAATACGCGGATGTGGAGGAGCGCATGATGAGCGCGGTGGTCTGCGCCAGCGGAAGCTCCCCGGCCTACGTCTATCAGTTTATCGAGGCCCTGGCGGACGGGGCGGTGCAGTACGGCCTTCCCCGCGCCCAGGCCTATACCTTCGCGGCCCAGGCCGTGGCGGGAGCGGCAAAGATGGTACTGGAGACCGGGGAGCACCCGGCGGCGCTGAAGGATAAGGTCTGCTCGCCGGGCGGCACCACCATCGCAGGCGTGGCGGCGCTGGAAAACGCGGGCTTCCGGGGCGCGGTGATGAAGGCCTGCGCGGCCTGCTATGAGAAATCCGAGTCCATGAAGTAGACGGAAGCAGGCGGTCCGGAATGTGGAAAAGCGTTCATGAAATGGAAAAGCCTCTCATACACTGATCAGTGTATGGGAGGTTTTCTCTATGAAAGGAATCCGGATGAAAGGGTATTCCCTTTCCGGTCGCAGCCTGTTCCTGACCCTGTTCCTGTCAGGCTTTGCGGCGGGCGTGCTGTACATTACCCTGTTCGGGAAGGCGGCGGCCCATGAGACTACCCTGATGAGCGCTTACTTTTTTTCCAAATACCAGCAGGTGGAATTCGCCTCGGAGGAGCTGTTCTGGTACACGCTGAAGGCCCGGATGTCAGTCTTTACCATTCTGTGGCTTACGGGCCTGACGGTGCTGGGAACCGCGGCGGTCTGCGTCTTCCTGTTCTGGATCGGGGCGGCCCTGGGAATCACCGTGACCACGGCCGCGGTGAAAATGGGGCCGGTGGGAATCCTGTTCTGCATCGCGGCGGGCCTGCCGCATTTCGCGCTCTATGTGCCTGCCGGCTGCTGGCTTCTGAAACGGATCGGTTCCATGACGGCGGGCAGGGAGCGGACAGCCAGGGCCTGGGCGGACGGGAGGAGGGCGCTTCGCCTGTATGCGCTGGTATGGCTTGCCGGGGCGGCCGTCTTTTTTGCCGGGGCGTTTCTGGAAAGCTACGTCAATCCCCTGTTCCTGAAGACGGTGCTGAAGCTGAGATAGGGCGGCGCACCGGGGGCGGCGCTGCCGCCTGGCACATCGAAATCAGGGTTGGCCGCAAAAAAATTTTTGCTCTGGCTTACAAGATTTGGTACGGACGGAAGCAGGGAAATCCATATCTTGTGGAATCCGTGAAAACCCCTTGTTTTCCCCTGGTTTACGGGAAAAAAGACCATTGCTTTTCTGCCCTTTTATCACTATAATGATATTTACACCGCCGATTTGGGCGGTTTTGAATCGAGGGATAGAGGGGTTTTATGGAACAGGAGATTAAGGGCTTTGTAGCTTATCTGCATAACGTAAAGAAGACGTCTCAGAATACGGAGCTTTCCTACCGCAGAGATCTGGTAAAAATGATGCGGTTCCTGCACGATCAGAAGATCGATCGGCCGGAGGACGTGACGGAGACGAATCTGAATTCTTATATATTGGATCTGGAAAAGAAGGGAATGTCCGCGGCCACGGTATCGCGCAATATCGCCGCCATGAAGGGCTTTTATCTGTACCTGTGGAAGGAAGGGAATATTTCCGAGGATCCGGCGGAGAACCTGAAGGCGCCGAAGGTAGAGAAGAAGGTTCCGGATATCCTTTCCGTGGAGGAGATGGCCAGGCTTCTGGAGCAGCCCAGCGACCGCACGGCCAAGGGGCTTCGGGACCGGGCCATGCTGGAGCTTCTCTATGCCACGGGAATCCGTGTGACGGAGCTGATTTCCCTGCGCCTGGAGGATGTGAACTGGAAGCTGGATTATATCGTCTGCCGGGATCGGAACCGGGAGCGCATCGTACCCTACGGGTACAAGGCCAGGAAGGCCCTGGAGCGCTATATGAAGGGCGCCAGGGAGAAGCTGGTGGGGGATAAGGAATGCGAGATGCTGTTTCCCAACTGTTCCGGGGAGAGCATGAGCCGCCAGGGCTTCTGGAAGCTTCTGAAGCAGTACGTGAAGCAGGCGGGCATCGAGACGGAGATTACGCCCCATACCCTGCGTCATTCCTTCGCGGCCCATCTGGTGGAGAACGGGGCGGATCTGCATGTGGTGCAGGAGATGCTGGGGCATTCGGATATCTCCACGACTATGATGTATGCCAACAGGGCCAGAGAGATCTACGCGAAAGCGCACCCCAGAGGGTGAAAAATGGAAGCGCCAATAAGACGGCCGCGGATTTCTATATCCCGTGTCCGGACGTCTCACGGACAGCTGTATGCTCCCCATTGGACGAGAGTCCATGGGTATCCTACAGCTGTCCGCGAGAAGCCGGACACTTGGATAATAGAAATCCGCGGCCTGTGTTGTTTCAGCCCGTAATTTTTTCTATAGGGTGCTTTTCAGCACCTCTCGGCGATCTCGTACAGCAGCCGTTCGGAATCCTCCCATCCCAGGCAGGGATCGGTGATGGATTTGCCGTAGATGTGATCGTGGATTCCCTGGTTTCCCTCTTCGATATAGCTCTCAATCATGACGCCTTTGACCAGTCCCCGGATGTCGTCGGAGCAGGAGCGGCTGTGGAGCACTTCCTTTACGATGCGGATCTGTTCCTTGAACTGCTTGTTGGAATTGTTGTGGTTGGCGTCTACGATGCAGGCGGGATTCTTCAGATCCCTGGCGCTGTAAAGCTCAAAGAGCTGCCGGAGGTTCTCGTAGTGGTAGTTGGGCAGCGACACGCCTCTCTCGTTGACAGAGCCGCGAAGGACCGTGTGGGCCAGCTCATTTCCCGTGGTCTGGACGTCCCAGTTGCGGTAGATGAAGGAGTGGCCGTGCTGGGCCGCGTAGACGGAATTCAGCATGACGGTCAGGTCGCCGCTGGTGGGGTTCTTCATGCCGGTGGGCACGTCGATGCCGCTGGACACCAGGCGGTGCTGCTGGTTCTCCACAGAGCGGGCGCCGATGGCGATGTAGGAAAGGAAATCCATCACATAGCGGAGGTTTTCCGGATAGAGCATCTCGTCGGCGGCGGTCAGGCCGGATTCCTCGATGGCCCGGATGTGCATGTGGCGCAGGGCGATGATGCCTGCCAGCGGATCCGGCTTCTTCTCCGGGTCTGGCTGGTGCATGATGCCCTTGTAGCCGTCTCCTGTGGTGCGCGGCTTATTCGTATAAATGCGCGGGATGATCAGGACCTTGTCCTTGATCTTCTCCTGCACGGGAACCAGGCGGCTCACATAGTCGCAGACGGCTTCCTCGTTGTCTGCGGAGCAGGGGCCGATGATGGCCAGAAATTTATCGGATTCCCCGGTAAATACCTTTCGGATTTCCTTATCGCGTTCTTCTTTTATCTTAGCCACACGGGGAGGCACCGGGTAAAGCTCGCGGGTCTCCTGGGGCGTGGGCAGCTTCTGAATAAAATCAAATGCCATTTTTTCATACTCCTCTTAACTGATGTGTGTTTACCGTAACTATCATAATACAGGATTTTTAAAATGTCACGTAAATTTTAGCTGTCAGAGCAGTAAAAACTGCATGGAACCAAGCGGTCTGCAAAACCTGTTCATATTCTCAGGGTGTTGTGGACACCTGATTGTAAACTGATATTAAAGTTTTGGTTTACAATGAAAAAGGTTTGTGTTATGCTTCCTTTGATAAAAATACGGAAATGGAAAACAGGAGAGGACTTTTTTATGAATGGAATGAATCATATCAGAAAGCAAAATTACCAGACGCTGGATCTTACCTATACGGCCCTTGGAGCGGTGCTGATTGTCCTGTGTTCCTGGATCAGCATACCGGCCGCAGTCCCCTTTACCATGCAGACCTTCGCTGTCTTTTTCGTGCTGGCGGCCCTGGGAGGCGCCCGGGGTACGGCGTCCATATTCGTGTATATCCTGCTGGGAACTGTGGGGCTCCCGGTGTTTTCCGGGTTTACCGGCGGCGCCGGCCGGCTGCTGGGAAATACGGGCGGTTACATTGTCGGTTTTCTGTTCACGGGCCTGGCGTACTGGCTGGTCACCAGGCTGTTTGGGAAAACACGGGTGGTACAGCTTCTGGCCCTGGCAGCCGGCCTGCTTGCTGTCTATGCCTTTGGGACGACCTGGTTCCTCTTTGTCTATGCCAGGACTTCGGGGAGCGCAGGGCTGGCCGCTGTGCTTGGCTGGTGCGTCTTCCCCTTCCTGGTTCCGGATCTGCTCAAGCTGGCGCTGGCGCTGTACCTGGCGCGCCGCCTGTCCCCGCTCCTGTCTCTGACGCGGCGGTAAGGAGGTTCCCATGCTCCCGGAATATATGGTATAATAGAGGCAGTAAAAATAAAGGGAGCGAAAAGGGATGAAGTTTCAGGAGTATCTCCCGGTCTGGGAGAAATTAAGCAAAGCGCAGCAGGATCGAATCCTTGGAAGACTGACAGAGCGCGCAGTGAAAAAGGGCGAGGAGCTCCACGGGGAGGCTTCCGGCTGCACGGGGCTTCTGCTGGTGAAATCCGGCCAGCTGCGGGCCTATATTCTTTCGGAGGAGGGCAGGGAAATCACCCTGTACCGTCTGTTTGACCGGGATATCTGCCTGTTTTCCGCCTCCTGCATGATGAAATCCATCCAGTTCGAGGTGGCGGTCAGGGCAGAGAAGGACACGCAAATCTGGGTGATTCCTGCGGACACCTGGAAGAGCGTGATGGAGGAATCTGCGCCGCTGGCCAATTACACGAACGAGCTGATGGCGTCCCGTTTTTCAGACGTCATGTGGCTGATTGAGCAGATTATGTGGAAGAGCCTGGATAAGCGTCTGGCGGCCTTCCTTCTGGAGGAGGCGGCCATCGAGGGGACGGATGAACTCAAAATGACCCATGAGACGATTGCCGCCCATCTGGGAACCCACCGGGAGGTGATCACCCGGATGCTGCGCTATTTCCAGAGCGAGGGGCTGGTAAAGCTGTCCCGGGGACAGGTGGCGCTGATCGGAAAAGAAGGGCTTGAGGCGCTCCAGGAGTAAAAGAATAATTTTAAGAAGAAATATAGAAAAAAGCGCCGCGGAAAGCATCGGCTGGTGATGCTCCTGCGGCGTTTTTTTCATCTTAAATTTAGAGCATTCCGAGAATCGCGCTCTTGGGACGGGCGCCCACAGACTGGCTGACTACCTTTCCCTGTTTCATGACCACCAGGGTGGGGATGCTCATGACGCCAAACTGCCCGGCCAGATCCGGCTGCTCATCCACGTTGACCTTTGCCACCTTGATGTCCGGGCGCTCTGCGGCGATTTCCTCCATGATAGGCCCTACCATCCGGCAGGGACCGCACCAGGGAGCCCAGAAATCCAGCAATACGGGCTTATCGGAATTCACTACCTCGCTCTGAAAATTGTTTTTTGTAATATGAAGTGCAGACATGCTTTCGTCCTCCTGTTCGTCTTTGTATTTTGTATTTGATGGGCTTATCATAGCAGGTATTTTCTCCGTTTTCTGTGATAATATCACCAAAGAAGAGGTGGAAATCAGGAGGGCCTTGCGAAAGTCAGGTATTCTCTTAAGATGCCCAGATTCAGCAGGGTGACGAAGAGCTGGTTGGCCAGAAGGCCCCACAGGTAGCCCTCGATTCCCACCTTTGGCACGAAGAGCAGGATGAAGATGATGCGGATCATGAGGCCGGCCAGATTGTTGAAGAAGGCAGGGCCGGTTTTCCCGAGGCCGTTCAGGATGCTGTGCAGGGTTCCGTTCAGATAGAGAAAGGGGCAGATCCAGGCCAGGGTGATGATGAAATCCCCGGCCAGACTGCTCTGAAAAAAGAAAGCGCCGAGAAATTTTCCGGACAGAAGGAAAATGACGGTAAAGGCGGCTCCCATAGGCAGGCAGAAGGAGAGGGTCTTTTGGAGCGTGCGGCGGATCTGATCCTGGCGCCCGGCGGCCTGGGATTCGGAGACGGCGGGCAGGAGCATGACGGAGACAGCGTTCGTGAGCACATTGGGAAAGAGGATAAAGGACATGGACATGCCGGTGAGCGTGCCGTATATGCTCAAGGCCCGCTCTGTGCTCAGGCCGTACTGGCGGAGGGTGAAGGGAATCAGCGCGGCCTCCGCGCTTGCGAGGAGGTTCATGCAAATCCGGTTGCCGGTGATGGGAAGGGCGGTCAGCGCCATCCCGCGGGCCAGGGAAGCCAGGGAGTAGTCCCTTCGGCCGCGTTTCCCGCGGCTGGAGCGTCCGGCTCCGACGCAGAACAGGCAGAAGAGCATGGAGGCGAATTCTCCGATGACCAGGCCTGTGACGGCGTAGATCGGGGTCAGGGTCCGGCCTTCGGACAGGGCGACCCGGTAAATGAGCAGCATGGAGCCCACCCGCGCCAGCTGCTCCGCCAGATGGGCGGCGGCCGGGATGCCGGCCCGCTTCAGGCCGTAGTAATAGCCGCAGATGCAGGAATGGCAGGCGCCGAAGGGCACGGTGACGGACAGCAGGCGCAGCAGGGAGGCGCAGCGCGGATCCTGGAGCAGGCGGGCCGCGATCAGATCTGCGCCCGCGTACAGGAGCAGCATGGCCAGAAGGGAGAGGGACAAGGAGAAAAAAAGGCCCATGTGCAGGACAGAGCGGGCTTTTTTCAGGTTCCCTTTTCCGGCTTCACAGGATACGAACCGCGTGACGGCGATCTCGGCGCCTGCGGTGGTGAGCGCATAGCAGACCCCGTAGACGGGAAAGATCATCTGGTAGATGCCGAGGCCCTCGGCACCGATGGCGCGGCTTAGGAATATCTTATAAAAGAAGCCGATAAAGCGCGTGACGACGCCTGTGGCGGTGAGGATCAGCGTTCCGGCTATCAGGGGATGCTTCTGTCTTTTCATCCTGGCCTCCTGGGCAGCATGATGTCTTCTGACAGTATACGCGGGAAACCGGCTTGACAGAACCGGACTTCCATGGTATTATCCATATAAATCCGATAAAAACACTCGGAATTAAACGAGAGGTGAGAACATGAAACTGTCTACAAAGGGAAGATACGGGCTGCGGGCGCTGATTGACCTGGCGCTTTACAGTGAGAATGAGGCGGCCTCCATCGCAAGCATTTCCGCCAGGCAGCAGATCTCAGAGAGTTATCTGGAGCAGCTGATCGCGAAGCTTCGCAAGGCCGGGCTGGTAAAAAGCGTGCGCGGCGCGGGCGGCGGCTATCAGCTGGCGAAGCCGGCCTCGGAGATTTCCGTGGGAGACATCTTGAGGGCCCTGGAGGGGAGCCTGGACGCGGTCAACTGCCCGGGGCTTCACGAGGACGGTTTCTGCGAGGGCTCGGAATACTGCGTGACGAAGTATGTCTGGCAGAGGATTAACGAGAGCATCAACCGGACGGTGGATGAGATCCGTCTGGATCAGCTGATGGAGGAGAGCAGGAAAAGAAAGGATGAGGCGGGAACCGTAGGCTCCTGCTGTATCAATTAATGAGGAGACAAACAGGTATGAAAAAACTGATTTATCTGGACAACGCGGCGACGACGAAGACAGCGCCGGAGGTCGTGGAGGCGATGCTGCCTTATTTTTCAGAAGCTTATGGGAATCCGTCCAGCATCTACAGTCTGGCGGGCGAGAGCCGAAAGGCTGTGGATCAGGCCAGGGAGACCATTGCCAACGCCCTCGGGGCCCGGCCGGAGGAGATCTATTTTACAGCCGGAGGCACGGAGAGCGACAACTGGGCGCTGAAGGCGGCCGCAGAATTTTATAGGAAAAAAGGAAACCATATCATTACCACGAAGATCGAACACCACGCGGTTCTGCACAGCTGCCAGTGGCTGGAGAAGCAGGGCTTTGAGGTGACCTACCTGAATGTGGATGAAAACGGCGTCGTCCGTCTGGAGGAGCTCAAAGCTGCCATCCGCCCCACGACGATTCTGATTTCCGTCATGTACGCGAACAATGAGATCGGAACCATACAGCCCATCCGGGAGATCGGGGAAATCGCCCATGAGCATGGGATTCTATTCCACACGGACGCGGTGCAGGCCTTCGGACAGCTGCCGATTCAGGTGGACGACTGCCACATCGACATGCTCAGCGCCAGCGGCCATAAGCTGAACGGCCCCAAGGGGATCGGTTTCCTGTATATCCGAAAGGGCGTGAAAATCCGTTCCTTTATCCACGGCGGGGCCCAGGAGAGGAAGCGCCGGGCAGGGACGGAGAATGTGCCGGGCATCGTGGGCCTTGGAAAGGCTGTGGAGCGCGCCGTAGGCACCATGGAGGAGCGGACGGAGACGGAGCGGAGGCTTCGGGATTATCTGATTGACCGGGTCTTAAAGGAGATTCCCTACGCCCGGCTGAACGGACACAGGTCCCAGCGTCTGCCTGGCAACGCGAATTTCAGCTTCCAGTTCATCGAGGGAGAATCCCTGCTGATCATGCTGGACATGGAAGGCATCTGCGGATCCTCCGGTTCAGCCTGCACCTCCGGCTCCCTGGATCCCTCCCATGTGCTGCTGGCCATCGGCCTGCCCCATGAGATCGCCCACGGATCCTTACGGCTTACGCTGAACGAGGAGATCACGAAGGAGGATCTGGACTACGTGGTGGACACCCTGAAGAGGATTGTAGAGAAGCTCAGAAGCATGTCGCCTTTGTATGAGGATTTTATAAAAAGACGGTAAAACAGCGGCGAAGAGAAAGAAGAGGAGAACGATTATGTACAGTGAGAAGGTTATGGATCATTTCCAGAATCCCAGAAACGTAGGAGAGATCGAGAACGCCAGCGGCGTGGGCACAGTAGGAAACGCCAAATGCGGCGATATTATGCGGATGTACCTGGATATCGATGAGAACGGCGTCATCCGGGACTGTAAATTCAAGACCTTTGGCTGCGGGGCCGCGGTGGCCACCAGCAGCATGGCGACGGAGCTTGTGAAGGGAAAGACCGTCCAGGAGGCCCTGCAGGTGACGAACAAGGCTGTGATGGACGCCCTGGACGGGCTTCCTCCTGTGAAGGTTCACTGCTCCCTGCTGGCGGAGGAGGCCATCCACGCGGCCCTCTGGGACTACGCTAAGAAGCACGGGATCAAGATCGAGGGGCTTCAGAAGCCCAAGTCTGACATCCACGAGGGTGAGGAAGAGGACGAAGAGGAGTATTGATCCCGGGGCTTCCCGGAGAGCCGCAGGAAGCTGCGGGAATATACAGAAATGGCGGATGGAATATGAGCAGAAAAAAGGTGGTAATCGGGATGTCCGGCGGCGTGGATTCGTCGGTGGCGGCCTGGCTCCTTCTGGAGCAGGGCTATGAGGTCATCGGGGTGACCATGCAGAGCTGGCAGGATGAGGCAAAGGAGCAGCAGGAGGAGAACGGAGGCTGCTGCGGCCTTTCCGCCGTGGACGACGCCCGCCGGGTGGCGGCGCAGCTGGGCATTCCCTATTATGTGATGAA
Organism: uncultured Merdimonas sp.; assembly: GCA_944383645.1. Taxonomy (GTDB): domain Bacteria; phylum Bacillota; class Clostridia; order Lachnospirales; family Lachnospiraceae; genus Laedolimicola. The sequence goes on from CALWQJ010000055.1 coordinate 13,358, forward strand.
TTTTAAGGCGGATTTCAAAAAATCGGTTATTGACTATTTTACGGCGGAATATCTGGCGGGGCGCACGCCGAACCCCTGCATCGCCTGCAACCGCTATGTGAAATGGGAGGCGCTTCTTAAGCGCAGCCTGGAGATTGGCGCGGACTATATCGCCACAGGGCACTACGCCCGGGTGGCCAGGCTGGCAAACGGCCGCTTCGCCGTGCGCCGCTGCGTGACGGAGGCCAAGGACCAGACCTACGCCCTCTACAATCTGACCCAGGAACAGCTTTCCCACACGCTGATGCCGGTGGGGGCCTATACAAAGGAAGAGATCCGGGAATTCGCGGCCCGTCTGAAGCTTCGGGTGGCGGACAAGCCAGACAGCCAGGAGATCTGCTTTGTGCCGGATCAGGATTACGCGGGCTTTATCGAGCGGACCACAGGGCAGCCGTCTGTGGAGGGTAATTTTGTGACGAAGGACGGCGCGGTTCTCGGGCGCCATAAGGGAATCATCCATTATACCATCGGACAGCGCAGAGGCCTTGGCCTTCCCATGGGCCGCCGGGTGGTGGTGACGGAGATCCGTCCCGATACGAACGAGGTGGTCATCGGAGAGCAGGAGGACGTCTTCACCAGGACTCTTTCCGCGGATCGGCTGAACTATATGGCAGAGCCGGCCTTCGCGGCCGGCCGGGCGGCTGTGGCGAAGATCCGCTACAATCACAGGGGAACGCCCTGCAGAATCTACCCGGAAGGGGAGGATGGGGTGCGCGTGGAATTCGACGAGCCCGTGCGCGCCGTGACGCCCGGCCAGGCCGTGGTCTTCTATGACGGGGACTATGTGCTGGGCGGCGGGACCATCCGAAGCAGCGCTTCTCTGGGTGAACGGAATGATTTGAAGGCTTAATAGAGAAATAATAGCATAATATAAAGCATAGCATTGACGTATGCTTTACATTATGCTATTTTTGTATAAGAGGTGATGTATATGTCGCAATCTATGGTTAATTTTCGCATGGATTCTGAACTAAAGAAAAATATGGAAAAGATATGCTCTGATATGGGGATGAGCATGACAACGGCGTTTACAATTTTCGCTAAAAAAGTAACGAGAGAGCGGCGGATCCCTTTTGAAATATCTGCGGACCCGTTTTATTCGGAAAACAATATGAAATATCTGGAAAAAACAATTGCAGAAATTGAAACAGGAAAAGCCAGGCTTTCAGAGCATGCTTTGCTTGAGGAATGAATTATGCGGCTGCTGTGGGAAGAACATGCGTGGAAAGCCGGAGCCGCTGAAGGGAAATCTCAGCGGCTGGTGGAGCAGACGGATTGACGGTGAGCACCGGATCGTGTATCGGGAAAAGGATGGGGATATTATTATTGCGTCCTGTCGTGGCCACTATGAGGAAATGTAAGAATATCCGGCCCTTAAAGCCTCATAAATACCGGCCTGCGCTCCCGGAACACTGTGAAATACCGGAAGCCGCAGGTTTTCAGCGCTTCCTTTGCGTCCGCGAAGCGGTATCCGATATACTCGGGCGTATGGGCGTCGGAGCCCATGGTGATGATTTCTCCGCCCAGTTCCCGGTAGCGGCGCAGCACGTCCCGGCAGGGATTGGTCTCGGCAAGACCGGCTTTCCAGCCGCCGGTGTTGATCTCGATGCCCTTTCCCTTCTCAATCAGGAGGCGCAGGATGGCGTCCATCTGCTCTGCGTGGGCGGCGTAGGAAAAGGCGCGGTCCTCTGTTCTCGGAGCATAGCGGATGACATAGTCCAGATGGCCGTAGATGTCGAAGCCGTCGAAGGCACGGATGTTTTCCAGCGTGGCCTCCAGATAGCGGCTGACGGCCTCCCTGGCGCTGCGGGCCTCCCAGTAATCCGGGTAAAAGGGATCCAGACGGTCTACCAGGTGGGTAGAGCCGATCAGAAAATCAAACTGGTATCCGCCGGAGGCGCAGTCTCTGGCCCAGGAACGTAAGAACTCCCCGAGATGGGGCTGGATGCCAAGCTCTGCGCCCAGGCGGATTTCGAGCTGATCCTGATACAGCGCTTGGAGCTTACGGATTTCCGATACATAGGCAGGGACGTCAAGCTCCATGGAAACTTCCGGATACGGGTAATCCGGATCGAAATGGTCGGTGAAGCACAGCAGAGACAGCCCCCTTTCGATCCCGGCGCGCACGGCGTCTTCAGGATTTGTCCGGCTGTCTCCGGAAAAGGAAGAATGTAAATGATAATCTGCGGTCATGAACGCGGCCTCCTTATATCTATCTAATATCTATCTAAGCTGTCTTTATCTTAGCTGAAAAAACAAAAGACGGCAAGGCAGAACAAACAAGATCTACTTTGTTCTGACAAAAATTAATGCTTACCCAACAAATTTTAGAAATGGGACTTGCATTTTTGGAGTGGATTCGTTACAATAAAAACAGGCTGGGCCTTTCCAGATACAGGGATCGCCCATAAGTCAAAATCTAAATTCATTTTTAGGAGGAATTCAAAAATGGCAGTAAAAGTAGCGATTAACGGTTTCGGACGTATCGGCAGACTTGCATTCAGACAGATGTTTAATGCAGAGGGATATGAGGTAGTTGCAATCAACGACCTGACAAGCCCCAAGATGCTGGCTCATCTGTTAAAATATGACTCCTCTCAGGGCAAATACGCTCTGGCTGACACCGTATCTTCCACTGATGATTCCATCATCGTTGATGGCAAGGAGATCAAGATCTACAAAGAGGCTAACGCTGAGAACCTTCCGTGGGGCGAGCTGGATGTAGACGTAGTTCTGGAGTGTACTGGATTCTACACCTCCAAGGAGAAGGCTTCTGCTCATGTTAAGGCAGGCGCTAAGAAGGTTGTTATCTCCGCTCCGGCTGGAAACGATCTGCCGACCATCGTTTACAATGTAAACCACACCACTCTGACCAAAGAGGATACTGTTATTTCCGCAGCTTCCTGTACCACCAACTGCCTGGCTCCGATGGCTAAGGCTCTGAACGAGCTGGCTCCGATCGAGTCCGGTATCATGTGCACCATCCACGCTTACACAGGCGATCAGATGGTTCTGGATGGACCGCAGAGAAAGGGCGACCTGAGAAGAAGCCGCGCTGCTGCCATCAATATCGTTCCGAACAGCACCGGCGCTGCAAAGGCTATCGGCCTGGTAATTCCGGAGCTGAACGGCAAGCTGATCGGCGCTGCTCAGCGTGTACCGACCCCGACAGGTTCCACCACCATGCTGTTCGCAGTTGTTAACAAGGCTGTAACCAAGGAAGAGATCAACGCAGCTATGAAGGCAGCTCAGACTGAGTCTTACGGCTACAACGAGGATGAGATCGTATCCAGCGATATCGTTGGCATGAGATATGGTTCTCTGTTCGACGCTACCCAGACCATGGTTGCTCCGCTTCCGGATGGAAAGACCGAGGTTCAGGTAGTATCCTGGTATGACAACGAGAACTCCTACGTATCTCAGATGGTTCGTACCATCAAGTACTTCGCAGAGCTTGCGTAAGCACCCCGCGAAGCGGAATCGAGCGGCGCATGGCGAAATGCGATAAAGACCATGCGGAAGACGGCAGGACAGGCTTATCGCTTTGACTGCCATCAGGAAAGACCTTAAGAGGTCCGGTCTATGTGGACCGGGCCTCTTTTTGCTAATATCAAAAAGGAGAGATCAAGATGTTAAACAAGAAATCTGTAGATGACATCAACGTAAAAGGCCAGCGCGTCCTGGTAAGGTGCGACTTTAATGTACCGCTGAAGGATGGAAAGATCACAGACGAGAACCGTCTGGTGGCAGCCCTTCCGACCATCAAAAAGCTGATCGCGGACGGCGGAAAGGTGATCCTCTGCTCCCATCTGGGCAAGCCGAAGGGAGAGCCGAAGCCGGAGCTTTCTCTGGCGCCCGTGGCGAAGAGACTGTCTGAGCTTCTGGGACAGGAAGTGAAATTCGCCGCTGATCCCGAGGTAGTGGGACCGAACGCGAAGGCAGCGGTAGAGGCGATGAAGGACGGCGACGTGGTTCTTCTTGAGAATACCCGTTACCGCGCAGAGGAGACCAAGAACGGAGAGGCGTTCTCCAAAGATCTGGCTTCCCTGGCTGACGTATTTGTAAACGACGCTTTTGGAACCGCGCACCGCGCGCACTGCTCCAACGTGGGCGTTACCCAGTATGTAAAGACCTCTGTGGTAGGATACCTGATGCAGAAGGAGATCAACTTCCTCGGAAACGCAGTCAACAATCCGGAGCGTCCGTTCGTGGCTATCTTAGGAGGCGCGAAGGTTGCGGACAAGCTGAACGTAATCAACAACCTGCTTGAGAAGTGCGATACCCTGATCATCGGCGGCGGAATGGCGTTCACCTTCCTGAAAGCCAAGGGCTACGAGGTAGGAGCTTCCCTGGTAGACGATGAGAAGATCGAGTACTGCAAGGAGATGATGGCAAAGGCTGAGAAGCTTGGCAAGAACCTGATGCTTCCGGTAGATACCGTTGCCGCAAAGGCATTCCCGAACCCCATCGACGCTGAGATTGAGGTTGCCACAGTGGCTGCCGACGCGATGCCGGCTGACATGATGGGACTGGATATCGGACCGAAGACGGCTGAGGCTTACGCAGAGGCTGTGAAGTCCGCGAAGACCGTCGTATGGAACGGACCGATGGGCGTATTTGAGAACCCGGTTCTGGCAAAGGGAACCATCGCGGTAGCGAAGTCCCTGGCTGAGACAGACGCCACCACCATCATCGGCGGCGGAGATTCCGCGGCAGCTGTCAATACCCTGGGCTTTGGCGACAAGATGACGCACATCTCTACAGGCGGCGGCGCATCCCTTGAGTTCCTTGAAGGCAAGGAGCTTCCGGGCGTAGCTGCGGCGAACGATAAATAAAATGGAACGTCCGGCAGTACCGTACCGGGCCGCGGGCCTTCTGGCCTGCGGGCCCGGGCTGTCTGCTGTTCACAAATATCTGACGATTGAAAAAGGAGAACAAAGACAATGGCAAGAAAGAAAATTATCGCCGGAAACTGGAAGATGAACATGACTCCCAGCGAGGCAGTAGAGCTGGTAAATACCTTAAAGCCGCTGGTGGCAAACGATGAAGTGGACGTAGTATTCTGCGTTCCGGCTATCGATATCGTTCCGGTTGTGGAAGCCGTAAAGGGAACCAACATCCAGGTAGGCGCCGAGAACATGTACTTCGAGGAGAAGGGCGCTTACACAGGTGAGATTTCCCCGAACATGCTGGTTGACGCAGGCGTGAAGTATGTCATCCTCGGACATTCCGAGAGACGCGAGTACTTCGGCGAGACCAACGAGGATATCAATAAGAAGATGCTCAAAGCCTTCGAGCACGGCCTGACCCCGATCATGTGCTGCGGCGAGACCCTGACCCAGAGAGAGCAGGGCGTGACCATGGACTTCATCCGCCAGCAGGTAAAGGTGGGATTCCAGGGAATCACAGCAGATCAGGCGGAGACGGCTGTCATCGCTTACGAGCCGATCTGGGCCATCGGAACCGGAAAGACCGCTACCACAGAGCAGGCGCAGGAGGTATGCGCAGGCATCCGTGCCTGCATCGCTGAGATCTATGACGAGGCGACCGCAGAGGCGATCCGCATCCAGTACGGCGGATCTGTAAATGCAGCGACCGCACCGGATCTGTTCGCGCAGGCTGACATCGACGGCGGCCTGGTAGGCGGCGCGGCCCTCAAGCCGGATTTTGGCAAGAT
>CALWQJ010000056.1 GCA_944383645.1 uncultured Merdimonas sp.
CGGATCCAGTCTTCCTCCAGGGGCTTTTTGAGTGCCTTCCCAAATTCCCGGAAGCTCTCCGAAAGAGCCTTCCCTGCCTGCGCGTGTCCGGCTGCCCGGCCCTTTCTGCCGCCTCCGTCATTCCGAAGCTTTTCCGGGCTCTCTGCAGCTTTTTCTGCCTCCGTCCCCTTTTTCTGCAGCAGGGCCGCAAAATGCCCCTCGCCTTCTACGCGGTGGGGATAGAGTCTTGCCGCCAGGGTAAGGCCTGTCCATTCTTCCTCCGTAAGGCCCTCTCCCGCCGCCTCCCTGGAGATCAGATCCGGCCTTCCCGGCGCGAAGCCGTAATGCTTTGCCGTATCAGGCAGGGCAAGGGGCAGCACGCGAAAGCCTGGCGCCGTCCGAAGAAGCGAGAGGATCGTCTCCTCGTTTTCCTTTACGGAAAAGGTACAGGTGGAGTACAAAAGCAGGCCGCCGGGCCGAAGAAGCCTTGCCGCCTGTGCCGTGATTTCTTTCTGTATCCGCGCGTAATAATCCGGCCCCTTCTCCTCCCAGTCCCGCGTCATGGAAGGGTTCTTTCGGAACATCCCCTCGCCGGAGCAGGGGGCGTCGATGAGGATTTTGTCGAAAAAGCCCTCGAAATAGCGGGCAAGCCGCTCCGGGCTTTCGCTGGTCACCAGAATATTTTCCGCGCCGAACAGCTCCAGATTTTTTAAGAGGGCCTTTGCCCTGGAATTGCTGAGATCGTTCGCCACAAGAAGCCCTGTGCCCGCAAGCCGAGCCGCAAGCTCCGTGGCCTTCCCTCCGGGAGCCGCGCAGAGATCCAGCACCCGGTCGCCCCGTTCGATGGGAAGGGCAGCCGCCGGAACCATGGCGCTTGGCTCCTGCAGGTAATAAAGCCCCGCCGCGTAGTACGGGTGCCGGGAAGCCCTCCCTCCTCCCTCCAGATAGAAGCCGTTTTCCGTCCAGGGAACCGGCCGCAGGGAAAAAGGGGCGCGCCCCAGGAACTCCTGCGGGCTTAGTTTCCGCGTGTTCACCCGCAGGCCCCGGAAGGCATCGTCCGCTTCCGGGCGGCCTTCCCCGGAAGTCCCCTCCCCATCCTGCCCGTCCGTCTGAAAGCTTTCAAGCCAGGCGGAATACTCTCCGCCCAGAAGCCTCTTCATCTCTTCTGTAAATCTCTCTGGCAGATTCATTAGTCCTCCATATCCATGGCCAGCGCCTGCGCCCGGTAGCCCTCGGCGATCATGTCGAGCTGCTTGTCGAAGCGCTCCAGCTGGTCGATATCGTTCATCGCGTAAATCCGGTAAAATTCATCCTGGATCTTCAGAATCTCCCGCTTGTTTGCCACCTTGTACAGGTTCTGGATATTGTTCAGAATATCCGCCACGATATTCGCCTGGATCTGGAAGGAAATCTGCGCGTCCATGATCTCGCTTCGCACGCTGGACATCTCGTTGTCCAGGACGATGATGGCGTCCGCCGCGTTCAAAAGCCGTTCCTTGATGTGGTCCGGGATGTTTCTCTTATACTTGTACTGCAGGGAATGCTCCACAGTGGCCCAGAAATTCATGGCCATGGTCCGGATCTGGATCTCCACCTGGAGCTTTTTCGGGCCGTCCAGGGTATCGACCGTATAGTAAATGATCATATGGTAGCTGCGGTAGCCGCTGCTCTTCATCTGGCGGATATAGTCCCGCTCCTGCCTGATCTCCATATCCTTCCGATTCCGGATCAGCTCCACCACCTTGTCGATATCCTCCACGAACTGGCAGATGATACGCACGCCTGCCAGGTCATAGATCCGCTCCTCGATGTCCTCCAGATCGATCTTCTTTTTCTGGCACTTCTCCAGGATGCTGGAGATGGTCTTCACCCGTCCCTCCACCTGTTCGATGGGAGAATACAGACCCCGGTCCCGGTGCTCTTTGATCAGATGATTGAATTTTGTCATAATCTCCCTGACGGCAAGCTCATAGGGATTCAGAATTTCCCGCCAAAGTTGTATTTCCATAAAACCTCTCCTTTTCGCCTCCGCAGCCGCCTTCCTGTTCAGGAAAAGGAACATTCCAGCTTATGCTGCTCCAGGTATTTCAGGAACCAGTAGGGGTTGACCGCCAGCTCTGGTATCTCTTCGTTTCTCACGTAGATTCCCACATGCAGGTGCACGGGAAACTGGCCCGTGGTGCCTTCTTCCTTTCCGTAGCCGGTATCGCCCATATAGCCCAGCAGCTGCCCGGCCCGGACGACGTCGCCTTTCTGGAAGTCTTCCGCGTAGGAGGACAGATGGGCATAGTAGAAATAGACGTCGTGGACGCTACGGATCCCGATCCTCCAGCCGCCCTTTTCCAGCCAGCCGATGTTCTCCACCACGCCGTCAGACATGCTGACCACCGGGTAATAGCCGCTTTTCTCCACGGAGGGCATCAGGTCCGTTCCTTCATGCCCGTAGGAGCCGCCGTAGGTACGCTCGAACAGCCAGCTGTTCTCAAAGGAGACGTCCGCCTCCTCGTCCTCCGAGGACTCCGGCACCGGAAAACACACAAGATCCTTCCAGATATTCTCGTACAGCTCATAGTATTCCCGCGCCTTCTCAGAGGCCTGAAGCTCCTCCGCCTCTTCCCCGTAAGAGCTGTGCTCCGAAAGCCAGGACAGCTCCAAATGGATGAAAAGACAGGCGCATATCAGCAGTAACACGCAGGAAGCAGTCGAAAGCCGCATGGACACCTCTGCCGGCAGACAGGGACCTTTTTCAAAGACCCTTAAGCCTCTTGTTCTCTGTCTGTTATTCTATGCGGGCTTTTGCTCTTTTAGAACCTCCAGGATGAATTTATAGACCCGTTCCGTGGAAGAAATGCTCAGGCGCTCCCGGGGCGTGTGAAGATCATACTGATCGGGCCCGATGGAAACACAATCCAGCCCCTTGATCTTTCCGCTGAAGAAACCGCATTCCAGCCCTGCGTGGATGGACAGCACCGTAGGTCTTTTCCCGTACATCCGCTCATAAATGGAAACCATGGCCTCCCGGAGGGATGAGTCCTGCAGGTACTCCCAGCCCGGATAATCCCCCTCCAGGACGCAGGATCCGCCTAAGAATTCGGTCAGATGGCGAAGCCTTTCTCCCAGCTCTTCTTTTTCGGAATCCAGGGAGCTTCGGATGCCAAACACCAGCAGCGCTTCCTCCTCGTCCATCCGCAGGATGCCTAAGTTCAGGGAGGTCTGCACCAGTCCTTTGATGTCCATGCTGTTGCGGATCACGCCGTTTGGCACGCTGTGCAAAAGAAGCAGGAAGCGCCTGGCGCTCTCTTGCTCCAGCGCGCGCCCCTTCCTGCGGCCATTCCGCTCCAGGCGGACGGTCACGCCCGGATCGCTTGCCGCGTATTCCTTTTTATAGACGGCATCCATCTCCTGGACAAGCCCTGCGAGCTTTTCCTCTTCCGCCTCTGGCACATAGAGCACCGCATGGGTGCTGTGGGGAATCGCGTTGTCTGCCATTCCTCCGGCCGTCTCGCCAAGCCGGAAACTCAGCTTTTCCGTCAGGCTGTACAGCAGCCGGCCCATCAGCATATTGGAATTGCCCAGCTCTCTGTGGATGTCAGAGCCCGAATGGCCGCCTTTTAAGCCCTCCACCCAGAGCGTGCAGGAATTTTCCTCGATCTCCTCCCAGGTAAGAGGCAGCATACAGCCGCAGCCCACGCCCCCGGCGCAGCTTACGGTAAAGACCCCTTCCCTCCGGGAATCGATGTTGATCATTCTTCTTCCAGTCAGACGGGAGCAGTCAAGCGCCTCCGCCCCGTAAAGGCCGGTCTCCTCCTCCGTCGTGAACACGCATTCCAACCGGGGATGGACGATGGTCTCATCATCCAGAATGGCCAGCATCATCGCCACGGCGATCCCGTCGTCTCCGCCCAGGGTCGTACCCTCTGCCCGGACGAAGTCCCCATCCACCACCAGGTCGATGCCCTCCTTCTCGAAATCCTTTTCACAGTCCTCGTCCTTCTCCCAGACCATGTCAAGATGTCCCTGGAGAATCATGCCCGGCACAGCCTCATAGCCCTCTGTGGCGGGCTTTGTGATAACCACGTTGTTGTGCTCATCCCTCCAGGCCGCAAGCCCCCGCTCCCTGGCGAAATCCAGGCAGTACCGGCTTACCACCTCCTCCTTTCCGGAGCCTCTGGGAATCGCGCTGATATCTTCAAAATACCGGAATACTTTTTCCGGCTTCAGTCCCTCCAGTTTTCTCATAATATGCCTCCTCCTTGTCATATAGTAGATCTATGAAAAGTCGTCTGAACAGTCCTGTCCCCAAACCGCAAATCCTGAAAAAAGCAAGCGCCGTCGCCGCCACTGTGCTCCTGCTCGCCTTTCTGCTTCTTGATCCTGTCCGCGCCTCGGAAGCCTCCGCAGCCGGGCTTCTGCTCTGGTTCCACACCCTGGTGCCCGTCCTTCTGCCTTTCTTTATCCTGTCCTCCCTGCTCATCGCCCTGGACGGCGTCTCCTCTTTGATGGGCTTCCTTTACCCGATCCTTCACCGGATCTTTGGCTGCTCCCGGGAGGGGTGCTTCTGCCTGGCGTCCGGCTTTCTCTGCGGTTTCCCCACAGGCGCCCGGATCACCGGGGAGCTTGTGCGGACCCGGCACATTTCTGTCGAAGAGGGAGACTATCTCCTGGGCTTCTGCAACAATGTAAGTCCGGCCTTTCTCATAGGATTCTGCGTGACGAAAAGCCTGGGCCGGCCTTCGCTTACAGGGCCAGCCCTCCTTCTGGCCTTCGGCGTCCCGGTCCTTTTCGGGCTTTTCACCCGCCGCGGCCGCTCCTTTTCCTCCCTGCCGGCAGAAAAAAAGACATCCGGATCTCAAATCAGCTTCAAAATCGCAGATGCCTGTATCATGAGCGGACTGAAAAGCATTCTGAAGCTGGGCTGCTATATCATCCTCTTCTCTCTGCTGGCCGGGCTTCTGAAAGGCCTTCCCTGGCCCCATCCTGCCCTGGCCTGCGCGCTCACAGGATTCCTGGAAATCACAAACGGAATCTCGCTTACGGCTGCTTCCAATCTCCCTGCCCGTCTTTCCTTCGCCCTGATCCTGGGAACCGCCGCCTTCGGCGGTCTCTCCGGTCTGGCGCAGACCCAGAGCATGATCGACGGAAGCGGCCTCTCCCTTGGCCGTTATCTTAAGGCAAAGCTTCTGACTGCCCTTGCCGCCGCTGCCTGCGCCCTGGCTCTGGAGCCTTTCCTGTCCTGAAAAAAGCGCGCCCTATCCTTCCGGCTCCTCTTCCGGCTCCTCCCGAAGGGCAGGCTCCTGTTCCAGCTCAGCCCGGTTGCTGGCCAGGATATCGCTGAAATTATTCAGAGAATTCATCATCGCCTCATAACGGGCGGCATGCCCGTCCATGGCCTGGCGCACCAGGTTCTGGAGATTGCCCAGCATATCCTTGGTGTATTCCATGGCCTGGGTACGGAAACTGTTCGCCTCCATGGTCGCCGCGTCCAGGCGCTTCTGCGCCTCAGCCTCCGCCGCCGCCATAATCTCGTTGGCCTGCACATAAGCCTGCTGCATAATCTCATGCTCGTTTATCAATTCGGTCGTATGTACGTTGGCCTCCTTGATAATCGCGTCTGCCTTCGCCTGCGCGTCCGCCAGAATGGCGTCGCGGTTCGCCAGCACCTTCTGGTAGCGCTTGATTTCCTCGGGAGTCTTAAGACGCAGCTCCCGGAGCAGCTCCTCGATCTCCTCTTTATTTACAATGATATTTGTCTTCGATAACGTCTGCGGCTTGCAGCCATCGATATATTCCTCAATCTCCTCGATGATCTGTTCAATCTTGCTGCTCATGCCCATTCTCCTTTCCCTGCTCATTCCTGCTTTCCCGTAAATCTTCGGCGGCACAGGTCCTATACCCCGTAAAGCTCATGCATCCTTTCCCGGATCTTCTCTTCCACGTAGGCTGGTACAAAGGCGGATATATCGCCTCCGAAGGCGGCCACTTCCTTGACCGTGGTGGAGCTTAAGTAAGCGTACTCCAGGCTGGTCGTCAGAAACAGCGTATCCAGATCCGGACTTAAGATCCGGTTGGTCTGGGCCATCTGAAGCTCATAGTCAAAATCCGTGATAGCCCGAAGACCCCTCACGATAATGTGAGCCTCGCATTCTTTCGCAAATTCCACAAGAAGCCCTGTGAAGGAACGGATCTTGATATTCGGATATTCCTTCGTCACTTCTTTTAACATCTTAACACGTTCTTCCACAGAAAACAACGGAGATTTTGCCCGGTTGTGCAAAACCCCAACCACCAGCTCGTCCACTATCCGGGACGCGCGGACGATCACATCCAGGTGGCCGTTGGTCACCGGATCGAAGCTTCCCGCATATATCGCTCTAATCATTCGTCTCCCTCATACGCTCTATAAAAAGATGCCTGTTTGTCTTATATCGTTTTTCTTTCCTGACTGAAAATCCGTAATCGGAAATCCAGCCGGTGTCCCCCTTCAGATCCGTCTCCAGAATAATCGTGGTAGCCTCGTCTGCCAGGGACGACTGCTCCAGATAAGCCAGGACGTCCTCCTCCAGCCCTTTGCCGTAGGGCGGATCAAGAAAGATAATGTCAAAGGGCTCGTCGCCCTCCAGCACCCGCAGCGCCCCCAGCGCGTCCATAAAAAAGACTCTGGAGCGGTCCGCAAGCTTCGTAAAGGCCAGATTATCCAGGACGCACTCATACGCCTTCTTATTGTTCTCTGCAAAGGCCGCATACTCCGCGCCCCGGCTTAAGGCTTCGATGCCGATGGCTCCGCTGCCCGCGAAGAGATCCAGAAACCGGCTTCCCGGCACCTCAGACTGCAGCATATTGAACAGCGTCTCCTTGATCCGATCTGTGGTCGGTCTGGTTTCAAGCCCGTCGATGCATTTTAAAGGCATGCTCCGGGCTGTTCCCGCTATCACTCTCATACGCTACCCCCTTATCTGTCCGTTTCCGGTAATCTCGTATTTGTAGGAGGTAAGGGCCTCCAGACCCATGGGACCTCTCGCGTGGAGCTTCTGGGTGCTGATGCCGATCTCCGCGCCAAAGCCGAACTCAAAGCCGTCTGTGAAGCGGGTAGACGCGTTCACATAGACGGCAGCCGCGTCGATCTCCCGCAGGAATTTCTCCGCGTGCTCCTGGTTTTCCGTGACAATCGCCTCGGAGTGCCCCGTGTTGTACCGGTTAATATGGGCGATGGCCTCATCCACGCTGTCCACAGTTTTTACAGAAAGGATATAGTCCAGGTACTCGGTGCCCCAGTCCTCTTCTGTGGCCGCCGCCATGGCGGGAACCGCCTCCCTGGCCGCCTCGTCGCCCCGCAGCTCCACCTGCTTTTCAGAAAGCTTCGCCGCCAGCATGGGCAGGAAGGCGTCCTTCACCTTCCGGTGCACCACCAGGGACTCGCAGGCATTGCAGACGCCGATGCGCTGGGTCTTCGCATTGTATACAATATTCACCGCCATGGAAAGATCCGCGTCCTCATCCACATAGACGTGGCAGTTTCCAGAACCCGTCTCGATGACCGGGATCGTGCTCTGGTTCACCACGGTGGCGATGAGCCCCGCGCTTCCTCTGGGAATCAGCACGTCTATGTACCGGTTCAGCTTCATGAATTCCGCCGCCGTCTCCCGGCTGGTGTCCTCAAGAAGCTGGATGGCGTAAGCCGGACAGCCGCAGTCCGTCAGCGCCTTCTGCAGCACCTCCACGATGGCCAGGTTGGAATGGATGGCGTCGCTTCCTCCCCTTAAAACTACGGGATTTCCGGTCTTGAAGCAGAGACCGAAGGCGTCCGCCGTCACATTGGGCCGGGCCTCATAGATGATGCCGATGACGCCCAAGGGCACCCGTACCCGTCTGATATGAAGGCCGTTTTCCGGCGTCCAGTCAGCGATGACCTCGCCCACCGGGTCCGGAAGCTCTGCGATCTGGCGAAGGCCCTCCGCCATGCCCTCGATCCGCTCCGCAGTCAGCTGCAGACGGTCCAGAAGGCTCTCCTTCATGCCGCGCTTTCTTCCGTTCTCCATATCGGCCCCATTGGCCTTCAGAATCATTTCTGTATTCTGCACCAGACACTCTGCCGCGCGCAGAAGCACCTGATCCTTTGTGCTTCGGTCCATGACCCGGAGCGCAGGCTCCGCTTCCTTTGCCCTCTGGCCAATCTGCTCTAACGTCATATGCTGTGCCCTCCTGTCCCGCAGGACATCCGCGATGCCCGCGCTGTATTTTTACTGAATTACCCGTTTCTCCGTCACAATTTTTCCCGGCCGGATGTCAAACTCCTCAAAGGGAACCTCCGGCTTTACCTGGAACTCAAAAGCCAGGGCCACGGTCTTAAGGCCCGGATGGGCCTCCAGGTACCGGTCGTAAAAGCCGCCGCCATAGCCGATCCGGTGCCGGCTCTCGTCAAAGGCTACCCCCGGCATGAACATCAGGCTTCCCGGGGCGTCCGCCGCCCCATCCGCCGGATTCTTCTCATAGGGCTCCCGGATGCCGAAATACCCGTCCTCCAGATCCTCCTCCAGGGAAGTGATATAGAAAAACTTCATCTCCTGGCCCAGCACCCTGGGTACGGCCGTCCTTTTGCCGTCCGCCCAGGCCTGGCGGATGAGATCCGAAGTCTCCGTCTCATGCTTGCAGTCCACATAGACGAAAATCGTGTCCGCCTGCCGGTACTCCGGAAGCTCCCTTACCCGCTCCAGCACCTGAAGACTCATGGCGTGGATCTCTTCGTCGGAATGGGCCGCCCGAAGCGCCCGGATCTCCTTGCGGAGTTCTTTTTTCTTCTGCTTCATAGCCTGGCTTTTTTTATCCTGGTTTTCGTCTGTTCTTTCTGTTCCGCCCATACTCAGTTTCCACCGGCTTTCTTGTCGATATCGTATTTCTCGCCCAGATTGTACACGCTGCCGTCCTTTTCCTGAATGTCAATGTTGTTCAGCTGGCTTTTTAAATTGGCGCGGATCGCCTGCACGTATTCCAGGCGCAGAAGCTTCTGCTCCTGCTTCTCGGCATCCGTCAGCCCCTCTGCTTTGGAGCGGCGGTACAGCTCGTTGATCCGCGCTATCTTCTTTTCATCTATGCTCATTTTTTCGTCTCCTTATCGTGCGTCAGCCGCGTCCTTCCCGTCCCAGTGGAGATAGGCCGCCGCCTGCTCAAATATATCCTTCCCATACTCATAGCCATGGTGATAGAAGTTTGTCAGCACCTCCACATGATCCTCCGTGTTTTTTATCACCGGGATCTGCGGGCGGATCACGAACACATGGCCCCGGCTCTCCAGATCCTCCAGAAGCTCCATGGTCTTATTGTAGAAATATGCCCGGTATTTGATGGCCTTAATCAGGTTCGGGTACCTGGAATACATGATCCGGGCCATCTTCAGCGTCTTCTTCGCCGGAGGCTTCCGGTAGCCCTCCTGCCTGGTCAGGATTACGATATTCTTCTTCACGCCGTCGCGCAGGGCTTTTCGGATCGGCACGGAATCCGCCAGACCGCCGTCCAGCATGGGCACGCCGTCCACGTTTACCATCTGGGAAATGACGGGAAGGCTGGAGGAAGCGCGGCAGATCTGCATCAGCCGCTGCCGATCGGAAGTCTCTGACAGATAGGCCGCCTTGCCCGTCAGGCAGTTGGTCGCCGTCAGGATACACTCCGTCCCCGATGAAAAATATGTCTCGTAGTCAAAGGGAATCAGCTTATTCGGAAACACGTCAAATATCAGGTCCATGTTAAACAGGCTGTGGTTCCGGATCAGGGAGCGCAGTCCGATATAGCTGCCCGCCTCCAGAAAATCTATGGTGCAGACCTTCATGCGGCCCGGCTGGCGGGACACATAATTCACCGCGTTGCAGGCTCCGGCAGAGACGCCGATCACGTAGGGCAGGTACAGGCCCTGCTCCATAAAATAGTCCAGCACCCCGGCGGTAAACACGCCTCTGGTGCCGCCGCCCTCCAGTATCATTCCGGCTTTCTTTTTATTCATGAAAATGCTCCTTCAGAAACTCCTGCAGCTCCAGGGCCCCGTCCTCATTGGAGCAGAACAGGGTTCCATAGGGCTGGCCGTCCATAATCTTGTGTATGACATTCATGTTTTTCCCGTTTGCGATGACCATGTCGGCTCCCGCGGAGGTGGCAAGCTCCGCCGCCACCAGCTTGGTGGCCATGCCGCCGGTTCCCACGCTGCTCACTGCGTCCTTTCCCATTCCCATCAGCTCATCGTCCAGGGTGTCCACAAAGGGAACGAATTTCGCGTTCGGGTTCGTGTTCGGGTTATCCGTGTAGAGGCCGTTGATATCCGAGAGCAGGATCAGAAGATCCGCGCCCACCAGGGAGGCCACCACCGCGGACAGGGTGTCGTTATCCCCGTGCAGGATCTCAAAGGTGGAAATGCTGTCGTTGGCGTTCACGATCGGGATCGCGCCCAGGGACATCAGCTCCTCAAAGGTGTTCTGAGCGTTCATGCGGTTGCGGGCGTTCAGCATCGTATTGCGGGTCATCAGAATCTGCGCCGCCACCTGGTTATACTCCGCGAAAAGCTTCTGGTAAATCATCATCAGCCGCGCCTGCCCGATGGCCGCGCAGGCCTGCTTTAAGGATACCCG
Organism: uncultured Merdimonas sp.; assembly: GCA_944383645.1. GTDB lineage: Bacteria > Bacillota > Clostridia > Lachnospirales > Lachnospiraceae > Laedolimicola. Next base: position 10,590 of record CALWQJ010000056.1, read on the forward strand.
CTCCGGCTTCTCCTGAAGGCCCGCCGCCTTTCTTCCCACGCCGATGGCGCCGGAGGTCACCAGGATCACATCCTTGCCCTTGTTGTGCAGATCCGTCAGCTCCCGGACCAGATGCTCCACCTTAATCAGATCGAGCCCGCCGGTCTCCCTGTGGATCAAGGAGGAGGTGCCGACCTTTACCACGATGCGCTTTTTATTTTTCAGCTCCGCCCGGTACCGGGCGTCCAGAACCTTATCTTCCATGTTATTTTTGTCCTTATCCTCTTGTCTTTTCTTTAAATTTCTTTCCTAACTTTACACTATTTTTCTGAAAATAGCAAGGTTAACTGGAGTAATTCTCCAGAAAATCGTACAATTCCTTTTCTCCGCTGACCCGCTTCCCGTGGGCGATCTCGCCCTGCAGCTCCTCCGGCAGGGAATCTACCGTGATGCCCGTGTATTCAAAAAGCGTCCGCCCCTCGATCCGGTAAATGGTGACGCGGCCGTCCTCCTCCACCAGATAGTATTCGTGGCTTCCCGTATCATTTACCACGCTGTCCGGAGCTGCGGAAGCCTCCGCCCTTTCAGGCTGCTCCTGCACCGTGCGCTCCTCCTGTTCCCGCTCCTGGGCGGCGATGCGCTCTCCCAGGCTCATAAGCTCCTGCCAGAGCTTCTCCTGCTCCTTTCCCGCCCGGCTTTCCGAGTGGAGAAAGCCGGCGTACCAGCCAAGCCCCGCCAGAATCACCGCGGCCAGGCAACCGGCCAGAATCCTCTTTGCCATAAAAACCCTCCTTTGGGTTTAGTATGGACAAAATCAGAGGCTTTTACGCAGCTTCACATAAGTTTGACCTTTTTCAGCGCCTTCACCAGCACATGGCCTTTCGGAAAGGCTCGCAGTTCCTCCTCCGTAATGCCCCGCAGGAACAGCACGAAGAATCCGTAGATCGGCACCGCCAGCGCCAGGCAGAACACCACCGCCAGCTTACCGCCCATGAGAGATGCAAGGGGCGTATAGACAAGCCAGACCGCCAGGGCCATGATCAGGGAGGACACGCCCGGTATCAGAAAGGTTCTCCGGATCTCCTGCCGGTAGTGCAGGTATTTCCGGATGGCAAGCCCGTTCAGGACGCACATCAGCAGGGCGAAGAACATATAGGAAATGACCACGCCGTAGATGTGGATGCCGGTAAACTGCACCAGGACCACCAGCACCAGCAGGTGGGATACCAGGGCGATCACGGCGTTGCGCACCGGGATCCGCATGTGATCGATGCCCTGGAGGATGCCGTTGGTCAGGGTGGACAGGCCATAGAAAATGACGGCCGCGGAGCCGATAAGGAACATCATGGGCGCCGATTTGTCCGTATTCCAGTTCAGGAGATCGAGAATCGGGCCGCCCAGGGCCGTCAGTCCAAAGGCGCTGGGAATGCAGATCAGCATCACCATGCGGATGGCGTTCTCGGTCTTTCGGCGCATCTCCTTTCGATCTCCGGCCATGCGCGCCCTGGTAAGGGCCGGGATGACCGAGGCCGACAGGGCGGAGGCCACCGCGATGGGCACATTGGTCAGAAGCTTGTACTTACCCACGTAAATGCCCCAGTAGATTTCCACCGTCTCCCGGTCTGCCTTCTGAAGATCAAGCATCAGGTATTTGAAGACGCCCTGATCCACAAAGCCGCTGATGTTGTAAACGGCTGTGCTCAGGATCACAGGCACGATGGTCAGCACCAGCATGCGCAGCAACTGGCCATAGCTCTGATCCTCGCTTACGTGGTCTCTTCGCAGATTTTTCTGCAGGACCCGGTTATACATCAGCATGACGATCACCAGGAAGAGGAGGCCGCCCGCCGCTCCGAGGCTGGTGCCAAGGGTGCTTCCGGCCGCCCCGTAGATGGCGCCGCCCGTCCCGTCCGTGATGCCTGCCGCCCGGTCCAGGGAGGCCCCGTAGGAGTACAGCATGCTGGCCGCCACGATGCTGACCACCGCGTTTACAATCTGCTCAATGACCTGGGAAATGGCCGTGGGCATCATGGTTCCCATGCCCTGGAAATAGCCCCGCAGCACGCCCATGACAGCCATGACGAAGATCGCCAGGGCCAGCACCTTCAGGCAAAGCTCGCTCTCCGGCGTGTTCAGAAGAGTTCCCGTAAAAAATCCGGCCCCGAAGAAGGTCAGGGCGGAAGCGAGGCTTCCCACCACCAGGGACATGCCCATGGCCGCCTTAAAGGATCTCCAGGCGTCCCGGTGCTCTCCCATGGCCACCTTGGCCGACACCACCTTGGACACCGCCAGAGGCAGGCTGTAGGAGGAGATCAGGAGGATGATATTGTAGACCTCGTAAGCGGCCGAATAGTAATTATTTCCCTGATCCCCGATGATGTTCGTGACCGGAATCCGGTACAGCATCCCGATGATGCGGCTGATGATGGACGCCGCCGCCAGAATGCCTCCCTGCATGATAAAATTGGAGCTCTTTGAACCTTTTTTCTTTCCCATCGTCTTTTCCTTATTCGATCACCACATCCTGCGCGTAATCGTTCCAGATGATGCAGATAAATGTGGTTCCCGTATTCAGTGTAATTTCCTGACCGTCTTCCTCATAGTACCGGGCCGGGGTGCCAAGCTCTCCCGGATTGCTCCAGTACCCTTCGATCCTTTTTCCATTTGTAAATACCGTGCAGCGGTTCCCCTGGGACTGGGACGCGAAATGCAGGTAATCCTTGGCGTCCAGCACATTACCGTCACAGTACTGGAAGATCACGTTCGTCACCGCCAGCTGCTCCCCGGTCAGCTCGTCCACGTGGGGATTCCCGTAGGTGTACCGGTAATAGCTCCGATCCACCGGATTGTACTCGAACCGGGCCTTCACGCCGCCGAAGCCATTTTTCCCGCCTGTCCCGCCGGGCTTTAGAATCACCGCCTCCGGATAGCCCTCATACTCCGCCGTCTCACCCGTGTCCGCGAAGCGGAATTTTCCGGGATAATCCTCCGGCATCTCCATGTCAAAGCCCTTGCGTTCGATGTCCTTTTGTATTCCGGACGGGAACGCGTACAAGGTATGCTCCGTGGCCTTTCCGGGCCGGGAGATCCGGTCGTACATGGCTGTGGCCGGGCTGTCGATCCCTGCCGTCGCCCCGGAGAGCACGTCGAACTCCCCGCTGTTTAAAGCCTCCCGGGCATAGCTGGCCTGCCCGAAGTGGGCGTAGACCGCGTCGAATTCCTGGGCGAAATGAAGATAATACAGGCGGCAGCTGCGGACAGAGCCGATCCGGGAGAGAGCCTCCCAGTCTTCAAAAATCCCCATCCAGCGGGTGATGCGCCCCTCCACCGGGCACTCATAAATGACGGACGCATTTGAAATCCCCGACATGGGCAGGGCCGCCGACGTGTTGTTCAGCATCACGGCCAGGGGCCGCGTCGTCCCAAGCTCCGCGTCGATCCACTCTCCCGTGAAAAAGCTTCGGATCTTCCCGTCCACGATTTCCCGCTCCGGTGGTTCCTGCCCTTCCTGGCCGTCCGCGCCCTCCTCATTTTGTTCTCCGGGGGCCTCCGCCAGCACCTCGTCTTCTGTATTGAAACCTGTACCTGCCTGCCCTTCCACCTCCTGCTTCTGCCCTTCCGGCTTCTGATCCTCTGCCCGGACGCAGCCGCCAAGAAGCGTAAGCGCCGACAGGAAGGCTGTCAGAAGCAGAAAAAGGAAGGGGCGGTTACTTCCCCTCACCGCAGGATCTGCAGGCCTTCCAGGATGGCCGCCTGTCTGGCCTCCATGATCTTCGCCTCCTCCGGGCTCTCGTGGTCATAGCCCATCAGGTGCAGCATGCTGTGGGCGATGAGAAAGGCATATTCCCGCTTCTGGCTGTGGCCGTATTTTTCCGCCTGCTCCACGACCTTTTCCAGCGAAATGATAATGTCCCCCAGGACAAGCTCCCCGCTCTCCGGGTTGAAGCAGTCCGCCTCCTCTGTCTCCGCCTCGGAAAAATCCGCAGGCGTCTCGAAATGCAGCATGGGAAAGGACAGGACGTCCGTAGGCCGGTCCATGCCCCGGTGCTCCCGGTTCAAAACCCGGATTCCCTCATTGTCTGTCAGAAGCAGGCTCACCTCCGTCTCGTAGGGGCAGCCCTCGAAATCCAGAGCCGCCTCGATCACCTGCCTGGCGGTTCCTTCCAGATCCACTCCGGGCAGTGTCATCCTGCTTTCATCTTCTACGTTGATTGTCATGGCGTTCCTTTCTGGAGCTTCGCCGCTCCTGGGCTTTCTCATAATTGTCGTAGGCCTGGACGATCTTCTGCACCAGCGGGTGGCGCACCACGTCCTTGCTGGTCAGCTCGCAAAAGCCGATATCCTCCACCTTGGAAAGCACCCGCATGGCCACCTCCAGGCCGGACTGGGCGCCTGAGGGAAGATCCTTCTGGCTGGCGTCCCCGGTCACGATGACCTTGGAGCCAAAGCCGATACGGGTCAGGAACATCTTCATCTGGGCCGGGGTGGTATTCTGGGCCTCGTCCAGGATGATGTAAGCGTTGTCCAACGTACGGCCGCGCATGTAGGCCAGCGGGGCCACCTCGATGAGTCCTTTTTCCATATTTTTCAGGAAGCTGTCCGCGCCCATGATCTCATAAAGGGCGTCGTAAAGGGGCCGCAGGTAGGGGTCTACCTTGCTCTGGAGATCGCCGGGCAGAAAGCCTAGCTTCTCTCCCGCCTCGATGGCCGGGCGGGTCAGGATGATCCGGTTCACCTCATTGTTTTTGAAGGCGGTGATCGCCATGGCCATGGCGAGATAGGTCTTGCCGGTGCCGGCAGGGCCTGTCCCGAATACGATCATGTGATCGCGGATCATGTCCACATATTTTTTCTGGCCCAGGGTCTTGGGCTTGATGAGCTTGCCGTTCATGGCATGGCAGATGAGATCCTTGTCGATCTCCACCACCGCCTCCTCCTGCCCTTCCATAGACAGGGCCAGGGCGTAATCCACATTCTGCTCCTGGATCACATTTCCCCGGCGGGAAAGCTCCAGAAGCTGCTCAAACACCCGGGCGGCCTGCCGGGTGTTCCCGGCGGGGCCCAAGATTTTCACGGCCCCGTCCCGGGCCACCACAGACACCTTCAGGGTCTTTTCTATTTTTTTGATATGGCTGTCAAACTGGCCGAACACATTGCTTTCATGCTCGGCCGGCACATCCAGAATTCTCTCTGTAATACTGCTCAACTGTACTGCTCCTCTTACTCTGCTTCTTCGTTCTTGGCCGCGTCCGGCTGCCCCGGTTCCTCCAGAATCTCCGTGGGAACGGCCTGGCTTATCTCCTCCAGCGCCGCTATGGTCCCGGACGCCCGGCAGACGCCGCCGCCGACTTCTATTTTAACATTATTTCCGGCAATTTGAACCCCTTTTTCCATTAATTTTTCCAGATAGGCTGTAAGCCTGTTCTCCGCCAGCAGGCGCGCTTCCTCTATCGTATAGTTTTCCGTATACGTCTCGTATTCCTCATAGCGGATAGTTCCAAAGGACAGCGGCAGATAAAAATTTTCCGTAAGCCTCACCGGATACTCCGCAGCCAGGGCCGTATAATCGGAAAAGCCGGGCTTTCTCTGGAAGGAAAGCTGCTTACTGCCAAGCCTTACGTAGAAGCCGTACCGCTTTTTTCCGGTAAAATGCCGCTCCTCGTGGGACAGAAGAAATTCGTCAAAATACGCATATTCCGTCCTGGCGTACACGTCCGCGTCCGCCGCCGTGTACTGATAGCCCAGGACCTCCCCGTAATCGCTCATGATGTCCAGCCGCCCGCTGACCAGAAGCTGGCCCTCCTCCACCTCGTCTCCCGGCTGTACCAGGGCGCGGCCGCTTCGGACCAGGACGCTGGTGATGATGCCCGCTCTTTCTGCCGCCAGATCGGTCCTTTCCTCCTGCGCCTTCGCAGCTTTTGCTTCCTCCGTATCCGTATTTTCCCGGACGCGGATGAGAAGCCGGGTTCCCTTTACCTCCGCCGACACCCAGATGATATCCGGGAATTCAATGCGAAGCATAGACTGGATTTCCTTGCAGTCCACCTGGCTCTTTCTCATGCCATGGACCACCTGCTCCGTCTCCAGGTAGTCGAGAATCACATCCGTCGTCCGGGAATAGTTTCCCTCAATATGGATATTCCAGATAAACAGGGACATGACGTAGAGAAAGACGGCGCAGAGCAGGATTCCCGCCGGGAACATCTTCCGGCTCCGGTTGCGGTACAAAAAAAACGGAAGGCCGTGGCGCTCCAGGATCTCCACATGAGCTCTCGCCTTCTTGCGCAGGGGCTTTAATTTCCGGAAATCCCGGATGCTTACATTCATCTCATAAGACAGGCCGCTGCTTTTGAGCTCCCAGATCTCGATATTCCGGGCCCTGCACAGATTCAGGAAGCGCTCCGGCGAATAGCCCCTAAGGCGGATCCGCACATAGCCGCCCAGCCAGCGGAACCATGAAATCAGCAATATTTCACCTCCCGGATCTCCCCGGTGATCTTCATCTCATCGCTGGTATAATAGGCGATATAGAGATGGACGCCGTGAATCTCCAGCTTGCAGGTCCGGGTCTGGAGGCGGATCAGGCATTCCGTATATTCAATGAGGCTCATGTAGTTCTCCACATAAGCCTCATGCTTTCCGGTAATGGTCAGAATCACTGCTCCAAGCGTCAGATCCTTTGGCAGATTCAAAGCGTCCGCTGCACGTTCCCGTAAGCTCATCGATACCCGGACCTTTGCTTTCCTTACCCTTACTATATGCTGTTTTTATGCCTTCTATGCAGGAAGCGTATCCGGGGGCAGCGCCAGGGCGCCAGCTCCGAATCAGAGTCCCGGGACGCCGTCTTCAGGCCTTGCTGCAGTCCAGTACAATCTTGATAAGCTCCGGCGGGTTCTTTAAGGCCACCGCGAAGGCGTCCTTGTAGCGGGACAGAGGGAAGCGGTGGGTGATAAAGCCCTCCGTCTGATAGATGCCGTCCCGCATCCATTCCTGCACCAGGTCGAAGGTGTAGAGCCGCCTTCCCTGCCATTCCTCCATGCCATGGGCGTCCACGCCGATGATTTTCAGCTCCTGCCACCAGACCGGGGACTCGTCGTAGGTGACGGCCGCCATGTGGTGGCCCACCTTCATATAAGTGCCCCTGGGCCGAAGAAGACGGCAGCAGAGAGTGTTCGCCTTTCCGCCTCCGGCGCAGTCGTAGACCCGGTCGAAGCCGCCGAAAAACATTTTATTTTTATTCATGCCTGTGTAGACCCGGCTCCCGCCCGTGGCCTTCGCGGCCTCCTCATAGATATCTCCGGAAAGGATGTGGTCCGCCCCCAGCTTCCTTGCCAGCTGCTGCCTGGCCTTCTTGCGGGTCGTCACCCAGACCTCGCAGTCCGGCTGGACGATTTTCAGGGCCTGGACGATTCCCAGGCCGATCATGCCGCAGCCGTAGACCAGGATCTTCTCTCCCTTTCCGGGTGGATCCAGAAGGACGGAATGCACCGACACGCAGGAGGGCTCCAGAAGCACCGCCTGGTCGTCCGTCAGCTCCGGAAGGATCTTCGTCAGCTGCTGCTCCGGGGCCAGAAAATAGTCCCCCATACCCGCTCCGGTGTCTGGAAGCTTCAGGGGACTGGGCTCTCCGTAATTCAGGCAGAGGTTATAATTTCCCTCCGCGCAGTACCGGCAGGGCGGCTTGATGCCCTTGTTGCCGCAGCCGGACATATACTCCCGGATGGTGACCCGGTCGCCGGGCTTTAAGTTCCTGACCTCCGGCCCCGCCTCCACCACGACGCCCACGTTTTCATGGCCCATATAGGTCCTGGCTGAACCGGGGATCGGCTCGAAGGCAGAATTCGTTCCGGTGGTCGCCTGGAAAAAACTCACGTCCGTTCCGCAGACGCCGCAGGCAGTATTTTTCACCCGCACCCAGTCCGGCCCCGGCAGGGGCGCGTCGGGGAGCTTCTTATTATATTTCACCGCATTGAGGCCCGTAAAAAGCAGCGGCCGAAAAAAACGGGCCGCAAACTTCGTCGCCAGGATCCGCGGGATATCTTTTTCAAAATAGATCGTCTTCATCTTGTCTTTTCCCCCTCGTACAGGATCAGGCTGAACCAGGTCACCACGTCGCTCCCATTCTGAAAGGAAAGCCCCTGCTTTTCCGCCAGCTCCGTCACCAGGATTCCCTGGCCCTCGACGCTTGGCAGCATCCGCTCCGGATGACGGCAGGGCGCGTCCGGATAGGTACATCTTTCGCAGATGGCGCAGGATTCCGTGGAGAAGGCCTGCACATGCGCGAAATGCTCCCGGAAGACCGCCAGCGCCTGGCGGGTGATCGCCTCATGCCCGGCCCGCAGGGCCAGCAGAGCTTCCATATTTTCCAGGTCCGCGCCCTCCGATACGGTGGTGAAGAGAAAGCCTCCCTCGAAGGCCAGGCAGCGTTTCCGGCACTCCTCCACGCTTCCCACCGCAGGCGGGCAGGCCCAGGATTTCCCGTACCGGGGACACTCCGTCCGGCA
>CALWQJ010000057.1 GCA_944383645.1 uncultured Merdimonas sp.
ACGTTCATTCTAGCTGAAGGAATTATTTTGTTTTCATTTTGATATCGATGTAAACGCCAGCCGGCATCTCCAGTCTGGACAGTGCATCAACCGTCTTCTGGGTCGGGGTAATGATATCGATAAGACGCTTATGAGTTCTCTGCTCGAACTGCTCTCTGGAGTCTTTGTACTTGTGTACAGCTCTCAAAATGGTCACTACCTCTTTTTTGGTAGGCAGCGGAACGGGGCCGCTCACCTGCGATCCGTTCTTCTTTACAGTTTCGATGATCTTCTTCGCGGACGCATCCACCAGCTGATGATCATAAGCCTTCAGTGTGATTCTCATTACTTGACTTGCCATAAAAAAAGTCGCCTCCTTTTCGTACTTTTAAGACCAGTACGACAAGCGGTGACTGTACACTCTCCCGTGTGTATCCTGTATAAAAACGGAAAACATCACGTTGTTTCTATTCTAAGATAGACAGTTAATTGGTACAGTGACTTGTCGCCAGTTTCCTAACTTGACATTCGCTCCACGGAAAACCTGCCATTCTCAGGCAGCAACCTCACGCTTCTCAGCTATCAATGTCACAACAGTGGTTATTATACAGGAATGTTCCGGGATTTGCAAGGATTTTCTTGAAAAAAGTTCAGAAAAAGTTTTCACAAAATGCACAAAGTTTTGAGTGAAATTTTGGTGGTTTTGACGATGCGAAACCGCCCGGCTCTGTGGTGTGGACAGGGCCGGTGCGGAGCACAAGATATTGTGGAAGGCGCCTTTTTCAGATCTCCGTACTCAAATCATACAGCTCGTCCGGACAGATATCCTGGCCATGGGGCCACACGACCGTAAAGCCGTCTGTCTTTACCTGACGGAAATAATCCGGCTCTCCCAGCTCCCCATACCATTCCCCGCGGATATACGGCCTGACATCAAAGCGCCTTTTCTCTCCATTATTAAATATGATATCCAGAAAATACTCCTTTTGAGGTGTTACCTGTATTGCTGTCGGTCTTAACATATAGCTTCTCCTTCTATTTCAATGGCTCTATTTTAAAATACCCTTCGCCTTCGCTGAGCAGCTTCTTTTTGTTCCAGTATTTTATCATTTTTTCTACAGCCCTGTCTCTGTCTGTAAAGAAAATAGTTTCCGGCGTATTCTCCGCCAAATTGTAAAAATCAATTCGAAGATATGCCAGCGCCATATTTCTGTTTTTTGTCTCTACTGCATATGTTCCCGTAAGCGTGCCTATTGCCAGCGACGCCATGTTCGCTGCATTCTCTGCCATATGCTGAGCCTGCTCCTGTGCCGCCCGTCTCGGAGGCATATTGTATACAATACCCATAAACAGAATTTCTTTTACCGGAAACACATAATGCTCTGTATAGGTGCCATTATAATTGTCCTCCAGAACATAAAAATTTCTCTCCGTCAACAATAATTCACAGATGCAGTCCGGCTTGCTGGCATCCCAGGGTACAAGTCGTGCACTGGCCTGCTTCAACACTCTGTTACCTCTATATTCTTTCAGCTTCATATGCTCTCTCCCTGCATCTTTTTTCTAATCACAGCACAGACCGGCACCGTTTGGATATATACAATTTTTTTCTGTCCTGATATCCAAAAGCTCCGCCATTAAGGCTTAATTTCTCACGCAAGCCCGGATTTGACAGACAGATTTTCCATATGGAGAAAAATCTGCGGGCTATGTCCAGGATTCGCAGTTTTTTTGGACATCTGGGATGATTTTTTCTGCATATGGACAACAATTAAATTATGTCAACTTGTTTTCAAGGATATCTCTCTGTTTTCCTCCAAAATTGGATACTACGAGAAATTTTTCTTCTATATGTCCAAAAGCTCTTTCAGCTGTTATAATGACCTTTATAATATGAAGTTTTTCTTACACGGAGGTTTTCTTATGAATATCAGACTTATCGCTTTCGATCTGGATGGAACGCTTTTGAACAGCAGCAAGGTCATCTCCCCGCATACCAGAAGCGTCCTTGAGCGCGCCGCCGCCAAAGGCGCTATTCTCGTCCCCGCCACTGGCCGCCTGCAGAATAATGTTCCGGAGGAGGTTCTTTCTCTGCCCTCTGTCCGCTATGTCATCGCCATCAACGGCGCTGCCGTCTACGACCTGGACGAGAAGAAGTTCCTGTACCGGGCGGAGCTTGGCAAGGAGGAGTCTCTGCAGTTTTTCCGCCATACAGAAAAGCTTCCGGCCATCTATGGCTGGTATCAGAACGGTCAGGGATGGATGCCCCGGACCTGCTACGAAAGGATTGCCGATTACTCCTATGCCCCCTGGCTGGAGGAAAATATGAAAAAAGTGTATCTCCCCATTGATTCCTGTGAAGAAACGCTTATGGAGCAGGAAGGCGGCCCCCAGAAGCTGCAGCTCTATTTCCGCGACCTGGAAGCCCGGAAGACTGCTCTTGAGGAAATTCTGCAGCTCTATCCCCAGTACGCGGTTTCTTCTTCCCTGGAAAACAATATCGAAATCAATGCGCCCCGCGCCACCAAGGGAGAGGCTCTCGCCTTTCTGGCCTCCCACCTGGGACTGAAGACAGAGGAAACCCTGGCTTTCGGCGACGGGACGAACGATATCACCATGATCCGACAGGCCGGCGTCGGCGTCGCCATGGGCAACGCCGCGCCAGAGATGCTGGCTGCCGCCGATCGGGTCACCGCAAGCAACGACGAGGACGGTCTGGCCAAAATTCTGGAGGAGCTCGGCTTTTAATCCAGCCAGGTCAGGGGGACGCCCGCCCCGGCAGGCAGGCGCTGGCAGGCTCTGCCCGGCCAGAGGACAAGGCAGCGTCGGTGTACCAAGGGACAATACGGTCCCCTTGCACACCGACGCTATCTATCCTTCGATATAAAGCCTTTCCGCCGCCTTTTCAAAAAGCCATACGGACACGGAACCGCCGCCCACGGAAAATTCCGCCCAGCCGTCGGCTCCGACCGCCACAGCCTCCGGGATTTCTCCCCTCACGTCCCGCATGAGCTTTCCGGCATGCTGCTGCCCCACATACATACGCTTGCGGCCCGCCACGCTGTCTGTGAGCAGGACCGCCGCGCCGGAATCCGGGTGCTCTCCGTCGCCCTCCCGGGTAAAGCCCACGACGGAAGGATCGTCGAAATACAGGTTTTCCTTTCCGTAGGCGTACAGCTCCCGTGCCTTCATAAGAGTCCCAAGGCCCGGCACCGGAGCGATCCGGTCGTGGGGAATTCCGTAATAATCTCCATAAAACACACAGGGGATCCCTGCGTCACGCAGCAGAATCAGCGCATAGGCCAGAGGCTTGAACCAGGCCGGAATGAAAGAAGCAAGGGCCTGGCCAGGCTGCGTATCGTGATTATCCACGAAGGGGACGGCGCAGGCCGGGTCAAGGCCGGTCAGCGTATTTTCAAAAAGCCTGCTCATGTCATAATTTCCGTTGGATGTCGCCGCCTCCAGAAAGTGAAAATGCAGGGGCACATCAAAAAGGCTTAAGCTTCCCTCCAGGGTATTGAGATAATATTTCAGCTTATTCACATCCTTCGACCAGTACTCGCCCACAGCGAACAGCTCTCTCCCGGCGTGCTCCCGCATGGCCTTCAGCCAGTTCCGGTAAAAATCGAAGCCGATATGCTTGACCGCGTCCAGACGGAAGCCGTCCATATGTACCGTGTCCAGGTACCATCTGCCCCAGGCGGCAGTCTCCTGCACCACCTCCGGCTGGTCCGTATCCAGATCGGCTCCCATCAGATAGTCATAATTGCCGTTTTCGTCGTCGATTTTCCGCTCCCAGTTCTTCCCGTCAAACCGGAAAATACCTTTGCGCTTCGCGCCCTCGTCCCAGTCGGTGCCGCTGAAATGGCGGGCCCTCCACTGGAACGCCGAATATTTCCCGGCGCGCCCCGGAAAATCAAAGCGGGTCCAGGCCGTGATGGTGCGATCCGGACTGATCTCCTTATTTCGATCCGTGCTCAGGGTCTCGTCCGCTACGACGGTCTCCGTCCCGTCCGCACCCATTTTATGGTTCAGCACGATATCCGCCAGCACCTGGATGCCCTGGGCCTGGAAGGTCCGGACTGCCGCCAGATATTCCTCCCGGGTGCCGTACTTCGTCCGGACGCTCCCCTTCTGGTCAAATTCTCCCAGATCGTAAGTATCGTATACGTCGTAGCCGACACTTTTCGCCCCGGCTGCGCCCTTATAGGCAGGCGGCAGCCAGACCATATCGACTCCAGACTCCTTCAGGCGCTTCGCCCAGGCGGCGCAGCGCCGCCAATGAAGACCATTCTCCGGCAGATACCATTCAAAATACTGAAACATCGTGTGATTCGTCATATTTTCCGCCTTTCCCGAAAAGCCTGCCAGGGCTTTCCGCCTTACTTTCTCTTCACAAAAGGAGCCCCGGAAATAGATTTCCGCAGGCCCCTCCTCCATTAATTTTCTTCTTTTGTCTCCGGCTCCCCGGCTGTTCTCTCTTCCGTTCCGGCTGGCCGAGCATTCTCCTCCGGCTCCGGAATACCCTTCACCTCGCGGAAAATCTTCATGAACTCCTTGCCGGTGATAGTCTCTTTCTGGATCAGGTGCTCGGCGATCTTATCCATGGCCTCGCGGTTCTCACTTAAGAGACGCTTCGCCTCGTCGTAAGATTTCTTCAGGATCCGCATAACCTCCTGATCGACCTCCGCCGCAGTCACATCGCTGCAGTTCATCACCGTGCGGCCCGTCAGATACTCGTTCTCCCGAACCTCCAGTCCCATCAGGCCGAATTTGTCTGACATACCGTACTGAGTCACCATGGCCCGGGCAATGCGGGTCGCCTTCTCGATGTCATTGGACGCGCCGGTGGTCACCGTATCGAAGACAAGCTCTTCCGCGGCCCGGCCTGCCAGCAGGCCCACCAGCATGGCGTCGATCTCCTTTTTCGTATTCAGGTACTTCTCTTCCTCCGGCACCTGCATCACGTAGCCAAGGGCTCCCATGGTACGGGGCACGATGGTAATCTTCTGCACCGGCTCCGCGTCCTTCTGGAGAGCGCTCACCAGAGCGTGGCCCACCTCATGGTAGGAGACGATGCGCCGCTCCTCCTTGCTCATGATGCGGTCCTTCTTTTCCTTTCCGACGAGAACCACTTCCACAGACTCAAAGAGATCCTTCTGGGATACGGCCACCCGGCCATTCTTCACGGCGAGGATCGCGGCCTCGTTGATCATATTCGCCAGATCGGAGCCCACGGCTCCGCTGGTCGCCAGAGCGATAGCCTCCAGATCTACCGTGTCGTCCATCTTCACATTCTTGGAATGCACCTTCAGGATGTCCACGCGGCCCTTCAGATCCGGGCGGTCCACGATGATCCGCCGGTCAAAACGGCCGGGACGAAGGAGGGCCGGGTCCAGCACCTCGGGCCGGTTCGTCGCGCCCAGCACCAGGCAGGCCGTATGGCTGTCGAAGCCGTCCATCTCCGCCAGCAGCTGGTTCAGCGTCTGCTCACGCTCGTCGTTTCCGCCCAGACGGGAATCACGGCTCTTTCCAATGGCGTCTATCTCGTCGATAAAAATAATGCAGGGGGAATGCTTCTTCGCCTCCTGGAACAGGTCCCGGACACGGGAAGCGCCCACGCCCACGAACATTTCCACAAAATCAGAGCCGGACAGGGAGAAGAACGGCACATGGGCCTCTCCCGCCACCGCCTTCGCAAGCAGGGTCTTTCCGGTACCCGGCGGGCCCACCAGAAGGGCTCCCTTGGGCAGCTTCGCGCCGATCTGGGCGTATTTCCCCGGATTGTGCAGGAAATCCACCACCTCCTGGAGGGATTCCTTGGCCTCTTCCTCACCGGCCACATCCTTGAACGTCACTCCGGTGTCCTTTTCAATGTAGACCTTCGCTCTGCTCTTGCCCACATTCATGCCCATCATGCCGCCACCGCCGCCCATCCGGCGCATAATCAGGGCGAATACGCCCCAGAGCACCAGGATCGGAAGCAGGAAATTCACGATGGCAGACAGCACCACTGTGCGGAAGTCCGTCACCGGGGCGTCGTATTCCACGCCGGCGGCGTCCAGCCGCTCCTGCAGATAGTAATCCGGCACGATACCAGTATAGAAAGTCACTTCTCTTCCCATAGCGTCCTTTTCCTTGGACACAATGTTAATCTGGCTGGAGGTAATCTCTACGCTCTCGACCTCTTCCTTCTCCAGCATATCCAGAAATTCGTTGTAGGTTATCTCCTTGCTGGAGGCTCCCATATTTCCAACGAAATTCCAGAACAGGATCCCCACCAGGGCCACAATCAAAAACATCAGAATCGTCTGGCGGTTCCTGGGATTTTTATTGTCGTCTCCGCCGCCGGGCGGGCGGCCGGAATTGTTGTTATGTTCTTCCATATTTCTCCTCCTTGTATGCCGCAGCCGCCGCAGACTCTGAAACGAGATTCTGCGCGACTGTAACACTCCTATTATAATGTGTGTTTTCCCAGAAAGCAATACGGGAAGCTGTGAAAATTCTGTTACCTTCCCGTCCGTTTCTCCGAAAGTCTGCCGGAAAGCGGCCGCCCGCGGAACCTTCGAAAGGCGCTGAAGTGAAATTAAAAAAACTTCGCAAGGAAATTCCGTAAATTTTTCGGTTCCTTTTTTCCCGAAGCTCTGGATTTTCTAAAACATCCGCGCTATAATAAGGAAGTTATTTTTAATTTCATTTCTTATAAACGATACCCCCAGTGAAACAGAAGCAAAGGCGCTTCGTCAGCTGGGGGGTTCTGTCTTTTCAAGGGAAAAAACTGTCAGCGCAGAAACGAGGAGGGAAATTTATGGCTGTAAAATATGTATTTGTAACCGGAGGGGTCGTCTCCGGCCTTGGAAAAGGAATCACCGCAGCCTCTCTGGGCCGCCTTCTGAAGGCCCGGGGCTATCGGGTCACCATGCAGAAATTTGACCCCTATATCAATATCGATCCGGGCACCATGAACCCGGTGCAGCACGGAGAGGTCTTCGTGACGGACGACGGAGCCGAGACGGATCTGGATCTGGGGCACTACGAGCGCTTCATCGACGAATCCCTCACCAGAGATTCCAACGTCACCACCGGAAAAATCTACTGGTCCGTCCTCCAGCGGGAGCGGCGCGGGGATTACGGCGGCGGCACGGTCCAGGTAATCCCGCATATTACCGATGAGATCAAAAGCCGTTTCTACCGCGGCGCAGAGGATGAGACCCGCATCGCCATCATCGAAGTGGGCGGCACCGTGGGCGATATCGAAAGCCAGCCTTTTCTGGAGGCCATCCGCCAGTTCCAGCACGATGTGGGACACGAAAACGCCATCCTGATCCATGTCACCCTGATTCCCTACATCAAGGCCTCCGGCGAGCTGAAGACGAAGCCGACCCAGGCCTCCGTCCGGGAACTGCAGGGACTGGGGCTGCGTCCCGACATCATCGTATGCCGCAGCGAGCAGCCGCTCGGCCAGCAGCTGAAGGATAAAATCTCCCTCTTCTGCAACGTTCCCGCCGCCCATGTGCTCCAGAATCTGGACGTGGAATACCTCTACGAAGCGCCCATTGCCATGGAACGGGAGCAGCTCGCCCAGGCCGCCTGCGAATGCCTGGGACTTCCCTGTCCAGAGCCAGATCTTTCCGGATGGGAAGCCATGGTAGACGCTCTGCGCCATCCTGTCTCCGAGGTGACCATAGCTCTGGTGGGCAAATACATTCAGCTTCACGACGCCTACATCAGCGTCGTGGAGGCCCTGAAGCACGGCGGCATCGCCAGCCGCTGCGTCGTCCACATCCGCTGGGTGGATTCTGAGACAGTGACCGACGAAAATGCCGCCACGCTTCTGAGCGGCGCAGACGGCGTCCTGGTCCCTGGCGGCTTCGGAGACCGGGGAATCGAAGGGAAAATCAGCGCCATCCGCTACGCCCGTGAGCACGGCGTCCCCTTCCTGGGCCTCTGCCTGGGCATGCAGATGGCCGTGGTGGAATTCGCCCGCCACGTCCTCGGCTGGCTCGACGCCCACAGCACAGAGCTGAATCCGGATACCACCCACCCCATGGTCCATCTGATGCCGGATCAGAACGGCGTGACCGACATCGGCGGAACCCTGCGCCTGGGCTCCTACCCCTGCGTCCTTGATAAAACCACGAAAGCCTATGCGCTCTACGGCGAAGCGGTCATTCAGGAACGGCACCGCCACCGCTATGAAATCAACAACGCATACCGAAAGGAGCTCCAGGGCGCCGGCCTGACTCTCTCGGGTCTTTCTCCTGACGGACGCATCGTAGAAATGATTGAACTGAAATCCCACCCATTTTTCCTGGCGACCCAGGCGCATCCGGAGCTGAAATCCCGACCCAACCGGCCCCATCCCCTGTTCCGGGGCTTCGTGGCGGCGGCGCTGGAACATAAAAAGACGCAGTAAACAGCATTACGCAGCAGAGCAGGGAGTTCTCAAAGCCCTTTGGCCAGAAAACTCCCTGCTCTTTTTACTGCTCCCGCTTATCGTTTTTCATTTAACATCTGGAACGCGAGATACGCCGATCCATAATAGCCCGCTTTATTTCCCAGCATCGCCGGAACAATTTCCGGCGCGTATACCTGGTTTATAGGCGAAGCCTTCATTTTTTCCAGCAGCCTGTCCCACCAAAACTCCCGGGTATCAATCAGGCCGCCTCCGATAATAAATTTCTCAGGGTCATAGATATTGCATAGAGAATTCAGCAGAACGCTCAGGTTCTCCACGAACTCCTCCAAAACCTCCAGTGCAAGAGCTTCCTTTTCCTTTACGCGGTCAAAAAATTCATATCCCGTCTTTACCTTAACAGCAGCTCTTTCATTATAGATATTGACAAGAGCCGTCCCTGACAGATACTGCTCCGTACAGCCTTTAAAACCGCAGGTGCAGTCTCTTCCGCCAGGATATAAAATGGCATGCCCTATCTCTCCGCCGCTCCAGTGTTTTCCATGAAGCATTTTCCCGTCAATACAGACAGCCGCTCCGATACCGGTTCCAAGCGTGATACAGACAAAGGAATCCATTCCTTTCGCGGCTCCCATCCACTGTTCGCCATATCCGGCGACCTTCACATCGTTGTCGACAGCGCAGGGCACATGATACCTGCTTTCCGTCATTTCCCGCACCTTCAGTCCAAACCAGTGCGGAACCGCCCTGACTCCCCAGTTGATGACGCCTCTGTCTACATCGATTCTGCCGCCGATGCCGATACCGGCTGCGTCAAACTTTTCCAGTTCCAGAAACTGATCGAGCAGTTCGAAAATTTTCTCCATGACATGCAGACCGCCGAGTTCCAAATCCGAAGGCACTCTTATTTCTTTTTTTACATTTCCTTCTTCATCTACCAGCGCTCCCAGTATCTTGGTTCCCCCTACATCGATAGCCGCCGCGTATCTCATAAGCCCTCAATCTCTTTCTTCATCTCATCCACAATATATTTTGTAATAATCTGCGGTCTTGTGATTCCCCAGCCAATGGTTACTGCATAAGCGCCGGCCTTCATCGCCTTAATCGCGTATTCCGCATTATGAAATCTTCCTTCTGCAATCACTGGCGCTTTACATTTCTCTGCGAGCTCCCGGACAATATCCAGGTTCGGCTCCCGGAATTCCTGAATCAAATCCTCGTGCGTATCCGTATCCGGCGTGTATCCCCATAAAGTAGTCGCAACATAATCCACTCCAAGACTGTCGGCAAGCAGTCCTTCCTCCACCGTGGACACATCCGCCAGAATCTCAATGTCCGGATATTTTTCCCGAACCATATGATACTGCTCCTCAAAGGTATGCCCGTCATATCTCGGATAACTTGTGGCGTCGATGCAGACAATTTCCGCTCCGGATTCCACTACCTTATCCACATCCTCCATCGTCGTCGTTATGTAAGGCCAGAACCCTTCATGCGTCGTCTTGATCAGACCGAGTATCGGCAGATCGCACGCCTTCCTTACCGCAACCAGATCGGCGTAGGTATTGACCCGCACGCCTACCGCTCCGCCTTCCTTTGCCGCAACTGCCAGTCTTCCCATAATTTCAGGACTGTGCAGAGGTTCCGCCGGCGTAGCCTGGCAGGAAACAATTAATCCTTTTTTTAAAATGCCCATTTTTTTATCCTCTTTATCCTTTCTTAAGAATTCTGTCATATGTAATAGCCGCCAGCATAACAATGCCCTTTGTTACCCACTGCCAGTATTCGCTGACATCCATCATCAGCATTCCGTTGCTCAGAACAGCCATGACCAGAACGCCGGCAAATACACCTGTAATTTTTCCTTCGCCGCCTGACATGGAAATCCCGCCCAGAACGGCGCCGGCAATTACATCCATCTCATAACCGGATCCTGCGGAAGGCTGCGCCGTATTCGTACGCGAAAGCAGAATAATGCCTGCAATTCCGGTTACTACGCTGCACAGCACGTAGGCGCTGTATTTGTTTTTCCGGATATTGATTCCCGTAAGGCGGACCGCCTCCTCATTTCCGCCTATACCGTAAATGCTCTGGCCAAATTTTGTGTATTTCAGAATAATATACGCGATGACATACAGAGCAATCATGATAATGATCGGGATCGGAATCGAGCCTACATGCCCCTGCCCGATCACCTTAAATGACTCTGTAAAACCGTACACAGGAATCGCTCCGGTCACGATATAGGCAATACCTTCCAGAATCTGAAGCGTAGCCAGCGTGACAATCATCGGATTCAGCTTGAACTCATGGGAAAAGAAAGCGTTCACTATTCCGACCAGAGCCGAAAATGCAAGCGAAGCAAGAATGGCAAAGACCGGATTCCATCCGCTGATCATCAGTTTCGCACAAATCACGCCCACGCAGGCCGTCACGCCGCCCACAGACAGATCCACTCCGCCGGTCAATATTACAAACGCCATGCCGACTGCCATGATGCCTACGATAGACGTCTGTCTCAGCACATTGACAAAGTTCGTCGCTGACAAAAAGTACGGTGATGCGATGGAAAAGAAAACAATCTCAAAAAACAACACAAAATAGATTGCATACTTTCCAAAAAACGTCTTAAGATTTTTCATATTTCTCATGTCGTCTCCTTAAGAAGCCAGTGTCAGGATTGTTTCCTGCGTGATTTCGTCTCCTTTTAACTCTCCTGTTATTTTTCCTTCATGCATAACAATGACTCTGTGGCTTACCCCTATCAGTTCCGGCATTTCCGATGAGATAACGATAACCGCCTTGCCCTGGGCCGCAAGATCCTTGATAAGCTGATAGATCTCCTGTTTGGTTCCCACATCGATGCCGCGGGTCGGTTCATCGAGAATCAGAATTTCACAGTCACGCAGAAGCCATTTCTCCAGAACAACCTTCTGCTGGTTTCCGCCTGAAAGCCGCGATACAAGCTGGCCCTGATTTACAGCCTTAACCTTCAATATGTCATAGAGCTTCCCTATATCTGAGCGCGCCTCTTTAAAGCGGATAAAACCGGATCTGCTGTATTTTCCTATCGACGGCAGCAGACAGTTGAAGAAAATGCTTTTATTAAGCACCAGCCCCTGCTGCTTTCTGTCCTCGGGAATCAATCCGATTCCATTCTGAATCGCGTCCGTAGGACTGTCGATTTCTGCCTTTTTATCATTTATATACACGGTTCCTCCCGTCTTCCGGTCAGCGCCGAACAGGAGCCGCATGGTCTCCGTTCTTCCGGCTCCCACCAGGCCGCCGAAGCCCAGAACCTCGCCCCGTTTTAATTCAAAGGACACGCCGTGTACTTTCGCTCCCGTCAAATTTTCCACTTTCAGGATTACTTCGCCGCTTCGGAAGTCCTTTTCCGGGTAAATCTCTGTAATCTCCCGGCCTACCATTTCCCTGATAAGCTCCTGCTCCGTAACCTCTTCCGTCCGGAAGGTATGAACCAGATGTCCATCCCTTAAAACCGAAATGCGATCCGTCAGATCAAATATTTCATTCAGCTTATGGGAAATATAGATGATCGTCACTCCGCTCTGGTTGAGTTTGCGCACCACTTCAAACATCTTCCCGACTTCTTTTTCCGTCAGGGGAGCGCTTGGCTCATCCATGATCATCAGTTCCACATTGTGATTAATGCATTTCGCGATTTCCGTCGCCTGCTGATAAGCCGGAGAAAGGGCGCTTACCCGTTTCGTAACGTCCAGTTCAAAACCCAGCTGCCTTAAAATCTCCTGCGACTTCCGAATCATCTGCTTTCTGTCCAGAAATCCGTTCTTTTTTATCTCGATTCCAAAAAAAATGTTTTCATATACCGTAAGATTGGGAAATAAATTAAACTCCTGATATACGACCCCTATTCCTTTATTGATAGCCTCCGCCGGGCTTTTGCATATCAGTTTCCCGCCCTTATAAATGATCTCGCCGTCTGTCAGCCCAATTGCTCCGGCAATGGTTTTGATCAGCGTCGATTTCCCTGCGCCGTTTTCGCCGACCAGACCGTATATTTCGCCATACCCCACATCCAGAGTAATGTCTTCGATAGCCGGAATCGGCGCCCCTTCATACTGCTTCTTCACGCCTCTAAGGCTCAAAATCGAATTCTTTGCGTCCATTGAACCCCCAACCCTATGCTGCCGCCGCTCTTTCCCCAAGGAAGAACGCCTCTGTCTTCAGAAAATGGTTCCTAAAATTCTGCAAGCACAGCTGTTCTCATTGCGGTTCTGACACAGCTGTGCCTGCAGCTCATATTCTTATTCGATTCCCGCTTACGGGTTAAAATTCAATGCCTGTCAGTTCAGGAACTCATCCACGTTGCTGCTGGTCACTACGTTCAGCGGAATGGATACAGGCTCCTCGATGGGGCCGCTCTCGCGCACCTGAAGCGCGGTATCGATCAGGATCTTTCCGGTTCCGGCAGCGTTAATGTCAATCGTAGCCTTGTACGCCGTTCCTTCCTTAATCAGCTCTAATGCCTGATCCGTGCCGTCCATGCCGCCAATATAGAAGTTTTCATTATCATCAGCCAGATGCTGCGCCTCTACAACACTGTAAGCGCCCAGAGCAGCCGCGTCGTTGCAGCCGATAACCACCTGAATATTGGGGAACTTCTGAATTGCCGTCTCCATCGCTGCCGTTCCCTTCTCTACCGTATTTGCAGAAATACTCTGAACGATATTGGCGTTCGGCGCATACTCCATAACGCCGTCTCTCATGCCGTCGCCGCGGGGTACGATGGACTCAATATCCGGATAGTCCAGAACAAGAACGTCAACCGCCTCATCGCCAAAGGTCTCGCTGATGTACTGTCCGCAGGCGTCTCCAAGAGCCTTGCCCAGATCATATTCAGGAATGGTTACGAAAGCCTGAGAACCTTCAAAATCCTGGTTCGCCGCTATCACGGTAATTCCGGCGTCCACAGCTTTTTTCACCGCGTCCTCCAGACCGGTATCGGATACCGGTGAGATAAGGATGATGTCCATCTCTTTCTGGATAAAATTCTCAATCTGGGAAATCTGGGTCGCCACATCCTGATCTCCGTTGGTAATTTCCACTGACATTCCCAGACTCTTTGCGTATTCTTCCACTCCGTTTGCAATGGTAACGAAATACTCATTGTCCAGGGTCTGAACGGAATAGGCAATCTTCAAAGGCTCCTCTTCCGCAGTGCTCTCCTCTGCGGCTGCGTCTTCTTCCGCAGTTTCACCTTCCGCCGCAGGCGCGCTTTCCTCCTCAGTGCCGCTGCTTCCGCAGCCCGACAGCATACTCAGGACCATTGCCGATGCCACAGCCAGACTAATCCATCTCTTCTTCATAGTGTCCTCCTTTTGTGTTTAATTTTCAAAAAAAGCAATCGTTCTCCTATCCGTCACCGCAAAGACATATGATATTTGAACAATTTTGAATTCACTAATCTATAGTTGAATTCTACTTTTTTCTCATCCTGATAAGAAACACGCTTTATCAGCAGGACTGGAGATCCGGGTTTCAGACGCATTTTCTCGGCATCCTCCGCATTAATTGCTATTGCCTCAATATTTTCTTCCGAATGATTCGGTCTTATCCCGTAATTATCCTCCATGGCTTTGTACAGCGACCCTTCCGTCAGCATCCGTTTATTGAAATTGGGGAAGAGCTTCATGGGGATGGCGGAGCGGTCATAAGCTACGATCATCTCATCCGCCAGGCGGAGCCGGGTGATCACATACACCTTATCCTCCGCAGTCAAATCCAGTGCTTTCGCGGTTTCTTCAGACGGTTTTTCAAGTTTGAGGGAAATGAAAATCGAACTGGGAACATAGCCCATCTTAATCAGTTCCTCTGTAAAGCTGTAAAAATGCGACATATTCTGTTGAATTTCCTTAAGGCGTACAAAACAGCCTTTCCCCTGTACTTTTTCTATACATCCGTCTGCTTCAAGTTCCATTAATGCCCGGTTAATTGTAATTCTCGATACGTGATACATTTCACAAAGCTGCATATTTGTCGGGAGCTGATCCCCATTCTGATAATACCCGTTTGATATTTTTGATTTCAGATCGCGCTTTACCTGCTCATATGCTTTTTCCGAGCTGTTCTTTTCTACCATCTCTTTCTCCTTGTTATAACAACATGATATCTCTTTATATCATATTTGTCAATAATATTTTTATTTTTCTTTTTATTTTGTATGTTATTTACATATTATCTCTGTGATTCCATCTTTTTCAATATGTTGTTATATCAACTTTCCTTCGTTAAAAAAATCACTCCGGTTTTCCTGTTTTGTGAAAACCGGGGTGATTTTACAAGCCCCTCCTACCGGGGCTCCGAGGTCAGCATCACGCCCAGCTTCTGGAAAGTCTTCTCGTCCGTATCGCTGAGCATCCGCGATGTGTGCACCTGGCTGCCGCGCAGGCGCGGAAGCTGGCGCAGGGCCAGGTCTGCCAGCTCGCTGCTTTCCGAGCTGGCGGAAAGGGCAATCAGCACCTCTTCCATGTGGAGAAGCGGGTTTCTGCTTCCCAGATAATTCACCTTCAGCTTCTGGATCGGCATAATGACGTTCGGCGTAATCAGGAGCACGTCCCGATCGATATCCGCCAGCACCTTCAGGGCCTTGATCAGAAGCGCCGAGCAGGCTCCCAGAAGCTCGCTGGTCTTTCCGGTGATCAGACGGCCGTCCGGCAGCTCCAGGGCCGCCGCCGTGTCTCCGGTCTCCTCCGCGCGCTTCAGCGCGGCCTCCACTACCTTTCTGTCCTTCGTGGTGATTCCCGCCTTATTCATCAGAAGCTCTATCTTATAGGCCTCCTCCTCCTTGGCTTTGCCCCGCGCGATATTCACCAGCGTATGGTAATAGCGGCGGATGATTTCCTGGCAGGAGGCTTCCCGGCAGGCCTCGTCGTCCACGATGCAGTTGCCGGCCATGTTCACGCCCATGTCTGTGGGGGACTGGTAGGGACAGTCTCCGTAAATCTGCATGAAAATCGCCTTCAGCACCGGGAAAATCTCCACGTCGCGGTTGTAGTTGACCGTGCTCTTTCCATAGGCTTCCAGATGATAGGGGTCGATCATATTCACGTCGTTCAGATCGGCTGTGGCGGCCTCGTAAGCCAGGTTTACCGGATGGCTTAAGGGCAGGTTCCAGATGGGGAAGGTCTCATATTTCGCGTAGCCCGCGCGGATGCCCCGCTTGTGCTCATGATAGAGCTGGGACAGGCAGGTGGCCATCTTGCCGCTTCCCGGTCCCGGCGCCGTCACGACCACCAGGGGCTTTGTCGTCTCGATATACTCGTTGTGCCCGTACCCCTCCTCGCTGACAATCGTCGGGATATTGTTCGGATAACCCGGAATCAGATAATGGCGGTACACCTTTACGCCCATCTTCTCCAGACGGCTCTGGAACATCTGCGCGCTGTACTGGCCCGCGAAATGGGTGATGCACACGCTTCCCACATACAGGTTCTTGGACTCAAAAATATTTTTCAGCCGCAGCAGATCGGAATCATAGGTAATGCCCAGATCGCCCCGCACCTTATTCTTCTCGATGTCCTCCGCGCTGATGACGATCACAATCTCCACCTGATCGGCCAGCTGCATCAGCATGCGCAGCTTGCTGTCCGGCTCAAAGCCCGGAAGCACGCGGGACGCGTGGTAATCGTCATAAAGCTTTCCGCCGAACTCCAGATACAGCTTATTATCAAACTGGCTGATGCGCTCCCGGATGTGCTCCGACTGCATCTTCAGATATTTTTCGTTGTCAAATCCTTTTCTCATGCTGTGTTTATCTCCCTCTTTTCCTAATCCTGAAAGGCGCGCCCGGCGCCGGATCCGCAGTCCGCTCTGCCCGGCATACACACGCGACAGCCTGCCCCGAAAGGCAGGCTGTCTGTCTATCTGTATCGTTCTACAGCTTTTTCATCATCAGTCTTCATATCCATTCGGATTCATGGACTGCCATCTCCAGGAATCCTCGCACATCTCCTCGATGCCATACTGAGCTTCCCAGCCAAGCTCCGCCTTCGCTTTGGCAGGATCCGCGTAGCAGGTCGCGATGTCGCCCGGCCGGCGGGGCTTAATCACATAAGGAAGCTCTTTTCCGCAGGCCTTGGAGAAAGCGTGGATCACATCCAGCACGCTGTAGCCCTTGCCAGTGCCCAGATTATAAATCTGCACGCCGCCCTCAGACTTCTCCATCTTCTTAATCGCCGCCACATGGCCCTTCGCCAGGTCCACCACATGGATGTAGTCGCGCACGCCCGTGCCGTCCGGCGTATCATAGTCGTTTCCAAAGACGCCTACGCACTCCAGCTTTCCGATGGCCACCTGCGCCACGTAAGGAACCAGATTGTTCGGGATTCCTTTGGGATCCTCGCCGATGAGGCCGCTCTTATGGGCTCCGATAGGATTGAAGTAGCGCAGAAGCACCACCTTCCAGTCGTGGTCGGACACATAGATATCCTCCAGCACCTGCTCCAGCATGCTCTTGGTCTGGCCGTAGGGGTTCGTGCATTTTCCCTTCGGGCACTCCTCCGTGATGGGCACAAAAGCCGGATCTCCGTATACGGTCGCCGAGGAGCTGAACACGATGTTCTTCACGCCATGCTTTCTCATCACATCGCAGAGCACCAGGGTTCCCGCGATATTATTATAGTAATACTCGATGGGCTTGGCCACAGACTCGCCTACCGCCTTCAGGCCCGCAAAATGAATGACCGAGTCGATCTGCTCCTTGTCGAAGACCGCGTTCATAGCCTCCCGGTCCAGGATGTCCGCCTCGTAAAAGGTCACATGCTTTCCGGTGATCTGCTCCACACGGTCAAGCGCCTTTTTGCTGGAATTATACAGGTTGTCTACTACTACCACATCGTAGCCGGCTTCCAAGAGTTCTACACAGGTGTGGCTTCCGATAAAGCCCGCACCGCCCGTTACCAAAATTGCCATCTCGTACTTCCTCCTGATTTTTGTATTCGGCGGACGCGGTCTGGCGCGCCGCCGCCCTCTTCCTCCGATAAATATACCATGCTTTCCGGTCCGGCGCAAGCAAGAACCACATTGTTTCCAAAATATGCACAAGGAAAATTAATTTTCTGTTAAGTTCTAAAGAAAACCCTTGTCCCTTTCCCTCTTCGCTACTATAATGACAATGTCGATTTATTTCCTATTTAGGGAGAGGAGAAAAGAGAGACTTATGAAACGCATCATTGAATTTTTCAGGAATCAGCCACCAGGGCGTCTGATCACCCTGGGCTTTTTTCTGGTCATTATGGTGGGAGCCCTGCTTCTGCTCACGCCCCTGGCGAGGCGGCCAGGCGTGGACGTCCGCTTTGTGGACGCGTTGTTCACATCCACCAGCGCGGTCTGCGTGACGGGCCTCATCGCCATCGACACCTACGACACCTTTTCTGTCTTCGGGCGGGCCGTCGTGGCGCTGCTGATTCAGGTGGGAGGCTTGGGCGTCACCTCCGTGGGCGCCGGATTGATTCTGGCTGCCGGAAAGAAGTTCAGCTTCAAGAGCCGTCTGATGATTAAGGAAGGTCTGAATGTGGACAGCTTCAAGGGAGTGGTACGGCTGGTGAAATCCGTCCTCCTGATGACCTTCTGCTTTGAGCTGGTGGGAGCGGTCTTAAGCTTCCTCGTATTTATTCAGGACTATCCGCCCCTTCACGCCCTGGGCAACAGTGTCTTCCACTCCATCGCGGCCTTCAATAACTCCGGCTTCGATGTGCTGGGCGGCCTGCAGAACCTGATTCCTTACCGGAACGACGTACTGCTGAACCTGACGACCTGCGGTCTGATTATCTTCGGAGGTATCGGTTTCCTGGTAATTCTGGACGTGCTGAAGAACCGCTTTCATTTCAGGAAGCTGGCGCTGCATTCCAAGGTAGTCATTACAACCAGTATTTTCCTGATCGTGGTCGGAACCGTGATTCTCAAGCTCACCGACGACGTGACCTGGCTGGGCGCCTTTTTCCACAGCGTATCGGCCCGTACGGCAGGCTTTTCCACCTATCCGCTGGGCACCTTCTCCAACGCGGGACTGTTCGCCCTGACGCTTCTGATGTTCATCGGAGCATCGCCGGGATCTACCGGAGGCGGTATCAAGACGAGTACCTTCTTCACCCTGGTACAGTCCATGCGGAGCGCCCTGACGAAACGGCATTTCGGCGCCTTCCGCCGCAGCCTGCCCCGGGAGACCCTTTCCAAGGCCTACCTGATTACGCTGCTTTC
>CALWQJ010000058.1 GCA_944383645.1 uncultured Merdimonas sp.
GATAAAGGAGGGCGGAAAATGTTTGTTGGACGTGAAAAAGAGCTCCATTTTCTGGAGGAGCGGTACGCGTCGGCAGGAGGAGAGCTGATTGTCGTCTATGGCCGCCGCCGGGTGGGGAAGACAGAGACGCTGCGGAAATTCTGCGAGGGGAAGCCCCACGTATTTTATTCCTGCACAGAGAGCCCGGACGGGCAGCAGCTTGCCGCCTTCAGCGAACGGGTACTGCGTCTGGGCGGTCCGGCAGCGAAATATGTCACGACCTTTTCAAGCTGGATGCAGGCGTTTGAAAATATCGCCGATCTGGGCAGAGAAGGCAAGGCAGTGATAGTGATTGACGAATTTCCTTACATGGTGAAGGGGAATGGGGCGATCCCGTCCATTTTACAGAATGTGTGGGACGAGAAGCTGAAAAATGCCAATGTAATGCTCGTTCTCTGCGGCAGCGCCATGTCGTTTATAGAGAAGGAAATTCTGGCGGAGAAAAACCCTCTTTATGGCCGCGCAACCGGGATTTTAAAGCTGCGGGAGATGGGGTTTTATGACGCGGTTCGGTTTCTGCCGGATTACAGCCCGGAGGACAAGGTTACGGCCTATGCGGTACTCGGGGGAATCCCGCATTATTTAAAGCAGTTTGATGGAAAAAGCTCTCTGAAAGAGAATATCTGCCGTCACATCCTTACGCGGGGGAGCATTCTCTACAGCGAGGTGGAGTTCCTTATGCGGCAGGAGCTTCGGGAGACTGCCGTTTACAATACCATTATAGAAGCCGTCGCCCTGGGGAATACAAAGCTGAACGACGTTTATCAGAAAACGCAGATGGAGAAGACGAAGCTGAGCGTTTACCTGAAAAATCTTGTGGAACTGGGAATTCTGCGCAGGGAGTTTTCTGTGGACAGTGGCGTGAAGGAGCAGGCAAACGTCCAGAGAGGCCTGTACCGTCTGACGGATAATTTCTTTCGCTTCTGGTTTGCCTTTGTGTTTCCGAATCTGTCCGAGCTGGAAGCAGGAGACGTGGAAGGGATCTGGCGCTATGCGGTGGAGCCGGAGCTTGACCGTTATACCTCCTATGCCTTCGAGGAGGTCTGCCGTCAGTACCTTCGACGGGAGAACGTGGAAGATCGTCTGCCGTTTCATTTTACGAAAATCGGCCGCTGGTGGAATAAGACGGATGAGATAGATATCATGGCGGTGGACCAGAAAAGGGAAAGCTTTTTGCTTGGAGAGTGCAAGTACAAGAACAGTCCCTTGGACCTGTCGGATTTGAGGGAGCTGCAGAGAAAATTCACGCCCGGCCGTGAAAACAGCCGTGTCTGGCACTGGCTGTTTTCACGGAGCGGCTTTACGGCTGGGGTGCGGGAAGCCGCTTCGGCGCAGGATGTCCGCCTTGTGACGGTGGAGGAGCTGGCAGAGTAAGCCGTTCCCATACCCTGAATAGAAAAAGACACACAGTCAGGACAGGACTGTTTCAGCGTCCTGCAAGGCGCTTGAACGTTTCGCTCAGGCATCTGCTCCGCCCGATTTCGCCGGCAGATTCAGATGGCTGACGCCCAGGAAATTCCGGATGCACACACAGGCCGCCCCCAGCAGGATGGAGGTGTCCTGGAGGCCGGAAGGAACCAGGCGGCAGTAGGAGCGCATGCGGTTCTTGAGGCTGTCCTGGATCCGGTGCACCACCTCCGGGAAATAGATGGTGAAGGAGCTGTTGATCACGATGATATCCGGATTGAAGGTGTTCAGCAGGTTGTTGATGCCGACAGCCATGTAGCGCACGAAATCATCCAGCAGGGAGAGGGCGGCAGGCTCCTGGCGTCCGCAGGCGGCCACGAAGGAGTCGATGTCTGCCCTTTCCAGCTGCATGCGTTCTGCGTACTGGCGGAGAATCGCCCGCTCGGAGGCGTACTGCTCCAGACAGCCCAGGTTGCCGCAGGGGCAGGGCCGTCCGCCGGGCTCGATGATGGTGTGCCCGAACTCGCCGGCGCTTCCGTTGGCGCCGGTGTAGAGGGTGTTGTCTATGATGACGCCGACGCCGACGCCGGAATGGACGCTGACGCCGATGAGATTCGGCACATGATAGTAAAAGGCGTGCTCTCCCAGGACGGAGAGATTCGCCTCATTGTCCAGGAAGACGGGGATATGGAACTCCTCCTCCAGCTTCTCCCGGAAGGGAAGATCCGCGTAGGAGGTATAGGGCGTGAAGAGAACCTCGTTTTTCCAGACCATGCCGTGGATGCCCAGGCAGATTCCCACGACGCCGCAGGGCGAAGGTTCCAGCGGGGCGGTCATCTCCCGGATAATGGAACCGAGAAGGGGGATGATGGAGCCGCGGTCAGCCGTATTCGGGTACTGCTTCAGGCGGCAGTTTTCCCCCAGAAGGTTGGAGGTCATGGCGGCGATGACGTCTACGTTCAGGTCGATGGAGAGAACATGGCCGCAGGAGGCGTTAAAAGTCAGGAGGATGGGCTTGCGGCCCATGGAGGTATCGTCGCTCCCCACTTCGATCACCAGTTTTTTCTGCATCAGCTCCAGCACGATGGCGGAAACGGTAGCTTTGGTAAGGCCTGATTTTTTGGCCAGCGCCGCCCGGGAAATCCTTCCCTCCCGGAGAATGATTTCCAAAATCAGATGGCTGTTGATATCTCTTATCAGTTCCTTGCTTCCCGTTCTCATGCTGCTTTCCGCCTTTCTCCCTGAACCGGCTGTAAATAGTAATTTCAGTATAATATACTTTGTTTGGAAAGTAAACAAAATACTTGCATTCCCATTTTTCCAGTGGTACTATAATCATAAGATAATTAATTCATTAAACAAACTGGATGAAACTGGAAATGAAAAAGAAAAAAATAAAGATAAGCTGGGCAGCGGCGGCAGTCTGTTTTCTGCTGCTGCTTTTTGGCGTTACCCTCTATTCGCTGGCAGCGTTCCGGGAAAGCATTCGGCTGGCGTCCCACCAGGATTTCGCGCAGGCGGAGAGCTATGGCGCTTATTACGCCCTGATTTCAGAAAACGACGATACGCTGCTGTGGAATTCGATCTATCGGGGAGCGAAAAAAGAAGGAATGGAGAACGGCGGCGCCCATGTGGAATTTTTCGGAGGACGCCTGTCCCTGGAGCCGACGGTTCAGGAGAAGCTGCGCATGGCGGTCGACGCGGGAGTGGACGGCATCATCCTGAACTGGGATGGGGACGCCGGGACGGAAGAACTGGTACAGGAGGCCGCAAAGGAAGGCATTCCCGTCGTGACCGTGCTGGACGACGGGGCCACGGACGTGCGCCAGTGCTTTGTGGGGGTGAACAGCTATCATCTGGGCCAGGAATACGCGGGCCGGATCTGGAAGCTTCTGCAGGATATGGAGGAAAACTGCCAGATTCAGGTGCTCCTGAATTCCGGCGATACGGACCCGGGAAAAAATACGCTGTTTCTGGGACTTCGGGATACGCTGGAGGAGCTGGCGGGAAAGGAAGGAAAGGAGAGAGAGCTGCGGCTTGACACCATCGCGGTGGACAGGAACGACGCCTTTCAGGCAGAGGAGGCGATCCGGCGGCTGATGGTGGAGGACCCGGAGGAGCAGAAAATCCTGGTCTGCTTAAGCGAGGCCGATACCCGGCGGGCGTACGAGGCGGTGATCGACCACAACCGGGTGGGCGAGGTGCGGATCCTGGGTTATTACGAATCCCGGCAGGTGCTGGAGGGGATTGAAAAGGATATCATTGATTCCACGATTACCGTGGATGGGGAGCAGGTGGGGCGGCTCTGCGTGCAGGCCCTGACGGAGTACCGGAATAACGGTCATGTGAACGCCTATCTGCCTGTGGACGTATATCTGATTGACCAGAGCAATGTCTCAGATTATCTGGAGCAGTATGAGGAATAAGGAGGTCTGGCTGTGAAAAAATGGGAATCTCTTTCGATCCGCGTGAAGCTCACCTCCGCGTTCCTCTTTACGCTGCTGATCCTGTTCTTTATCAATCTCTTTCTGTATCTGAATGTGAATTCCATGCTGGAGCGGATCAACGAGGTCTACCAGAGCAACAGCAGCCTGAACGAGCTGTCGGAGACCCTGGAGCGGGTGCAAAGCAGCATGGAGGAATACCTGAGCGTAAAAAATACGGATACATTGGAGGCCTATTACCAGAGCTGCCAGGAGCTGAACGGGCAGCTGCAGGATCTGAATGACGAGATCTGCGGCAATGAAATGCTGATGATGGAGCGCAATATCCGGCGGATGACCGGGGAATACCTGGAGGTGGCGGACGAGGCCATGCAGGCCAAACGGGGGCGCAATATCGAGCGCTATGGCCAGAAGTACGAGGAGGCCTCGGTGAAATTCCGGAATATCAGCGACTGGATCTACAGCCTGAACAACCTGCAGTTTGAGGTGAACACGGAGAGCTACCTGGGGCTGGTGGAGGCTTTGCGCACCTTTGAGAATTTCAGCCTGGTGATTCTTGTGCTTGCGGGAATCGCCAACGGCTTTCTCATCTATGTGCTTGCCAGAAATATCACGGGTCCTCTGACGGCTCTGGCGCAGACGGCCGACCGGGTATCCGGCGGCTGCCTGGAGGTGGAGGACGTCCGGGTCCGGGGCAGAGACGAGGTGGCTACCGTGGCCGGCGCCTTCAACCAGATGATGGAGAGCATCCGCGTGAATCTGGAGAAAACCAGGGAGAACATGGAGAAAGAAGCGGCCATGAAGGAAAAGCAGCTGATGATGGAAAGCCACTTAAAGGACGCCCAGCTGAAATATCTTCAGGCCCAGATTAATCCGCATTTCCTGTTCAATACCCTGAACGCGGGCGCACAGCTGGCCATGATGGAGGGAGCGGACAGGACCTGCCTGTTTGTGGAGAATATGGCGGATTTCTTCCGCTACAACGTAAAAAAGATTAACCAGGAGGCCACGCTCCAGGAAGAGCTGGAGCTGGTGGACAGCTATCTCTATATTATGAACGTACGCTTCAGCGGCGAGATTCATTTCAAAAGCCAGGTGGAGGAAGGACTTCTCAAGGTAAAGGTGCCCAGCATGATTCTGCAGCCCATTGTGGAAAACGCGGCGACCTACGGTATCCGGGGCATCGACTGGGAGGGCTGGATTGTGCTGACGGCGGCCCGGGAGGACGGGAAAATCCGCATTTCCATCCGGGATAACGGAACCGGGATGAGCCAGGAGAAGATTCGGGAGGTCATGGAGGGCAGGACCCGGGAGACAGACCTGTCCAGAAATTCCACAGGAATCGGCCTTGGCAATGTGATCAGCCGCCTGCGCCTCTATTACAATACAGAGAATGTGCTGGAGATACGAAGCGAGGGCGAAAACAAGGGTACGGAGGTGCTCCTGTACCTGCCTTATCCGGAAGCGGAGGAAGGAGAAAGTCATGTATAAGATTATGCTGGCAGACGACGAGGGAATCGTCATTGATTCCCTGACCTATATCATCCGGCAGAATTTCGGGGATCGGTGCGAGATTGTCTCCGCGAAGACGGGACGCAGCGTCATCGAGCTGGCGGAGAGCTTCCGCCCGGATATCGCCTTTATGGATATCCAGATGCCCGGAATCAACGGAATCGAGGCGATGAAGGAGATCCGGAAAAATAACGCCAATCTTATTTTTATCGTCATGTCGGCCTACGACAAGTTCGACTACGCGAAAGAGGCTATCAACCTGGGCGTGCTGGATTACCTGAACAAGCCTGTGAACCAGAGGAAGATCGTGGCGGTCCTGCAGAGGGCCATGGAGCTGATTGACGCCAGGAGGGAAAAGCGGAGCAGGGATCTGGAGATCCGGGAGAAGCTGGAGATCGTGGTTCCCATGATAGAGCAGGGCTTTGTCATGGCCGGCCTTCTCCAGGAAGGAGAGGCCTCCGGGATCGAGAATTACCGGCAGCTTCTTGGCATGACGGAAGAGAATCTGTTTACCCTGGTGCTGGAGTTTGGCGAAGAGCAGGAGGGGGAGCACATGACGAATCCCGTAGGCACGGGCGTGCGCCTGCAGAGGCTGTACGGGAGAAGCTGCGAGACGATCCGGGATTTCTACCGCTGTTACATAGGGCCGCTGATGACGAACCGGCTGGTGGTATGCGTCCCTACGGAAATGGAACAGGGGGATTACGACAGCCGGGTGCGGGACGTGGAAAAATGCCGCCAGCTGCAGAAGAAATTATCGGAGGCCACGGGGCTTAGCTGCCGGATAGGGATTGGGAGCATCCTGCCGCCGGAGAAGATGGCGGAGTCCTATCGGGACGCGGAGAAGGCTCTGGAGACAGGAAAGGGAAGCGTCGCCCACTGCCGGGATCTTCCGGTATTCTGCGAGTATGAGCCGGACTATCCGCTGCATCTGGAGAACAGGCTGTTTGACTGCATCAAGGCGGGCAAGGCCCAGGAAGCAAAAGAGGCCGCCCGGAATTATTTTGACTGGATGGAGGAGACCCAGAAGGACTATGAGCCGAATATCCGGCTGAAGACCCTGGAATTCGTGCTTTTTATGGAATATGTGGCTTATAAAAGCGGCGGCCTTCTGTACCGCTTCCGGGACCGGGGAGAGTACCTGGAGCTGGCGGAAAAGGAGGAGCTGGGAAAGGTCCGCAGCTGGTTCGTGCAGAAGGCGGAGGCGGCGGCCGGCAATGTGGCCGGGCAGAAGAAGGAGTATTCCAACGAAGCCATCGAGAAGGCGCAGGAATACATCCGGCACAATTACCGGAAGGATCTGTCTCTGGAAGAGATGTCCCGGCAGATGGATATGAGCCCTTACTATTTCAGCAAGCTGTTTAAGGAAGTGACCGGCTCGAATTTTGTGGAGTATGTGACGGGAGTACGCATGAAGCGGGCCAGGGAGCTGCTTTTGGAGGGAGGAAAGAGCATCAAGCAGATCTGCGCGGAGATTGGCTACAGCGATCCCAACTATTTCAGCAGGATTTTCAAGAGATATGAGGGCTGCACGCCGACGGAATTCAGGGAGGGAAAGCGATGAGAAGGGAGAGAAGGCTTTTGGCGGCTCTGCTGCTTATGGCGGCCCTGGGCGTTCTGGCGGGCTGCGGCTCCCAGGAGGAAAAGCAGGAGGAGCCCAGGCAGGAGGAAGAGGAGGACCGGATCCGCATCGGGCTTTCCTTTGACACCTTCGTGCTGGAGCGCTGGCAGCGGGATCGAGACGCCTTTGTGGCCCGGGCTTCAGAGCTTGGCGCCGAGGTCAACGTGCAGAACGCCAACGGCGATGTGGAGGAGCAGATCGCCCAGATAGAGTATTTGATTGAGA
This sequence comes from uncultured Merdimonas sp., assembly GCA_944383645.1. GTDB lineage: Bacteria > Bacillota > Clostridia > Lachnospirales > Lachnospiraceae > Laedolimicola. Next base: position 7,249 of record CALWQJ010000058.1, read on the forward strand.
AGGATGTGGACGTCATCGCGGTGATCGCGGTGGATTCCCGGGGGCTTTCCGATGTGGTCGCGAAGGCCAAGCGGGCGGGCATCCGGGTGATCGCCTACGACCGCCTGCTTACGGACGCGGGCGTGGATCTGTACATCAGCTTTGACAACGAGCGTATCGGGCAGATGATGGCGGAGTGCATCGCGGCCAACACGCCGGCCGGAGGGAAGGTCTTCATGATGTGCGGCTCTCCGGAGGATAATAATGTCTCCCTGGTGGAGAAGGGATTTTACAGCGTCATGGATAAGACGGATCTGGAGATTGTGGGAACCGCCTACGCGGACAACTGGCTGGGCGAGATGGGATACGCGGCGGTCAGCGGGTTCCTGGATGAGGGCGGAGAGCTGGACGCCGTCATGTGCGGCAACGACGATATCGCCAGCCAGGTGATCCGGGCCCTTTCGGAGCGGCGGCTGGCCGGCGAGGTCTGTGTGGTGGGCCAGGACGCGGATCTCTCCGGCTGTCAGCGGATCGTGGAGGGGACCCAGACCATGACTGTCTACAAATCCATCGAGACCCTCGCCATGCGGGCGGCGGAGAGCGCCGTGGTCCTGGCGGAGGAGGGAAGTGTCAAGACGGCAGGCACTTATTTTGACGGGACCTACGAGGTGCCCTACATAGGTCTGGAGCCCATTGCGGTGACAGAGAGCAATATGCAGGTGATTATCGACGACGGATATCATCTGGAAGAGGATATTTATCTGAATGTGGAGCGTTGAATCAAAAAAAAGGGCTGGAAGCAGGACAATCTTGTCCTGCTTTCTTTTTCCGGCAAAAAAATGCTAATAATTTGTTTAGTGAATAAACTAAATGGCAAGAATTTGAAGCATCGTGACAACTAATTGCTAGGGGAGTCATGCTATAGTTTTCTTATCAAAAAAACATCTTCAAAGGGAGGAAAAATCATGAAAAGAAGATTCTTAAGTGTTCTTCTCGCAGGCGTACTCGCTGTTTCCATGCTGGCTGGATGCGGCGGAGGAAGCGATGACGCGGCAGAGACCACGACCGAAACCACAGACGCGGCAGAGACCGAGGACGCTGCAGAGGATGCAGACGCGGCTGACGCAGCAGACACAGAAGCAGGCGGCGGCCTGGTAGGCGTATCCATGCCGACCCAGGACCTGCAGAGATGGAACCAGGACGGCTCCAACATGAAGGCAGAGCTGGAAGCAGCGGGCTACACCGTAGAGCTTCAGTACGCTTCCAACGACATCGCTACCCAGGTATCCCAGATTGAGACCATGATTACCAACGGATGCGAGCTTCTGGTTATCGCTTCCATCGACGGAGATTCCCTTGGAACCGTTCTGGCTCAGGCAAAGGAGCAGGGCATTCCGGTTATCGCTTACGACCGTCTGATTATGAACTCTGACGCCGTTACCTACTACGCTACCTTCGATAACTATCTGGTAGGCCAGACCCAGGGCCAGTACATCGTAGACGCCCTTGACCTGGACAACGCAGAGGGACCGTTCAATCTGGAAATCGTTACCGGCGACCCGGGCGACAACAATGTAAACTACTTCTTCGGCGGCGCTATGGACGTTCTGCAGCCCTACATCGACGAGGGCAAGCTGGTAGTTCCCTCCGGCCAGATGACCAAGGAAGAGGTTGCGACTGCCAACTGGGCAACTGAGACCGCTCAGTCCAGATTCGAGAACATCCTGTCCTCCTACTACGCAGACGGCACACAGCTTGACGTAGTTCTGGCTTCCAACGACTCCACAGCTCTTGGCGTAGCCAACGCTCTGGCAGCGAACTACACCGGCGAGTATCCGATCCTGACCGGTCAGGACTGCGATATCGCGAACGTAAAGAACATCGTAGACGGCAAGCAGTCCATGTCCGTATTCAAGGATACGAGAACTCTTGCAAGCCAGGTTGTAAAGATGGTTGAGGCCGTTATGCAGGGCGGCGAGGCTGAGGTAAACGATACCGAGACATACGACAACGGAACAGGCGTTATCCCGTCCTATCTGTGCGAGCCGGTTATCGTAGACGCGTCCAACTATCAGGAGCTGCTGATTGACTCCGGATACTACACCGAGGCAGATCTTCAGTAAAAGCGGAATTTGAACACGCAGGCGGGGCTTGGCTTCCCCGCCTGTTTTAAGGAGACGATAGAACAGTCCAGCCAGTCTGGACTGCCACAGGACAGGGAGGGGTTCACTTTGGCAAAGATTTTGCTTGAAATGAAAAATATCACCAAAACATTCCCTGGTGTCAAAGCACTGGATAATGTAAATCTCCAGGTAGAAGAAGGAGAGATCCATGCTCTGGTCGGCGAGAACGGAGCAGGAAAATCTACCCTGATGAATGTCTTAAGCGGTATTTACCCTTACGGCACTTATGAGGGTGATATTATTTATAACGGCGAAACGTGCAAGTTTTCAAAAATCAAGGACAGTGAGGAGAAGGGCATCGTCATCATCCACCAGGAGCTGGCGCTGATCCCTTATATGACCATCGGGGAAAATATGTTCCTCGGCAACGAACGTGGAAAAAAGGCCGCCATTGACTGGAACGAGACGTATGGTCAGGCGGATATTCATTTAAAGACCGTGGGACTCAAAGAGTCCTCCAGAACGCTGATCAAGGACATCGGCGTAGGAAAACAGCAGCTGGTGGAGATCGCCAAGGCTCTGGCGAAGAACGCCAAGCTTCTGATTCTGGATGAGCCGACGGCTTCCTTAAACGAGACGGATTCCCAGGCTCTTCTGGATCTGCTGCTGAAATTCAAAAAAGAAGGCATGACCTGCATCATCATTTCCCATAAGCTGAACGAGGTGGCTTATGTGGCGGACAAGATCACGGTCATCCGCGACGGCGCGACGATCGAGACACTGGTCAAGGGCGTGGATGAGTTCTCTGAGGAGCGCATCATCAAGGGCATGGTAGGCCGCGAGATCGCGGACAGTTTCCCGAAACGGCCGGGCGTGAAGATCGGGGAGGTCAACCTGGAGGTTAAGAACTGGACCGTGTACCATCCGCTCTACTCGGAGCGCAAGGTCTGCGACAACGTGTCCATCAAGGTACATAAGGGCGAGGTGGTAGGCATCTCCGGATTGATGGGCGCGGGCCGTACGGAGCTGGCCATGAGTATCTTCGGAAAGAGCTACGGCACGAATATTTCCGGACAGCTCTTCATCAACGGTCAGGAGGTCCACCTGAAAAACGAGAGGGACGCCATCAACCACAAGCTGGCCTACGTGACGGAGGACCGGAAAGGCAACGGACTGATTTTGTCGAACCCCATCAAGACGAATACGACCCTGGCCAACATGGCGGGCGTATCCAGCCACGGCATCATCGACAAGGATAAGGAATTTGCCGTAGCCGAGGAGTACCGAGAGAAGCTCCGGACCAAATGCCCCACAGTCGAGCAGAACGTGGGCAACCTCTCCGGCGGCAACCAGCAGAAGGTGCTTCTGGCCAAGTGGATGTTCGCGGATCCGGATGTGCTGATCCTCGACGAGCCCACCAGAGGTATCGACGTAGGAGCGAAGTACGAGATTTACTGTATCATTAACGAACTGGCCGCTGCCGGCAAGTCCGTCATCATGATTTCTTCGGAGCTGCCGGAGGTTCTCGGCATGAGCGACCGGATTTACGTCATGAACGAGGGACGGATCGTGGGAGAATTGTCCCACGAGGAAGCGACGCAGGAGGTCATCATGTCCTGCATTCTGAAGTCGAGCAAAGGAGAGTAGACGATGAGTAAGACAAAAGTTATGGAATTTGTAAAAAAATATACGATGATCCTGGTGCTGATTCTGGTGACTGCCTTCTTTGCCTGGCAGACAGAAGGAAAGATTCTTCTTCCCCAGAACATCAATAACCTGATTGCGCAGAACGCGTATGTGTTCGTCCTGGCCACCGGTATGCTGCTCTGCATCCTGACAGGAGGAAACATCGACCTGTCGGTAGGTTCTGTAGTATGCTTCGTAGGCGCGGTCGGCGCGACCATGATGGAGACCTACGAGATGAATATGTGGCTGTCCATCCTGATCATGCTGCTGGTCGGCCTGGCCATCGGTGCATGGCAGGGCTTCTGGATCGCCTTCGTGCGCATCCCGCCGTTCATCACCACTCTGTCCGGCATGCTGGTATTCCGCGGCCTTTCCAACGTGGTATTAAACGGTATGACGGTTTCCATTACCAACGAGACCTTTGTAAAAATCTTCGGTGGCGGCGCTGACTGCTACGTTCCCGATTTCTTCGGCGGAAACGGCTTCAATATCACCTGTATGCTGGCTGGCGTGATTGCCTGCGCGATTTTCGCCCTGACCCAGTTCCGGGGATACTTTGCACGTAAGAAAAAAGGCTATGAGACCGGCTCCTTCAACGCCATGCTGGCAAAGGTGATCGTGCTCTGCGCCGTGCTCCTGTGGTTCACCTACAACCTGTCCCTGCACAAGGGCATTCCGGCCGCTCTGGTATGGGTCATCGTAGTCGTCCTGATTTACGGCTATATCACCTCCATGACGACCACGGGCCGTTACTTCTACGCGGTAGGAGGAAACGAGAAGGCGACGAAGCTTTCCGGTATCAATACGGATAAGGTATATTTCATCGCTTATACGAACATGGGCCTTCTGGCTGCCCTGGCAGGCATGCTGACCATCGCCCGCATGACCTCCGCCCAGCCCACTTACGGACAGAACTATGAGATGGACGCTATCGGATCCTGCTTTATCGGCGGCGCTTCCGCGTACGGCGGAGTCGGAACGGTTCCCGGCGTCATCATCGGAGCCGTGCTGATGGGCGTTATCAACCTGGGCATGTCCATCATGGGCGTAGACGCCAACTACCAGAGAGTCGTAAAGGGCCTCGTTCTTCTGGCAGCCGTTATCTTCGATGTGGTTTCCAAGAGAAAGAGCCAGTAAACCATTCACATATAAGGCATAAGGAGGATGGAACACAATGAAAAAGGTGACAGATCCGGAATTTCGGAAATACGGAAGAGTCCTGGACCTTAAAATCCCTGATCTTCTGGAGCGTCTGGGAAAGACGCCGCTTACGGATGAGGTGGTCTATGTGGCGTCCGAGCCGTCCCTGGAGGCTGCGGCAGAGTTTGACGCGGTCCGGGACAGCGCGTTTGGCGGCATTCCCATCCAGATCGGCTACTGCAACGGGAAAAACGATACGCTGAACGCCATCGAGTACCACCGCTGCTCCGAGATCAATATCGCGTATCAGGGCGCTGTCCTGATCGTGGGATGCCAGCAGGATATTGAGGATGATTTTACCTACGACACCGGAAAGATGGAGATGTTCGAGGTTCCGGCCGGCTGCGCGGTAGAGCTTTACGCGACCACGCTTCATTACGCGCCCTGCAGCCTGGTAAAGGAGGGCTTCCAGGTGGCGATTGTGCTGGCGAAGGGAACCAACGAGGAGGCTCCGAAGGTGACGGGAGCCCTCGGCGAGGACCGCCTGCTGGCTGCCCGCAACAAATGGCTGATTGCCCATGAGGAGTCGGGACTTGGTGAAGGCGGAGCCTTTGTGGGCCTTAAAGGCGGGAACCTGAAAACCGGAATCAAATTTTAATTCATTTTAAATCTGTAAGGAGGATGGATATGATTAACGTACCGGCAGTAAAAGTAGGAATCGTGGCGGTAAGCCGCGACTGTTTCCCGGAGTCTCTTTCTGTGAACCGCAGAAAGGCCCTGGTGGACGCGTATGCGAAGAAGTATGACGCGGCGGATATCTATGAGTGTCCGGTCTGCATCGTGGAAAGCGAGATCCATATGGTGCAGGCTCTGGAAAATATTAAAGAGGCAGGCTGCAACGCCCTGGTAGTGTACCTTGGAAACTTCGGACCGGAGATTTCCGAGACCCTGCTGGCGAAGCATTTCGACGGCCCGGTGATGTTCGTGGCTGCCGCCGAGGAGAGCGGAAAGGATCTGGTGCAGGGCCGCGGCGACGCTTACTGCGGCATGCTGAACGCAAGCTACAACTTAAAGCTGCGCAATGTGAAGGCTTATATTCCGGAGTACCCGGTGGGCACCGCTGAGGAGTGCGCGGATATGATCCATGAGTTCCTGCCCATCGCGCGGGCTCTGGTTGGCCTGTCCAGTCTTAAGATCATCAGCTTTGGACCGAGACCCCTTAATTTCCTGGCCTGCAACGCGCCCATCAAGCAGCTGTACAACCTGGGCGTGGAGATCGAGGAGAACTCCGAGCTTGACCTCTTCGAGGCCTTCAACAAGCACGAGGGAGATCCGAGAATCCCGGATGTGGTAAAGGATATGGAGGCAGAGCTGGGCGAGGGCAACCAGAAGCCGCAGATTCTTTCAAAGCTGGCTCAGTATGAGCTGACCCTCCTGGACTGGGTAGAAGAGCATAAGGGCTACCGCAAGTATGTGGCCATCGCAGGCAAGTGCTGGCCCGCCTTCCAGACCCAGTTCGGCTTCGTGCCCTGCTATGTGAACAGCCGTCTGGCAGGACGGGGCATCCCGGTATCCTGCGAGGTGGACATCTACGGCGCTTTAAGCGAGTTCATCGGCACCTGCGTAAGCCAGGACGCTGTGACCCTGCTCGATATCAACAACACCGTTCCGGCGGATCTCTACAACGAGGACATCGCGGGTAAATTCCCGTATACCCAGAAGGATACCTTCATGGGCTTCCACTGCGGCAACACCTGCTCCGGCAAGCTGACCTCCTGCTCCATGAAGTATCAGCTCATCATGGCCAGAAGCCTTCCGGAAGAGGTAACACAAGGAACCCTGGAGGGAGACATCATTCCGGGAGACATCACCTTCTACCGTCTGCAGAGCACGGCAGACTGCAGGCTGCGCGCCTATGTGGCCCAGGGCGAGATCCTGCCGGTGGCGACCCGGTCCTTTGGCTCCATAGGAGTCTTCGCGATTCCGGAGATGGGACGCTTCTACCGCCATGTGCTGATTGAGGAAAACTTCCCCCATCACGGCGCGGTAGCCTTCGGCCATTACGGCAAGGCCCTTTTCGAGGTATTTAAGTACCTGGGCGTGGAGCCGGAGAAGATCGGCTTCAACCGTCCGAAGAATATGATGTATCCGACGGAGAATCCTTTCGCGTAAGCTCTGGAATTCCGAAAACTGTAATTAAAAAAAGCATTTTTCTTTCATGGAAACTGCCGCAGACTGCTCAGGATGAGTGGTCTGCGGCAGTTTTTCAGATAATTCCCATTTTATTAAAAATAAAGTCAAAAAAATTCAGACATTTTAGCTTGACATTTCCTGCGGGAGCGGCTACAATAAATTTAGAATAATTCTAAAAAGAGAAAATGCCTATGACAAAATACGAGAAGCAGATTTATGAAATTGTCAATTCCTCACAGAGCCATCTGACTGCGGAACAGGTTTTTTCGGAACTGAAAAAGGTCTATCCCGCGGTTTCGCAGGCTACGGTCTATAATAATCTGAATAAGCTGTACGGGGCCGGGCGGATCCGCCGGGTGTCGGTGGAGGGCTCGCCGGATCGGTACGACCGTACCGTGAAGCATGATCACCTGGTGTGCCGGCGGTGCGGCAGACTGACGGACGTGTGTCTGGAGGATCTGACGGATTCTCTGAAACGGCAGCTTGGTGGGGAGTTCTTCTCGTATGATTTGAAAATATTTTATATCTGTCCGGAGTGCAGGGAAAAGGAAGCGCAAAACCCTGCACGGCAGCAATAAATAGAAAGAAGCAATAGAAAATAGCAATAGAAGATAGCAATAGAAGATAGCAATAGAAGATAGCAATAGAAGATAGCAATAAAATGCAGCCGTAGACAGCGGTTATAAAAGAAAGGAGGATGTGGATGAAATATATCTGTTCCGTATGCGGGTATATCTATGATGAGGCGCGGGAGAAGGTTCCCTTCTCTGAACTGCCGGATTCCTGGAAATGTCCCGTGTGCAAGGCGGCCAAGTCTGTCTTTGTTCCGGAAAAGAAGAAAGAAGAGACAAAGGCTGCCGTTTCACCGGTTCCGGCAGTGGAAGCTGTTTCAGAGGATGGAGATCTGGTAAAGCTTTCTGTGGGAGCTCTTTCAGCTCTCTGCTCCAACCTGGCCCGGGGCTGTGAAAAACAGTACAGGCCCCAGGAGGAAGCCCTGTTCCGGGAGCTTGCGGATTACCTTGCGGCGGCAGCGCCCGCGGTGCCTGAGGCGGATCTGGAGGGGCTTGCCGGGCTTATCCAGGCGGATTTGGACGCCGGATATCCAGCAGTGAAGGCGGCGGCTGACGCGGCCGGCGACCGGGGCACCAAACGAATCTGCGTCTGGGGCGAGAAGGTCACGAACATGCTGAATTCTCTGCTGCGCCAGTACCAGGAGGAGGGCGAGGCGTTTCTTTCCGGCGCGGAGATCTGGGTCTGCAGTGTCTGCGGCTTCGTCTACGTGGGCGGGAAGCCCCCGGAGCTCTGCCCCGTGTGCAAGGTGCCCGCGTGGAAATTTGAGCGGACAGAAGGGAGGGCTGACGGATGAAAAGGATAGCCGTGAGAAATCTGCGTCTGTGCACGAAGGACTGCCTGTGCCTCTATGTCTGTCCCGTGGGAGCGACGGACACAGAGGACAGCGTCATCGATGTGGCGAAGTGCATCGGCTGCGGCAGCTGCGCGGACGCCTGTCCCAGCGCCGCCATTTCCATGGTGCCGGTGGAGTATCCTCCCCAGCAGGCAAAGGATGAAGCCGTGACGGCGGCGGAGTACGCTCTCGCAAAGAGCAAGGCAAAGCAGGAAAGAATCGCGCTCCAGCTTGCGGAGGGCGCAGAGGAGGACGGCCTGTACCGCCTGATGAAAGCGGCGGCCCGTTCCATCCGCCTGGTAAACGAGGACCTTCTGCGGGAGAGCGGCTATATGCTGCCTCAGAGCGCGAACACCCATGCGCTTCTGGAGGAGCTGATTTCCAATCCTCCCACAAAGGAATTTCCGCTGGACGCGGCGAAGGAGCTGCTTCGGCGGATCCCCTGCAATGAGACAGGGAAAAACAAAAAAATAGTAGAAGAGAGAAAGGAAGAAAACAAAATGAGCAAATACGCTGGAACACAGACAGAAAAGAACCTGGAGGCTGCATTCGCGGGAGAATCCCAGGCGCGCAACAAGTATACCTATTTCGCATCCGTAGCAAAGAAGGAAGGCTATGAGCAGATTGCCGCCCTGTTCCTGAAGACGGCTGACAACGAGAAGGAGCATGCGAAGATGTGGTTCAAGGAGATGAACGGCATCGGAAATACCGCCGAGAACCTGCTCCACGCGGCAGAGGGTGAGAACTACGAATGGACCGACATGTACGACGGCTTCGCGAAGACCGCCGAGGAGGAGGGCTTCCCGGAGCTGGCCGCGAAATTCCGTCTGGTAGCCGCCATCGAGAAGCACCATGAGGAGCGCTACCGCGCCCTGCTTCACAATGTGGAGATGGCGGAGGTCTTCGCGAAGAGCGAGGTCAAGGTATGGGAGTGCCGCAACTGCGGACACATCATCGTAGGAACCACCGCGCCGGAGATCTGCCCGACCTGCGCGCATCCCCAGAGCTACTTCGAGATTCACGCGGAGAATTACTAAGAGATTGTTTATAACTAAATGTTAATTTGCCGGGAACCGGGAGAGACATGCTTTTTCAAGGATGAAGCTAAGTTTCTCCCGGTTTTTACATGGCTTTTGCCTTTTGAAGCAGAGCAGGTAATGTAATGGGGGGCATAGGGAAAATACGGTGGAAAGTGTTTGTTCTTTCTGCAGGGGTATGCTATACTTGGAGCAGTAAAATATACCATGGAGGTATGTCTGTATGGGGAAAATCGAAGGAGTAAAAATACAGAATTTCGGTCCGCTTAAAAATATTGTGATGGGAAGAACGCTGAGCAGTCAGAAAACAGCTGCGTTAAATAATGTGACGGCAATTATCGGCCCAAGCGGAAATGGGAAAAGCACATTGGCAGATGTATTCGGATTTCTTACAGACTGTTTGGAGCTTGGGGTGGAAGCAGCCTGTGATGAGAAAAATAGAGGAGGCTTTGAACAGATTCGTTCTCAAGGCTGTAAAGAGCCTGTGGCATTTGAGGTATATTATCGGGAAAATCGAAGCTCTATGCCGATTACCTATGAATTAAAAATTGATATAGACGAATCGGGGCGTCCTTATGTAAAGGAAGAGCGGTTACGGCAGAGAGTAAAAAAGTATGGGCGTCCACTCTCCTTTTTTTATATGCAGAATGGCAGAGGATATGCGTATGAAGGAAAAGAAGGAGGGGAAAACGAAGATGGACGCATCCAGGTAGAGAAGAAGAAAGAAGTAGAGCTGTCAGATAAAAGAAAACTGGGTATTGTGACGATAGGAGCCATGAAGCAGTATGAACGCGTGGAAGGTTTTCTTGCCTTTCTGAAAAGCTGGTATTTGTGTTATTTTTCACCGGATGCTGCGAGAGGAATTCAGACAGCCGCACCTCAGCCGTATCTGAATCGGGATGGCAGTAATATTAATAATGTGGCTCAATATATGTATCGGGAAAATAAAAAAGAATTTGAGAAAGTCCTCAAAGATATTCAGGATAAGCTGCCTGGGATAGAGAAAATAGAGCCGGTCCGTTTTGACAATGGGCAGATGATGTTAAGATTTTGGGAAGCAGGATTTAAAAATGCTTTTTATTCCCCTAAAATGTCAGATGGTACATTAAAGCTGTTTGCATATTATCTTCTTTTGCATGAAAAAAATCCGAGACAGCTGGTATTTATTGAAGAGCCGGAGAATGGCCTGTACCATCAGTATTTAGGGACATTGGCTGATGAGATGGTAAAGAATGCTGGGACAGGATTTTCAAAACAATTATTTATAACGACGCATAGTCCGTTTTTTGTAAATTC
>CALWQJ010000059.1 GCA_944383645.1 uncultured Merdimonas sp.
GGCGCGGTTTCCCACGTCACAGCCTGCAGTGAACCATTTTGTTCTGGTCTCATGTGCAGTTTTTGCAATCCTTTCTTGTCAAATACGTTATGTTTTGGGAATTTTCCGACGAACTGCCGGGAAACAGGTGCCGATCAGCACAAAAACAGTCTACCATTAATAGGTAATAAATGCAATACTTCCACGCTCAAAATATAGAAAAGAGCCGCTTATCCCGCAAACCTGGATGCTGCAGAATAAGGGCTCCTTCTGTTTGAATGTAAAACGGCAGCGCTGCCTACAGCTCTCCCCGACGGTATCTTGTCATTAGGGCCTGGATCCGGTCGTAGGGATCCAGAAGGTCGCTGATGGATACGTCGTGGTTCAGCGTGTCGATCAAAAGAGCGATGTATTTGCTCATGTTGCAGCTGATATAGTAGGGGCGGCTTAAAAGCTCCGGCGTCTGATAAATCAGGTTCGTGGTCAGAAGCTTGGTGAAAAGGCCCTCCTCATAGGCTTTGTCAAATTTCTCGAGGCCGTTGGTAAACAGGCCGAAGGTGGAGAAGATATAGATGTTGCGGGCCTTCCGGTTCTTCAGCTCGCGGATGACCTCCAGCATACTGTCGCCGGAGGAAATCATGTCGTCCACCACGATCATATCCTTGCCCTCGATGTCGGTGCCGAGGAATTCGTGGGCCAGAATGGGATTGCGGCCGTCTATGATGCGGGTGTAATCGCGGCGCTTGTAGAACATGCCCATGTCGAGCCCCAGCACATTGGCCAGATAGACCGCGCGGGACATGCCGCCCTCGTCCGGGCTGATGACCAGCATATGGTCGCTGTCCACCTGCAGCCCCGGGGTGTTCTCCAGAAGTCCCTTGATGAGCTGGTAGGCCGGGGTGACGGTCTCAAAGCCGTGAAGGGGGATCGCGTTCTGGACGCGGGGATCGTGGGCCTCGAAGGTGATGATGTTTTCCACGCCCATGTTCACCAGCTCCTGCAGAGCCATGGCGCAGTCGAGGGATTCCCGGGCGCTGCGCTTGTGCTGGCGGCTTTCATACAGATAGGGCATGATCACCGTCAGACGGCGGGCCTTGCCGCCGATAGCCGCGATGACGCGCTTCAAATCCTGGAAATGATCGTCGGGCGACATGTGGTTCGTGTAGCGGTAAAGCTTGTAGGTCAGGCTGTAATTGCAGACATCCACCATCAGGTACAGATCGTTTCCGCGGACGGAATCGTCGATGGTGCCCTTGGCCTCTCCGGATCCGAACCGGGGCGTGTGCGCCGGGATCAGATAAGAGTCGCGCTCATATCCGGTGAAGGCGATATTGGATTTGTGCTCCAGATCGCTGCTGTGGCGCCATTTTACAAGGTAATCGTTGACCTGGCGGCCGAGGTCCTCGCAGCTTTTCAGTGGGATCAGTCCGAGAGAACCGACAGGAATGGTTTCCAGTACGCGCTGGCTTCTTTGCAGTAACATAACAGTATCCTCCGTAGTGTGTATGGTTGTGTATGAGGGTAATGACGCCGGAGCCCAGACCCTGCGGTCTTATGCTTCTATATTTCCCCCGGGGATCCGGCATTCAGTTTCTTTCTGATTCGAATATCGCTTCCGGGCAGCTGCCGGATGGTGTAGCAGCTGATGATGCGGGACAGGGTGCGCTCGGAATAGATGTTCCGCAGGGCCTCCATGTCCAGATTGGAAGAAATCAGCGTGGATTTTTTCCGCAGAATCCGTTCGTTGACGCAGAGGAAGAGCTGCGACACAGTGAACGAATTCGGAAGCTCCGTACCCAGATCGTCTATGATCAGGAGATTACAGTCGAAAATATAGGGGTAGGCCTGCCGTCCGGACTGTCCCTGCCGATCCCGGCCAAAGGCGGCCTGGGAAAGCAGCTCGAAAAGCTGGAAGGCGGTCAGGTAGACGACAGAATGGCAGCTGTCCATCAGCTCCTTTGCGATACAGTTGGAGAGAAAGGTTTTTCCCGTGCCCACCGCGCCCAGAAGCAGCAGATTCTGAAAGCTGTCGTCGAAATGCTCGATGAACAGACGGGCATCCATCACATTGCGCCGCATGATCTCCCGGTCCTCCCCTTCGTACCATTCGTAGGAAAAGGTCCGGAAATTTTCGCGCTCCAGCACTTCCCGAAGATGCGACTGGTGATAGAGGAGATCAATCTCCGCCTGCAGGAAGCAGTGGCACTTCTGCTCGCCGATATAGCCGGTATCCTGGCAGTCTGGGCAGGCGTAGACCGGCTCCAGGTCTGAAGGCTTCAGGCCGTGGGCCGCCAGCAGGGCTTCCCGCTTCCGGACAAGCTCCTGGAGCGCGGCGTCCAGAGCCTCCGCCTGCTTTCTGTCCTGGGAGACGGCAGCCCGGACCTTTCCGGCCTGGCAGGCTGTGATTTCATCCTCCAGGGACGAAAGCGCCGGAAGCTCCCGGTGGATGCGTGCCAGGCGCTCCTCCAGCTCCTGGCGGGAGCGGGCCTGCCGGCGGGCGTATTCCCGCATGATAGAATCATATTGTGTATTGATAAGAGGCATGAGGCGCTCCTTTGCTTACTGATTAATGAGCTGCTTCTGCAGCTTCTCAAAGTCATAATCCCGTTCCCGGAAATTGTGGAAACGGTTCTGGGAAGACGCTCTGCGGGCGGCGGAAGCGCTTTCCTTCTCCCGGCCGTCCTGCGGGGGCTGCGAACCTTGCGGACCCTGCGGATTTTTGGAAACCTGCGCGGCCTGTCTTGCGGCCTGCCGGTTACGGTCCGCCTGCTCCAGGCCGGCGGGGGAGGCGATATTCTGTTTTTTCCATTCAGACAGAATCTTATCCGCGTATTCAAAGCTGGGCTGGTGGATAGCGGCCATAGTCCGGCTGCAGGCTTCCAGGATCAGCTCCAGCGAAAAGCCCCAGGTCTTCAGCCATTTGTTCATGAAGGCGGTCTCCACCTCTACGGGATTGCGGCTGGAGATGCCGAAGGCCTTCAGGATTTTATAATAAGCCCGGTTGTAGGTGGTTGTCTGCTGGCGCGCCTGGGAGACGGTACGGATGCCGTCCTGGCACCAGCCACGGGCAGTTCCTTCTATGTAATGAATGCTCTTATGTCCGCCGGATACGCAGTATTCGACGAGATACTCGATGAGCTCCGCGCTGAAGCCCAGCGAGTCATGCAGATCGAGAATCTGCGCTACCTCCCGGGAGCTTAAGGTCTTTCCCAGATACTGCTCGCAGATGAAAAGCAGCTGCTGGGCTTCCTGGGGCGACAGGAGATCGGCCGGAATGTGGCCGGAGGAGGCCTCCTTCGCCGGAGGCTCGGCTTTTTCCCCGCTGTCTGGAGACTCCTGCGGGGCTTCCAGCATCCGGACGCCGGTCAGCTGATCCGCGCTGTCGTACTCCAGCTGCAGAAGCTTCATCTTCTCCCAGTACCGGAGGGCCCGGCAGATATAATTCTCGGTGTGGTCGAATCTGTCGGCGATGAGAGAGACAGACAGCTCCTGTGTGCCGCTTTTCAGGCAGCGCAGAAGATACAGATAGATCTTTACATATTCTCCATCTGCTTCGGGCATGTAGTTGTCCACAAAAAAATCAGGGACCAGCGTATGACCGCCGTCCTTCTCCTTGCACAGAATAAATCCGCTCATCTTCAACACCTCTCCAGGCATCGCCATTCACCAATGTGGATAGGAACCTCCAAGTACCTGTATTGTAGCACACTTCCAGACAAAAAAAAACAGGCTTTTTGCGGAATCCGCAGATTACAGGCTGCGGCCCGCCCCGCCGCTGTCCACAAACGCTGGGGATAAAAAAATGTGGATAATGTGGATAACTTTGTGGAGAAATATTATCCGCAACCTGTAGATTCTGGCATACAGGGCGGAAAACAGGCTGAAAATAAGCAGAAAAGAGGAGAACGGGAACGCTGGGGATAAAAAAGGGAAATAATTTATGTCAACAGGTTGTCCACAAAAAAATCCACATGCTATTTCCTCCGAAAAGGTGCATAAGCATGTGGATAATGTGGATAACTTTTATTTCAGCAGGTCCTCGCCTATATTTATCACGTCTCCGGCGCCCATAGTTATACACATGTCGCCGTGCATACATTTTTCTGATAAAAATTTTTCGATTTCCGCGAAGGTGGGGAAATAATACACGTCCGCGCCCAGCGCCGCCAGCTCCCGCTCCAGATCCCTGGAGCTGATTCCCAGGGTGTCCGTCTCCCGGGCCGCGTAGATATCGGCCAGCACCACATGATCTGCCAGGGACAGAGCCTCCGCGAATTCCTTCAGGAAGGCCTTCGTGCGGGAATAGGTGTGGGGCTGGAAGACGCACCAGAGCTCCCGGTGGGGATAATGAGCCGCCGCGTGGAGGGTAGCCCGGATCTCCGTGGGATGGTGGGCGTAATCGTCGATGATGGTGACGCCGTTCACCTCGCCCTTGTACTGAAAACGCCGATCCGTTCCGGTGAAGGAGAGAAGTCCCTTCTCCACAGCCGCCTCGGGGATCCGCAGAGCGTCAGCCAGAGCGATGGAGGCCAGAGCGTTGCATACATTGTGTTCGCCGGGAACCTTCAGGCTGAAGCGCGGCCGCCTGCCGTCTTTTTCATTTTTCCTTATCAGATCGAAGGAGGGGTGGCCAAACGTGTCGTAGGCGGTGTTTTCAGCCCGGTAATCCGCGTCCGGGGAGGAGCCGAAGGTCACGACCCGGCAGGAGAGGCCCTCTGTGATTTCCTCATAGTCCGGAATATCGCTGTTGATGATCAGAAGGCCCTCCACGGGGAGAAGCTCGGCGAAACGGCGGAAGGATCGCCGGATATCGTTCAGGTCCTTGAAGAAATCCATATGGTCCTCTTCTATATTTAATATGATCCCGATGGTGGGGAAAAAGTGCAGAAAGCTGTTCGTGTACTCGCAGGCCTCTGTCAGGAACATCTCAGAGCCGCCCACCCGGATGTTCCCGCCGATGGAGGGCAGGATGCCGCCCACGGAAATAGTGGGATCCGCGTCCTCCTCCAGAAGAATGGATGCGATCATGGAGGTGGTCGTGGTCTTGCCGTGAGTGCCGGCCACCGCGATGGAGGTCTGGTAGTTGCGCATCAGCTGGCCTAAGAGCTCGGCCCGGGAGAGCATGGGGACACCGCGTCGTTTGGCCTCCCGGTACTCCGGATTGTCCGGGTGGATGGCCGCTGTATAGACGACAAGCTTACAGTCCTCCGGAATATTGGAAGCCGCCTGACCGATGCAGATCCGGGCGCCCGCCCGCTCCAGATGCTCAGTCAGCGCCGAAGCGTGGCTGTCAGAGCCGGAGACCGGAAAGCCTTCCTTTAAGAGAATCTCGGCCAGGCCGCTCATACTGATGCCGCCGATGCCGATGAAATGTACGGGAATGGGATTATGAAAATGAACGTGATACATATTATACACTTCCTGTTCGTCGTTTTATGCGCGCCGCGGGAAAAGAAAGAAGCGCCCCACAGACGGAGGGTGCCCGGTACGCGGCCGCCATATTCAGTATAGCATTAGTATATGAAGGGAGACAAGCCCCAGTTTCGGAGAGAAAAAGGTGGAGGTGGCGGAAACGCTCTGCCAGGGACGCGGAAGCAGACGGCAGGAACCGGACAAAGGCCTGACGCGGAAGCAGACGGCGGGAGCCAGATAACGGCCTGACGCGGCAGTGTGTTTGTATATATACAGAATTTCTGCGTTCTGATATACAAAAAGCTGCCGCGCCAGGCTGTTTTCTGCCTTTTCAGTACGCAATTCCGGGCAGATTGTACATATGCAGATTTATTTTCCTGCCATGTATAAAATCAGCCGGAATCTTGTATA
The DNA here is from genome assembly GCA_944383645.1 of uncultured Merdimonas sp. Taxonomy (GTDB): domain Bacteria; phylum Bacillota; class Clostridia; order Lachnospirales; family Lachnospiraceae; genus Laedolimicola. The sequence goes on from CALWQJ010000059.1 coordinate 5,803, forward strand.
TACACGGCACATTTTTTTGCATATGGAAAATAGGCAGGTTTTGCGAGCTGTTTGGCGGGCGGATCCGGCTGTTTTCCACAGAAATTGGATACTGAGCGGAAATTTTTTTCTATATGTATAAATGTCGGCTGCGGCAGCCTTTCTGGCCAGGGTAATTCTTCCAGCTATGCCAGCTCTTCGGGCCGTGTCGGCATGGCAGCATGCCGCACATACCAGATTGGACCAGCGAAACGTGAAAATACACAAAAATAAAGCTGTAATTTTGGTTAGTATTTCGGCAGATTGTCATTGACGCACAGGAAAAATCATCCTATAATACAAATAGATTGAATGTATAAAAAAATGTATATTGGAAAGGAGGAAGGCAGATGAGACAGGACGACAGACAGGTTCTGTATCAGAAAAAAGGTGTTGCCATCAGCAATGTGGCCTCCAGTCTCCTTTCCAGAAACGCAGGCGACAGGATTCCTCCCATCTCTTTCTATGAGGAGGAATACGGCGTTTCCAGAGGAACGATTCAGAATGCTTTCCGCTATCTGAAGGAAGCGGGAGCTGTGGAACTGGCTTCTCATGGACATCTGGGCACTTACATTGAGAAGATAGATTATGTGAAGCTTCAGGACTGTACACTGAATAAGGAGATTCTTGGAATTATGCCGCTTCCTTACTCCCGGACCTACGAAGGCTTTGCCACAGCCATTTATGAACAGCTGAAAGAATACCGCTTCAATATGGCCTATGCCAGAGGAGCCGTGGGAAGGATTCAGCTGGTGGAAGCGGGTACTTACCAGTTTGCCGTGTGTTCTCAGTATGCGGCTGAGAATGCTATGGAAAAAGGAAGAGAGATAGAGATCGTTCTGAATTTCGGACCGGGAAGTTTTCTTTCAAGGCATGTTCTGATTCTGGGAGAAGGGTTTTCTTCCGGGATTCAGGATGGCATGCGAGTCGCCTATGACCGGGATTCCCTGGACCAGAAGGGGATTACAGAGAATCTGATTAGAGGGAAAAAGGTGCAGCTGGTGGATATCCGGGTGCAGCAGACTCTCTCCGCAATCATGGACGGCGTGATTGATGCCGGCGTCTGGAATTACGACGACATCATCGAAAACCAGACTGAAGGCAGCTTCCGCGTGGAGGAGCTGGAGGACGATGAGTACAACAGCAGATTTTCCACAGCTGTAATCGTGATCCAGAAGGGAAATGTGCCGCTGGAGCGGTTTTTGAAAAAAAATATCCGCAAAGAATATACGCTGAACATACTGGAAAAGGTGAGAAGGCAGGAAATGAGGCCATTTTACTAGGGAAAGCCAGAAAGACAGCCTGCAGGCTGCCTGTAAAATGGATTTTCTTCCATGCCAATATACAAAATAATGTATATTAGTAAAATATTGTTTTATGGTTCAGGTTCCAACATTCTTTTATGCATTAATATACAAAAAAATATATATTGAGAAAGGAGGGAAAACGATGAGAGAAGCACTGTATGAAAGAATCGCAATACTGGAACAAAACGGGGTTATCAGTCCGAAAGTGGCTGCCTGTTCCAGACAGGTGACAGACCTGGTGCTTTCCGCGAAGGAAGATGTCTCCCAGGATAAGATGGAGATGTTTGTCACGCATTTTGCCATGGCGGGACAGCGCGCGGAGGACGGAACAGAGGAAAACCCCATGGATGAAGCGCTGCTGGAGAGTATGAAGCTGGAGCCGGCTTATGAGGAAGCCTTAAAGCTCCGGGATCAGATTCTGGCAGAGACTGACATTCAGTTCCCAAAGACAGAACAGGATTTTTTATCTGTTCATTTATGCAGCCTTTTGTCATAAGGAGGAAAAAGACATGAAGATTGTGGTTGGCGGACAGATCGATAAGGAAGATATTGCCGCGATTGTAAAGAAGGAGCTTGGAGATCAGGCTGAGGTAACGGTGAAGGGCGACCTGGACGCTACGATGGGCATGAAGGCCGGGACCTGGGATTACTATGTGGGAGCCTGCAACACAGGCGGAGGCGGAGCTCTCGCCATGGCCCTTGCGATTCTGGGGAAGGCGAAATGCGCGACACTGTCCATGCCGGGAAAAATCCGCAGCGAAGAGGAAATCAGACAGGAGGTCAGAGACGGAAAGGTGGCGTTTGGCTTTACGGCTCAGCATAAGGAGGCTGTGCTGCCGGTGCTTTTAAAGGCTCTGACTGACAAAGAAGGAGGATTGTTATGAGATACATTATCATTGCGCTGATAGGCGCTCTTGCATCTGTACTGTCCAATCAGGGTATCGCCGTATTCAACGACGGTTTCCGCCCCATTGTAGGCCAGTATTTTAACAAAGAAATTTCCAGAAAAGAACTGGCGGCCATGAGCTTTGCTATCAGCTTCGGCCTGGTTATCGGCTTTGGTATTCCCACATCTATCGCGGCAAGCATCATCTTGATTCACTGCCTGCTGCTTACCACCGATATGATCGGTTCTTTCTGTCCGGATACAAAGGTGGGCATGATTATTTCCGCAGTCATCGGAGCGGTCTATGGACTGGCGATCCTGGCTGGCCTGGAGTTCATCGTAAACCTGTTTGCGATGATGCCCTACAACTTCACAAGCGACCTAGGCAGCGTATCCAACTATGTAACAGTAGCCTTTGCCGTATTCCCGGCAGTGGGTGTGGCGTATCAGCATGGCTTTAAGAAGGGTATGATTACTGCCGGCGTCACCGTGCTTGTATATTATCTGATCAAGAAATTTGGCGTATTCTCCATCGGCGCGAACAGCGTGGCTCTGAACGCGGAAGGTATGGCAATGCTGGCGGGCATGGTGATGATGATTATCTATGCGGCTCAGATTAAGGGAGATTCCAACAGCAACGAGGCTCTGACTCAGGGCTTCAGCGGCAACGTATCGAGAATCCGCAAAAACTGGTTTCTGCTTGCCATCATGGGCGGTCTCATTGCTGCCGGCACCAGCCTTTCTATCGTGGCTGGAGACCCGGCTTCTCTGGCCCTGCTGGCTGAAGGCGAGTATATGAACGCGGCTCTGACCGCTCTGGCCCGCGCCATCGGCTTTATTCCGCTGGTATTTACGACCGCGATTGTAACAGGCGTGTATGGCGCGGCAGGATGTACCTTTGTATTCGTAGTAGGTCTTCTGCTTCACGGAAATCCGCTTCTGGCCTTTGTAGTCGGCGTGCTGGTTATGGTTGTGGAGATCCTGCTTATCAATTTGTTCGCGAAAGGAATGGATAAGTTCCCGGGCGTAAAGGATATGGGCGAATATGTGCGTACTTCCATGAACAAGGTGCTGGAGGTAGCCCTTCTGGCAGGCGGTATCGTAGCGGCTGAGACTATGTCCGCAGCGGCTTCCGGGTACACGGGAATTGGTGCGTTGTTTGTCATCGGCGCGTTCCTGTTGAACAAGAAGGCGAAAAAGCCCATCGTGGATCTGGCTGTAGGCCCGGTGGCATGTATTATCTTCGGCGTCCTGCTGAACCTGCTTCTGCTCATCGGACTGATCGCAGTACCTGCGGCAGGCTGACAGCATGGATGTCAAAATGGAACAGTATGCCAGAAAGACCTTTCTGGCGCTGAAAAATCCATATCATACGGTAGAGAGGGTATACCCGAACGTCATCGACAGGGTAAGGACAGCGCAGGAAACGCATGGGTACGCCTTTTATACCGGCTATAAGCAGACTGCTTCCATCCCCGGCGGACTGCCGGGGAAAATGGAGGCGGAAGGCTTTCTCACACACACCAGAGACAGAATGTCTCTGGGTGGGAGAGCCGTGGACATGCAGCTTGTTAATCCGCTGACTGGACGGCACATGACCGGATCCAGCAGCGGGACGGCGCTGAACGTGTTTTATGGAATTAATGATCTGGGCGTAGGCACAGACGGGGGAGGTTCCGTACTTGCGCCGGCTGCGGCGCTGAATCTGTATGGCTTTATTTCTCCTCTGATAGAAGAAGAATATCTGAAGCAGTTTCAAAAGGTTTCCACAGACGGCATATCCTTTTCTCCGTCTCTGGGGTTTATCAGCAGGGACTGGGATACGCTGAAAAAAGCGGTCCAGGCTGTGCCGGAACTGGGACTGGGGAAAGCGGAGGCGGGGCTGCCAGGGCCGGGAACGCAGACGGCGGATAAGAATACGCTGCTGGTTCAGACCGTGGAAGCGGACGGATCCCTGGATCTGTTCGGTCCTAGAGAGCCGCTGATCCGGTATGTGAGGGAAACGGTCCGCAGAGGCAGGATTCTCATTTCCAGAGAGGGACCGGTAGATCTTTTCGGGCTGGGCGATACCGTGTTCGGCCATTTCAGCGAAGAGACAGGGGAGCTGCAGAGACGCTCCGGAAAGGGGCTGATGCGCGTGGCGAATATGTGCGGCCTGTCGGCCCTGACCGTGCCGGACCAGGGGCTTGGAAGGTGCACGCTTTTGCTATGCGAAAGCAGTCCGGAGGATATCCGGGCCATGTTCCGGCTGGCGGAAGACATCCGAAAGCCGCGCAGCCCTCTTGTGGAACGGTATTTTGGAAATCTGAAGCAGTATTTTGAGGACGGCTGCTGAAAAAGGGCGCGGTCTGAAAAGCTGCAGAACAGTGGAATGTTGGAACAGTAGAATGCAGGAATCGTATAGTCGTATAGAAATCGTATAGGAATACAGAAAAAATCATGCAGGGAGGAGGCTTTAAAAGAGAATGGCATTGCTGCAGGACGGTTACACGCTGATGCATGAGCATGTGACCATTGATTTATCGGGGGTAAAAAAAGACCTGGACTGCAGGCTGGACTGCTTTGACGAGACGGTGGAGGAGTTCCGGCGGCTGTATGGGTATGGAGTGCGGAATATCCTGGAGGTCACCAATCTGGGAATGGGCCGGGATATTGATTATATCAAACGGGTGGAGGAGGCTTCGGGAATCCGGATTTTGGTCTCCACAGGTTTTTATAAGGAACCCTTCCTTCCGGAAATGGTGGGGTCAGATACAGTGGAGGAGCTGGCGGTCCTGGCAGAAAAGGAAGTGCTGGAGGGAATCGAGGGAACAGGCATAAGGGCGGCGGCTATCGGAGAGTTCGGCACCAGCAAAAACGAAATGAAGCCCATGGAGGAGAAGGTTTTCGAGGCTATGAGTCTGGCGGCTGTGAGAACGGGAGCGCCGGTGACTACCCATACGACACTTGGCACTCTTGGGAAGGAGCAGGCAGAGTACCTGATCGCCCATGGTGTGAAGCCGGAGAAAATCATCATCGGCCACATGGATCTTTCCCAGGATACGGAAAAGATTCTGGAACTTCTGGAAATGGGAGTAAACGTAGGATTCGACACGGTCGGAAAGCTGAATTACTGCCCGGATATCTTCCGCGTGCAGGCTCTTCAGAAAATAGCGGAAAGGGGACGCCTGTCTCAGGTGGTGCTTTCCATGGACATCACGAGAAAATCCCATCTGAAAGCCTTTGGAGGCATCGGTTACGGCTATCTCTTTGAGAGCTTCCTGCCGCTGCTTCGGGAAAACGGTTTTTCGGAGGAGCAGATTGCTATGCTGCTGATACACAATCCGAGACGGATTCTGGAGAGAGAGGGGGAAGAAGCATGAACACCTATCCGCTTCACAGCATCAGCCTGGAGGAAGCTATGAAGCTTCAGTTCCGGGTAGTGGAATGCATGACAAAGGAATTTGAGGGCCATGAGATCCTGACTAGAGGCGATTTGGGCGTAGTGAGAGGGCTGAACAAGCCGGTGACCACGATGAAGGCAGAGAAGGTCATCGCCCGCATTTTCGACGCAGAGGCCTGCGTATTGGTGCGGGGCGCCGGGAGCGCTGCAATCCGGTTCGGCCTGCACACCATGCTGAAATGCGGCCAGAAGATTCTGGTCCATAAGGCGCCTGTTTACAATACCACGGCTACCTCTCTGGATATGCTGGGACTGGAGCCGGTGGAGGCGGACTTCAACGATCTGGGAGAGATCCGAAGAGTCCTGGAGGAAAATCCGGATATTCAGGGCGCTCTGGTACAGTACACGAGACAGAAGATGGACGACCACTACGACATGGAAGAGGTGGTCCGCGCGATCAAGGAGGCGCGGGAAATTCCCATTCTCACAGACGACAACTACGCGGTGATGAAAGTGAAAAAAATCGGCGTTCAGTGCGGAGCGGATCTTTCCTGTTTTTCTTCCTTCAAGCTTCTGGGGCCGGAGGGTATCGGCGTCATCGTGGGAAAGAAAAAATATATCGCTCAGCTTATTTCAGAAAGTTATTCCGGCGGAATGCAGACCCAGGGACACGAGGCTCTGGACGTGCTTCATGGCCTGGTATACGCTCCGGTGGCTCTGGCGATTCAGGCGCAGGTCAACGAGGAGTGCGTCAGCCGTCTGAAGGCAGGAGAGATTCCTGAGGTAAAGGACGCCTTCCTGGCCAACGCCCAGTCCAAGGTGCTTCTGGTGGAATTCCATGAAAATATCGCGGAAGCGGTGCTTAAGGAAGCCCAGAAACTGGGCGCGGCTCCGAATCCCGTGGGAGCGGAGTCAAAATATGAGATGGTTCCCATGTTCTACCGGGTGTCCGGAACCTTCCGGAAGGCGGACCCGACGCTGGAGCAGAGAATGATCCGCATCAACCCCATGCGGGCGGGAGCGGATACGATTCTGGACATTATCAAAAAGTCAGTAGAGAGAGTGAGAGAATAAGCGGATGTTTATAGAGCAGACTTTAAAGAGAAATAAAGCGCTGGCTGAGGCGGCGTTCCGTCTTCATGAAACCGGACAGCTTTTGCCGGATTCCTATGTGGTCGATGTAGACGCGTTCTGCTCCAACGCAGAGAGAATCCTGGAAGAAGCCAGAAAGCACAACGTGAAGCTGTATTTCATGCTGAAGCAGCTTGGACGGAATCCGTATCTGGCGGAAAAGCTGGTGAAGATGGGGTATGACGGGGCCGTGACTGTGGATTTTAAAGAAGCGCAGACCATGATGGCTCATGGAATCCCAATCGGAAACGTGGGTCATCTGGTGCAGATTCCTGAAGCAATGATAGAAAAGCTTGTGGCCTATGGTCCTGAGGTGATCACGGTCTATTCGGTGGATAAAGTACGCTCCATCCAGAGGGCAGCAAAGAAGTTTCAGAAGGAGCAGGGAATTCTGCTGCGTGTCTACGGGGACGGAGATATGATTTATTCCGGACAGACGGCGGGTTTTGAGCTTTCAGAGGCAGAGAAGACGGCGGAGCTTATCCGCCGGGAGTGCCCGAATGTGCGCGTCAGAGGCGTCACCTCTTTCCCCTGTTTCCTATACGATGAGGAAAAGAAGGAAATCGCGCCCACAGGCAATCTGAGCACAGTTCTGAAGGCAAAGGAGCTTCTGGAGGGGCTGGGGTTCTCTGATCTGATCGTCAATACGCCCTCGGCCACCTGTGTGGATTCCATCGGAAAGATCGCGGCAGCAGGCGGGAACTGCGGAGAGCCGGGACACGGCCTGACAGGCACCACGCCGCTTCACGCCCATCAGGATCAGCCGGAGATACCGGCCGTGGTCTATGTGAGCGAGGTCTCTCATAATTTCATGGGAAAAGCCTACTGTTACGGCGGCGGACACTACCGGCGTTCTCATGTGAAACACGCGCTGGTGGGAAGGACCTTGGCGGACAGCCGCAGGCTGGAGGTGATTCCTCCCAGTGACGAGAGCATCGATTATCATTTCGGCTTGTCAGAAGAATGTCAGGCAGGAGAGACCGTGGTGATGGCTTTCCGCTATCAGATCTTTGTAACCAGAAGCGACGTGGCGCTGGTGGAAGGACTTTCCGCCGGAAATCCCAGGATCGCCGGCATATACGACAGCCTGGGCAGAAAGAAAGGGTAAGAGATGAGACGTTTTGTAGTGATTGTGCTGGACGGCTTTGGAATCGGAGCCATGGATGACGCGAAAACCGCCCGTCCCGGCGACGAGAAAGCCAGCACGCTGGGCAGCATACTGAAGGATCATCCGGATCTGAAACTTCCTGCGCTGGAGAAGCTGGGGCTGATGAACGCCTTTGGAAAAGAGAGCGCCTGCATGAAATTTTCACCGGAAGCCAATTACGGCAAATCCGAGCTGATGCATTTTGGGGCAGACACCTTCATGGGGCACCAGGAGATCATGGGGACGCTGCCGAAAAAGCCGGATGTACACCCGTTTCAGGAAAAGGTGGACGCGGTGGCGGAACATCTGAAAAACGCGGGACATAAGGTGGAAATCATCGAATGCGAAGGGCTCCGCTACGTGCTCTGCGACGACTATGTGACGGTGGCGGACAATCTGGAGGCCGATCTCGGCATGTGCTATAACGTGACGGCTCCTCTGGATTTTATTTCCTTTGAGAAAGAGACGGAGATCGCCCGGCTGGTCCGCGAGGTGGTAACGGTAGGCCGTGTCATTGTGTTCGGCGGCACGGGAAATACCATGGATGATCTCTGGAAGGCCCAGGAGGTGAAGAACGGTCGATTTATCGGCATCGCCTCGGCAAAATCCAGGTCCTATGAGCAGGGCTATCAGTGTCTCCACCTGGGCTACGGCGTGGATAAGAACGTACAGGCGCCCACGATTCTAACGAAGGCTGGTATTCCCGTGACGCTGATTGGAAAGGTGGCGGACATCGTGGCGAACGATCAGGGGACCAGTATTTCCTGCGTGCCTACGAAGGACTGTCTCGACCACACCATCGAAGAGCTGAAGAAAATGGAAAAGGGATTTATCTGCACGAATGTACAGGAGACGGATCTGGCCGGACATTCTCAGTCCTCTGCAGAGTATAAAAAAATCTTGGAGATTGCCGACGAGGGAATCGGAAGGCTTCTGCCCCTTCTTACAGAGGAGGATGTGCTGGTGGTGATGGCAGATCACGGAAATGATCCGGACATTGGCCACAGCAAGCACACGAGAGAGTGCGTTCCCCTGCTGATTTATCAAAAGGGGGTTCATGGAAAGACAGTGGGAAAGAGAAAGACGCTGTCTGACGTAGGAGCCACAGCCTGCAGTTATCTGGGAGCGGAAGCGCCGCAGAACGGCACCCCCTTCTGGCCAGTGCGGGACTGAGTAGAAGAGAGTCAGAATGCCGCTGTCTTTGGGACAGCAGGAAATGGAAGGAAAGTAAAATGAGGCTTATCAAAGTAAAAGATTATGAAGAAATGAGCAGAAAGACGGCTAATTTGATTTCTGCACAGCTTGTGATGAAACCAGACAGCGTGCTGGGACTGGCTACCGGTTCCACGCCGGTGGGAGCTTACCGGAGGCTGATAGAACGTTATGAAACCGGAGATTTGGATTTTGGCCGTGTAACGACCGTAAATCTGGATGAATATAAGGGGCTTTCCAGGGAGACTGAGCAGAGCTATTACCGGTTCATGCATGAAAACCTGTTTGATCACATCAACATTTCACCGGAACGGGTACATCTTCCTGACGGCATGAATCCCGACCCGCAGGCAGAGTGCGCGGCTTATGAAAAGCTGATCCGCTCTCTGGGCGGCATCGATCTGCAGCTTCTGGGCCTTGGCCATGACGGCCATATCGGCTTTAACGAACCGGCGGCTGAATTTCCCCGGGAGACGCACTGTGTGGATCTGCAGGAGAGGACGATCGAAGCGAACAAGAGATTCTTTGCTTCTGCGGACGAGGTGCCCAGGCAGGCCTATACCATGGGAATCGGAACGATCATGGCCGCCCGGAAAATTGTAATGGCGGTGAGCGGCTCAGATAAGGCAGAGATCACGGCGAAAGCGCTGTTCGGACCGGTGACTCCGGAGGTTCCGGCGTCCATCCTTCAGTTCCATCCGGATGTGACAGTCGTAGCGGATGAGGCGGCGCTGGCAGAGTGTGCATTCCAGTAGGTATAGAGATAATCAGAAAGAAGGTAAGTGCCGAGAAATATAAGATGTACTTCCAAAATAAAAAAGTATAAGGAGGATATTGGAGTTGAAAAGAAACAGGGAGTTTAAAAGGGTGACAGCTTTGCTGCTGGCAGCATGCATGCTGACAGCGCTGACGGGCTGTGCCGGCAGTGGAAAGACTGGCGCAGATGTGGAGGAAACGACAACAGCAGAGCAGACAGCAGAGGCTGCGGACACAGCAGCACAGGAGGAGACAACAGCTCCCTCTCTGGAAGAACAGATGGATTCTTACTGGAACGATCAGCTGGACGGGTATCTGAAAAATGATGCAGGTTATCCCCATGGAAGTGAAGGAATGGGAGCTGTAGTTCTGGCAATGAAGGATGGCGAAGTTATCTTTGAGAAAGCCTATGGCTATGCTCATTATTATGACGCGGACTATGATGCGGAAGGCTCTTCCTATGCCAATCCGGTCTATGTAAAGACGGAAAATCCCCGCGAGATGACTACGGATACGCTGTTTGATCTGGCGTCTGTAACTAAGGTTATGGCGACGACTCAGTCTATCATGATTCTGGTGGACCGGGGAGAGATCAGTGTGGATGACAAGGCAGCAGACTATCTGCCGGGCTTTGAGGCCAACGGTAAGGGCGATATCACGATCGCGCAGCTTTTGACTCACTCTTCCGGGCTGCCTCAGTGGGAGGCTACGTTCCTGTACTGTGACTCCAAGGAGGAGCAGCTGGAATATATCAAGAATCTGGAACTGGTGCCGGAATTTAAGACAGATGGCTCAGAGCCCATGTATTCAGACTTCTCGTTTATGACGCTGGGCTTTATCGTAGAAGCTGTCACAGGGCAGGATATGGATGTATTTGTAAAGGAAAATGTCTACGAGCCCCTGGGAATGACCTCCACTACATATAAGCCGTTGGAAAACGGTTTTACCAAGGATCAGATCGCGGCCACCTCTCTGGGCAATCCTTACGAATACCGGATGGTGGACGAAGAGAACTGGCCGGAGATAGGATATGACTGTACAAAGGACGCGGAAGCCTTTGCAGCCTTTGACGGATGGAGAGATTATACGCTGATTGGCGAGGTAAACGACGGCAATGCAGGCATGGGCGGCCAGGGAGTGGCCGGACACGCAGGACTTTATTCTACGGCCCATGATCTGGGAATTCTGCTTCAGTGCATGCTGAACGGCGGAGAATACAACGGCGTACGTCTGTACAGCCCGGAGACAGTTGAACTGTTTACGACAAGACATACGACTTATCAGGAGAACCATACGGATGAGGATGGAAATCCGGTTCTGTCTAATGAATTTGGTTACGGCTTTAAGCTGGATCAGAGCTGGATGGGCGACAGCGCTACGGAAAACGCTTTTGGACATGATGGCTTCACCGGTACGACTGTGTACGCGGACCCGGACAACAATTACATTTTTGTGTGCCTGACCAACAAGATGCAGGCAGGCTTCCGGGATTCCACAGCCAACGGCGGCACAGAGGATGTATCGAACTATTACAATACCAACTCCTGGGTATCCTGGAATATGAATCAGATTGTAAAGGATTATTTGGGAATCTGAGCGTGTCAGAAAAAAGGATAGTGAAAAAGGGGCGGCCGTCCCGCGGTTTCAGATACTGCGGGACGGCCGCCCCTTTTTGTATAAGAAAAGTTCCGCCTGGAATCGGATAAAATCCAGATACGGCCGCCTGCGATTGGACATATGCAGATTTTTTACGCTCTGATATACAAAAAGCTGCAGATTCGAGTTATTTTCTGCCTTTTCAGCGTGTGGTACCAGGCAGATTGTACATATAGAAATTAATTTGCCTGCCATGTACAAAATCAGCCGGAATCGTGTATATACATGGAACATTTTTCTGCATATAGAAAATGAGCGGGTTTTGTAAGCTATTTTACGGGCGGAGTCCGCTGTTTTCTGCAGAAATTGGATACTGAGAGAGAATTATTTTCTATATGTCCAAACTCTGGCTAAGTAAGCGCTGGGGCAGAGCTCTGCGGGAGTTTACAGTGCCGGCGTGGCGGCGCTGTTTAAAACGACGGTTGTTTTCATCCGCGTTCCGCGGAACCGGAGAAGCCCCACAGGGGACAATGAATATTGAATAATTAACAATAAATTAATCCAAATTTAATATAAAATCGCCATTGTGCTTATAATCATACAAAAAATCTGTCGCAAAATGTTTAAAATAAATTCATATCCAAGCAAAAAAATGTTCACTATTTACAAAAGGTATGATATAATGTTCCAAAGACAACCCTTATTGTCATGACGGAATTT
>CALWQJ010000060.1 GCA_944383645.1 uncultured Merdimonas sp.
TGCACCGTGCTTTTCAGCTCCGAAGCAAAGGTCTCCCGGCTCATATCCAGGCGGGCGTCGATGCCGTCGAAATAGCTGTCGGGAATGTCCTCATACTCGTCGATATTCTCAAAGGCTGTAAGAAGAACCGGAATCTGTCCCTTCGCCTCCCGCAGAGCCTTTTCCTTCCTATATAAAAAACGCTCCGCGTCAAAATTCACTTCGTCCGTGAAGGCCGCGCTCTCCGAGGCCGCGATCACCATGACGCTGGCTGTGGAGGCCGCCCGGTACAGGGCCGGTTCCCAGGCCCCTTCCTCCTCCGTAAGATCCAGGGCCGGGCAGAAGACGGAAAGCCCCATGGCGTCCAGAAGCTGGCGGATCTGGACGGCCCGGTTCAGGGACGCCAGGCTCTCGCCTGCCACAGACAGCCACACATCCACCGGGGGATGGGCTTTCGCGTAAGCAGACACCTGCTTCTGGAGTTCATAGATCTCCTCCGCCTGCTTTTCATAGAATTCCCGCTGGGCTCCGGAGGAAAGCTCCAGAGCCTGCTTCACATCCCGATTTCCCAGGAAATTAGACTTTCCCGCCTGATGGCAGACCAGGCGGCGGCCTCCCTCCCCGATCTCCTGATACTCAATCTCATAAAGGGCCAGGGCCCGCTTAAAATGCGCCTCCGCCTGCTCCGGGTGCGCGGCCAGGATCTCTGTATAGGCCTGGTATGCCCCCTCGAAGTCCCGGCGCTGCATGGCCTCCGCCGCAAAAAGATAGCTGCTCTCCGCCTCCGTATAGCCCTGGGGCACAGCCACCCTCGTTCCACAGTTTACGCAGACAGCCTCCTTCTGGCCGTCCTCCAGCCGCAAAAGTCCGTTACAGATCGGACAGTAAATCCGCAGCATTACTTTTTCCTCCTCTCACAGGCGTTAAGCTCTGCCGAAAGCTGTTTTGCCTTTTTCTCCACGGAGCTGCGCACCATCTGGCTCCACTCCCGTTTCCTGGCGTCGAAGTTCGTATAATATCTCCGATAATCCTCCGCCGCCTCGTCAATCTCCCGGTTAAGAACAGAGATAAGCTCCTCTGTAAGCTGGGGCAGCTGCTCTTTTTGCTGCGCCGCCCAGCTCTCTCCCTCCCGGATTCCTTTGGATCTCTTCATAGGCGCCGCCAGGAGCTTGACCGCCGCAAGGACCGCCGCGGCCGCCGCCAGGATAAGGAAGAAGATTCCCACATGGCTCATCAGGAAGGACGCGGCAAGCATCACGGCCCAGTAGGCAAAGCCTGCGATCACCAGGCGCATCGCGTAGGCGATAAGGCCCGTATCCAGAATTTCCTTCTTCGTACAGAGCTTCCAGACGACAATGGCGTAAAATACCGGCTGGAAGAGCATCAGGAACACAATCGCCCCCAGTCCGTCCGATTTTCCCAGGATATTCAGATAATAAAACGCCATAAAGGGGAACAGGTTTCCCAGGAACAGGAAAATCAGCCAGAACGCCGTCTGGCCAGGCTTCTCGGCGGCCTTTTCCTCCAGAAGCTTTTTCTGAACCTCGCAGCGCTTTCTCCTCTCGTCCAGCACGGCGCCTGTCTTTTTGTCGATCAGGGAGCGCACCTTCGCCTCGCACTGGGCCCGCTCCTTCTCTGTCTTTTTGGCCCAGTCCCGGTTTTCCCGGCAGTTGGCCGCGATTTTCTGAAGCTCCCGGCTTCCCTCCTCGGAAGCGCAGGCAAGGGCCTTCTGGTAATACTCGTCGTCATCGATAGGCGTGTCATAGCTGGCGAGGGCTTCCTTTCCCGCGATGTTCCGGACGCTCATCATGAGGCCCAGCCAGTTTTCCGGATCCGTCCCGCCGCCCGGCTGCCCGAGGGCCCTGCGGAACAGCTGCTCCGCCTCCTCAAAGTCCTTATTGACCAGGCGGACCGTGGCCAGCATACGGGTCTTCTCCATGCTCTCTTCCAGGCCGCTCTCTGCCCCGCCGGAAAGCCTGCCGCCGCTCCTGGCCGCGCTCTCTCCGGACGCCGCGCCGCGTCCGGTAAGGCCGCTTCCGCGCACCTCTCTTAAGATATCGGATACGTTCTCCGCCTTTCCTCTCTTAAAATGGCCAGCCACCAGGTTCAGAAGCTCGCTTTTGGGATTGGCGGAGGTCATCATCTCCACGTAGGAAGGCATTCCGCGCAAAGCCTCCGGCAGCTCCTCATGCTTCATATGCTGGAACATGGGAATCAGCAGGCGGTCCGTACGCCTCTTTTCCTCCAGATCCCGCTCAATCAGGGCCGCGTAACGGCTCCACTCATTCTTCACCCAGACGGCCTCGTAATACTCCCGCTTCGAGGCAAACGCGATCATGACCTTCGCGCTCTGCAGGGCCGCGAAGATGCGGGGCTCGTATTCCTCTCCGGCCTTCAGCGTCTCCTCCGCGAAGAACACCTGGTAGCCGCGCCTTGTAAGCTCCCGGTAATAATCCGCCGCCATACGGCTGTCTGCCGTCCGCTTCTCCCCTTCCTCGGATCGCTTGTAGCAGATGAAGACATCCACCGGCGTCTCCTGGCTGGAGATGGAAAGGCTCTTTACCTGAATGCTGTCAATCAGCTCGCTCTGCCGGATATAGAAATCCCGGTCCAGGGAGTTCCAGGACAGGTCTATGGCTTTCTTGGTATACAGGTATTCGCTGAATTTCTGCAGGGACAGGCGGTGCAGAGTCGGAAGCTGCTCTCCAGTGGCCGGATCCGTCACATACTCGATTCCGTATTCGCTTAAGGCAAAGCCCCAGCAGACCGCCGCGTCGTCCGGGTTTTCGATCAGAAGCTCCTGAAAACATTCCTTTGCCTCGTCAAAGCGGCTCTCCCTGAGGGCCTCGCCTGCCTTCTCATAAAGTTCCCGGATTTCTTCTTTTTTGGGAAGGGGATTTTCCGCCATACAGTGGGTGCAGATTCCGATACCGCTGCCCGGCTGTACGAGGACTTCCCCTCCGCAGTAGATACATTTCATCTTTTATCTCCCCTTTTTGTCAAGCTCTGTCATACGGGCCGCCGCAGTGGCCCCCACAATGGCGTAAATGGCGGCTCCCGCCAGGAGCGCCACCTCCAGAAGCACCATCAGCTTCCAGGATCCAGCCGGAAGGAAGGCGAATATGAGGCTTAAGATCACGGCCAGGGCCGGATACAGCCACAGAAGATGGAGAGACTCGTAAATGTTCTCCGCCGTCTGCAGGCTGTCAGATACGGTAATACCGATCCACAGGCCGCCGCCAGCCAGCACAAAGGCCAGAACCGCAAAGCCAAAGCCGATCCAGCTTACGTTCTTTTCCAGATCTGCCAGCAGTAAAAATGCTGTAATATACACCAGGAGGAAGAGCGCCGCTATGATGACGGCGCGGATCCCATAGGAAGTTTTTCTGTTCATATCTGAACTCATCCTTTCTTATCTTTTTGATCTGCTCTTTTTGATCTGCGCAGGCCTTTCGGCCCGCGGCAAAACCTTGCAGAAACGCAGGCTCCCTTTACTCCGGCCTTCTGCCGCCGCAACCGCCGCAGAACAGCGTATCCGCCGGGTTCTCCCGCCCGCAGCCGCCGCAGATCCAGGCTGACGGGGCGGCTGGTTCCGGCTCGGGCCTTCTCGTGCCGCAGCCGCCGCAAAACAGGGTGTCCGCCGGGTTCTCCCGCCCGCAGCCGCTGCAGACCCAGCCGGACGGCTGAGTTCCTGCTGCCTGGGGCGCGGACATGGGCTGCGGCGGCACGCCTGCCTGGGGCGCGCCTGCGGCTGGCTGTCCCGTGCCCGGCGCGTACAGATTCTGGCCTGCGTACGGGTTCTGCCCTGCGTACGGATTCGCCATCCCCTGGCCTGGCATACCCGCGCCCGGAGCGCCTGCCCCGGACATTCCGGCGCCGGCGTTTCCACTCATGCTGGCTGCCTGGGCCATATTGGCGCCCGCCTGGCCTGCGCCGTTCATGGCGTCCTTCATCACGTCTCCCATGTTCCGCATCATTTCCAGGCCGATTCCCATCTTCATCACATCCCCGAAGAAGCCGGTCATATCGCCCAGGCCGCTCCCATCGCCGCCGGAGCCTCCGCCTGCCGCGCCTCCTGCGCCGCCTGCCGCTCCCGCATCCACCATGCGGTCCAGAGTCGCGAACTGATGCTCCTGCACAGAGGTGATTCCCTCCAGGGAACGGCGCACCGCCTCGCCCTGAGCCGTGGTCACGTTCGCCCGGGCCGCCACGTCGGCCTCCACCAGGGTCTTCTCTCCCTCCAGGCGGGCAAGCTGGGCTTCCTTCTCCGCCTGCTTAAGCTTCAGCTCATATTCCAGATCCAGCTTTCCATGCTGAATGTAGCGGCCCTCCGCCAGCCGCCTGGCGTCCTGGAAGGCAGGATTATCCTCGGGCAGCGCAAAGGCGTCCACATAGAATTCCCGGAGCCACACCCCGTATTTCCGGAATTCCGGCTCCAGCACGCCAAACAGGGCCTGGCTGATGTCATTCAGGTGCTGATCCAGCGTAAAGGCGTTCATATGCTGCAGCTGCAGGACACGGCCCAGAAAGGTCTTAATCTTTGTGTTCAGCATACTGTTGAACTTGTCGCGCAGGCTCTCCGCCGTCAGTTCCTCCCCCGTGCCCACAAGCCAGACCAGCATCTCCTTTACCTGGTCCGGATCCGGCTGTACATTCATGGTTCCGCTGGCGCCCACATCCAGGGGCATGGCCTTGCCAGGCTCCACCTCCAGCATCACATTCACCCGCTCGCGGGTTCCCCATGGCAGCGACATCTGCACGGACAGGTTTACGAAATACACCTCCGCATGAAAATATCTTCCGAATCTCAGCTTCGTAAAAAAGCGCAGAAACGGGAAATTCCTCGTCTCCAGCACATGCATTCCAGGGCCCAGCACCTCTATGAGCTGTCCGTCCCGGAAGAACACCGCCATCTGGGATTCATGCACGTTGAGCCGGGTTCCAAACTCAAAATCCTGGGTCGCGCATTTCCACGCCAGGACGTCGGTGCGTCCTTCGTCTACTATCATCGTTCGCATACTTTACCTCCTCCGCCCCTGCTCCGTGGCCGGCGTCCATCCGCGCCCTGCCTCCCGGAGCCTATCCGGACGTACATACAGTTATCTCATTTTATCGTTTTTCCGCCGTCCAGTCATTCATGTAAACTTTAACATTTTCCCGCCCGCTCCCCTCACGTCCGGCCCTTTAAAAATTTTTCCCTTTTCTTTGTCCCCTTCTGTCCGTTTCCTGCGAATACATCTATAGAGGGATAGCAGCGGCGGCGCGGGAACACGTCAAAGAGCCTCTCTGTCCCGGCGTTGAAAATACAAAAGGGAGAGCATCTATGTCATATCAGTTTACGGCTCCCGGTGAAGCACGAAGCTGGGAAAAAATACGGACACTGGCAAAGGAATGTGTGAAGGCAAGCCAGGGAGAGCGGCCCGAGGTCCGCCGCCTGAAAAATATCTATGAGGAGCTGCGGAAAGCAAAGGGGCTGTCCCGGGCCGGCATGGACGCGCTGATCTATCAGCGGATCTATGGAAAAGAGCCTGAACGGACCAGCAGCACCCTGAAAATCCGCTACTGGCGCACCGGACACCACGTCCCTGTGAACCGGGATACCGCACTGGCCTTTGCCCGGGCGCTGGAGCTGCCGTCCCGGGACACCTCCTGGTTTCTGACTGCCTGGCTGGACAAGTCCCTGGAATTTTATCCGGAAGCTCCGCCACGGCAGGATCTGCTCTACTGGCAGCGCCGCCGCCGGCTCGAGGATCTGGCCTCCGGCTACCTGGAGCGCATGTTCGAAAGGCCTCCCTCACATCTGAACGGGATCCGCCTGCTGGAGGGAGGCCCCTTAAGCAACCTGCGCCATCTCTATTATGTAGACGCCCTGCAGTATATCTGCCAGGAGCCCTCCTCTTCTTTCTGGGAAAAGCATATTTACAGCATCCGCTATGATATGGAGCTGAAAAGGAGCCTGAAGCTTCTGGGAGAGATCCCCCGCAGGACCATGATCCGCCATCTGATCATCCTGGGCCTTCCTGATTTAAGCGCCGCCTGGATGAACGAGCAGCTGGCCTTCTTCGGGTATCTGCCGCTCAGCCCGGAACATACCCTGACCGGAGGAGAATATCTGGACCGGCTGCTCCTCGGCATTCTGTCCGCATATGAGGATCTGAAGCAGAAAAACGGGCCCGACTGCGCGCGGCTCTGGTTTCTGAACTGCTACCGGAAGCTGGACACCTATTTCGTCCGGAATAAGAAAAACGGCTTCCGTTTTATGTATTTCAAATCTCTAGAGTAAAAAAAGGAAAAACTGTTAAAGTTTAGAATGTTGAGACACATTTCCATCCATGTCATGCTTATGGCATTCTGGCATGAATATGCCCCGAGGGAATGTGTAATGAATAACTTTGAAACGAACGGACTGCCGGATCCCGCAGAGCTGATCCGTCAGTATGGTCCGCTGGTCTGGAAAGTCGTCTCGGCATACCTGAAAAATCCGGACGACATCCAGGAATGTGTAAACGACGTCTTCTGCGATCTGTATCTGCACAAGGAGCGCTATGACCCGGACAAGGGGCCCTACTCCGCTTTTCTGTCCGCCGCGGCCCGCAATAAAGCTATTGACAAATACCGGAAAAGCCTGAACCATTCTTCCGGTCTTCTGCCGTCTGCCTCCAAGCCCGGTCCCCTTCCCGCGGCCGCTCCGAAGCCAGGGGGCGCGGCGCACAGGCTTTCCCCGGATGAATTCCCGTCTCCCGAGGATATGGCGGAAAAGGTCATCCAGCGCCTGGACCTGGAAACATCCATCGCCGCCCTGAAGCCGGAGGAAGCGGAGCTGATCCGCATGAAATATTTCGGCGGCATGACGATCCGGGAAATCGCGGATTCCCTGGAGCTTCCCTATGAAACAGTGAAAAAACGCCACCAGAGATCCTTACATAAACTGCGGCGCCAGCAGGACTGCTGACGCCGCAGGGCTTTTGTTAGCTGAAGCCAAAGGGTCTGCCGCCTGAAAAATCTCCTATGCCAAACTCCCTTCGCTCTCCCGTCTTCGCGCACCGGTACTCGGCTGACACATCATTATGAGTCTGCAGCTCCCAGACGTCGCCGCCGCTGTCGCGCATGGACGTCGGAAAGACATTTTTATCCTCCACCTTTCCGCTCTCCATGGGCACATGGAAGGCGATGGCCGCTATAAACCGGATGCAGAAGCCGGAGCCAATCAGAATCGCCGCGATAGGAAGCAGAATCTTATCGGCCAGCGTCTCGCAGCGCAGAATCATCAGCACCGTATAGGCGATTCCCGCCAGCATAACCAGAATCGTCAACACCAGCTCCAGCGCCGATTCCCCGAAGCCGCCCGTAAAGATTCCCCTGATGAGTCCAATCACAAGGAAGGCCGTCAGCAGAATAAAATAAGAACCCGGAATGCCGATGATTCCCGCGTACTTTCTGCGGAGCGCATTGTAGGCGAAATAGCTTCCGCCAAAATACGCCAGCGCAAGAATCAGCAAAAACACTACCATAACACATTTTCCTCCTCTTAATGTAAAAATGAAAACCATGGTTTATTCTAGCAGTCCCTCCGGGCAGAGCAACTGCCTGAAGTTTAACAGTTTTCAGGAATCCTTTTAAAAACCCAAATTGTTAAACTTTACATTCTTGTCCTTCCCCCTGTCCTGTGCTATTCTGGTAGTATCATGTAAACTTTAACAATTTGAAAGAATCTGCCATGAAAAACGACAAAACAGCCGCCGGCGCTTCCTCTGCGCAGGCATCTTCAAAATCTGTCAAATCTGCCCCGCCGCTTCCCACGCCGGAAGAGCTCATGGAGCAGTACGCCGCCCTGGTCTGGAAGACTGCGGCCGCCTATCTTGAAAATCCTGAGGATGTGAAGGAATGTGTCAACGACACCTTCCTGGAATTTTATCTCCACCCGGACCGCTATGATCCGGAAAAAGGCTCTTACGCTGCCTTTCTGTGCGCCATCGCCCGCAGGAAGGCCATAAGCGCGTACCGCAAAAACCGGAAGGCTTCCGGCTTCTCCGTCATTTCGGGCGGAAAGGCCGGGTCGCAGCCTGCTTCTGGCTCCGGCAGCGCTGCCCGCGGGGCTTCCTCGGCTGGCGCAGCGGACAGGACAGACCCGGCCGACATGGCGGATCCTTTCGATATGGCGGACTCTCTGGCGGACCGCCTGGATCTGGAAGCGGCGCTTAAGTCCCTGAAGCCGGAGGAATTTGACATCATCCGCATGAAATACTATGACGGGATGACCATAAAGGAAATCGCGGATTCCCTGAACCTGTCCTACGAGACAGTGAAAAAGTGCCACCAGCGCTCCCTGACCAAGCTTCAGAAAGCCCTCACCATCGGCCTTATCCTGGCTGCTATCGCCGCTCTGGCCGCATGTGCGTACGTGGTGCTGCGCTACTTTGGCATCGTGCCTGGCTACGGCGTCAACACGAACGCGGAGGTGCCCTTCTACCAGCTTGCTGAGGCCGAGCTGGAATCGGATCCTGCGGACGGATCCTATCTGGAGATTTCAGACGCCCGCTACATGAACGGTGTGCTGTATGTGGACACTCATCTGTCCATGGATAATCCAGAGGCCGCCCTGGCGAACACAGCTTTATTCGTATCCTGCGGCGGCCTGGCGCCGGAAAACGCCGGGATCTCCGCCCCTGGAAGCCTGAGCGGCTCCGCTGGTATGGCTGGAGGTACCACCGGCATGGCCGGAGGCTCCTCCGACATAGCTGGAAGTGCCTCTGACATGAGCGGAAGCTCCTCCAGCATGGAGGGAATCTTCCCCGGCGTAGTCGGTATCTCCAGCATGAACGCGGACGGCAGCCTTACCTATAAATTTGAAATTCATTTCCCGGAGCTGGAGGCGCTGCTGGAGGAGGGAGAGACGACGCTGGACGCCGTTTTCTCCATCCAGGAATATGGCTACGGGGAAACCGTATCCATGGAAGACGGCAGCTCCTACAATCCTCTCGTCGTCCTGCGCAGCTATGAGCTCTCCTATTCCCTGTCCTTAGCCCCCCTGGCGGAGGATGAGCTGGAAAGCTACAGCTATTCCGTGACAGAGGACGGCGGCCTGCTTCTGATGCCCCGCCTGGAAAATGGCGAGCTGCTGGTGGATATCTATCCGCTCGACCCGGAGGACGGCCAGATCGTTCCGGCCCTCCTCTACTGCAATATGCAGAATCCCGAAAAGCAGGGCGTCATCACCGCCGAGGCGGAGGACGGCACGGTGCTGGAGGGCACCTGCGTCGGCTACAATCCTTTTACCTCCGACGCTTATTTTACCTGGAGCTTCGGCCCGGCCGAAGAGGGAGAGTATACGCTCCACGTCCCCTATTTACTGAAAAAATACCCTGTCCAGGAGGATATTGAGCTTCCCTTCCGCCTGGAGGAGGGCTATACCTCTGACACAGGCTTCCAGACGGAGGCCGGAACCTTAAGCGTCGGCCCCCTGAAGCCCTACGACCTGCAGCCGGACGAGATCATCGTCTCCCAGCAGACGCCCTTCCTGGATTATTCGGAGCAGGATTTCTACTGGCTCCTGCCTGTAACCCTCGAGCCTGCCCATCCGGACGAGGAACTGGTCTTCGCGTCCTTTGGCCTCTCCCGTGGGGAAGCGCCGGAGCTTACCGCTTCTGTTTCCCCGGAGAGTGCCCCGTTGGAAATGGTGACCTTCCAGTATGCGGACGCCAATGTGCTTCCCCTGATGATCTGGGTCCGGAACCAGGCAGGACGGGACGCGCAGGAGGAGCTTTCCGGGCTTGCGCTTCGCATGACAGGGCAGCCCTACGGCGCGAGCTCATTCGCCATGACAAACGTCATCTACACCCGCTGGAACCAAAGCTTCTCCATCCCCTTCACCGTGGAAGCGGACGCCGCAGAAGCCGCAGACCAGCAAGAATAAGCTTGCCTTTCCCTGTGCAAAATGATATGATTGAACTATTATAATCGGATCGGAAAATCAGGGCGGAAGCGCCCGGAAAGCACAGAATAAGGAGAGCTTTGCATGAATTATCAGAAACACAAATCGGAGGAATCCGTGGAGGATTATCTGGAGACCATCCTGCTGCTCGGAAAGCAGATGCCCCAGGTGCGCTCTGTGGACGTGGCCAACGAGCTGAACTACTCCAAGCCCAGCGTGAGCGTGGCCATGAAGAACCTGCGCCAGAAGCATTATGTCACCGTATCGGACGAGGGCTATATCCAGCTGACGGAGGAAGGCAGAGCGCTGGCGGAGACCGTCTACGAGCGCCATTCCCTGATCTCCGGCTGGCTCGTCAGCCTTGGCGTGAACCCGGAGACCGCAGCCGAGGACGCCTGCAGGATGGAACACGATATCAGCGCCGAGAGCTTCGCGGCGATCAAGAAATGTATTTCCGCGCTCATGGAGACAGGCGCTGCCGCTGCAGAGTAAAGCAGCGTGCGTGAAGACAGAACACGTGAAAACAAAGCGCGTAAAAACAAAGCGCGTAAAAACAGAACGCATAAAAACAGAACGCATACACAGTCAGGAGGAGCAGGCCGCTCCTCCTTTTTTCACACGAATCCGGGCTGCCCTGCCCCATCACTTACACTTCTATCCGCACACGGCTTCCGCCTTCCCGTTCCTTCGTCACAATGATCTGCCGGTCGATCCGCTCCTTCAGCTCCGCCACATGGGAAATGATTCCCACCAGGCGGTTCCCGCCTGCCAGCCCCGCCAGGGTTTCTATGGCCTGGCGGAGGGCCTCCTCGTCGAGGGAGCCAAAGCCTTCATCCACAAACATGGCCTCCAGGCGGATGCCGCCTGCAGACGCCTGGATCTCGTCCGAAAGCCCCAGCGCCAGACAGAGGGAGGCCTGGAAGGATTCGCCTCCGGACAGGGTGCGGACGCTTCGCTCTGTGCCATTGTAGTGGTCGATGACATTCAGCTCCAGGCCGCTCTGGCTGCGGTTATTCCCCGCCTCGCGGCTCCGCTTCAGCTCGTACTGTCCGCCGGACATGGACAGAAAACGCAGATTGGCCCGCCGGATAATGCGGTCGAAATAGGTGGTCTGGATGTAGGTCTCCAGCATAACCTTTTCCTTTCCGGCGATATTGCCGCTGGCTGTGTTGGAAAGGGCCCGCACCCAGGACAGGCGCTGCTCCAGCTCCTCTTGCTTTTCCAGACGGAGCTTCATATTTTCAAGAGCTGACGCATTGCCGGAAATCCGGGCATGCAAAGTCTTCTGCCGCTCAGCCAGCCTGTTTTTCTCTGCCTTGAGCTCCTCCTGGCTTCGCAGCAGCGAGGGCCGATCCGCCGCCTCCGCAGATTTCAGCTGCTCTGCAAGCTGGCTTACCTGTCCCTCCAGCCGGGCCTTCTCCTGCTCCTGTGCCTGGCACTCCCTGGCCGCCGCTTCAAGCGCTTCCTCCAGAGCCTTTTTCTGCTGTTCCAGCTGCTCAGCCTTCTGCTCCGCTTCCTTGAACGAACCGAAGGGGAGACGGCCGCGTAAGCCCTGCGCCTGGGTTTCCAGCTCCTTCCTTCGCGAAGCGGCCGCCGCCAGCCGTTCCCGAAGCCCGGAAAGCTCCTCCTGGAGCCCTCTGCTCTTCTCCTCGGCCCCGGGGATTTCACGCCCCAGCTCTTCTTTTCTTCGGATTCCTGCCTCTTCCTCCCGGATCTGCCGCGCCAGCCCGGAAAGCCTTTCCTCCAGCCTCTCATAGCGGCGTCCCAGCTCCTGCTCCCAGGCTCCGCCCAGGAAAAGCTCTCTGGCCCCCGGAAGACCTTCCGGCTGGAACGTTCTTCCGGCCTTTGAAGACTCCTCCGAAGCGGCCTGGTCATACTTCAGCAGTCCTGCCAGGCGCTCCCGCAGATAAGCCGTCTTTTCCTGTACGCCGCCCTTCTTTTTCGCCGCTTCCGCGCTGGCTTCGCGGGTCTGCTCCTGGGCCTTTCGGAACGCTGCCTCGGATTTCCGAAGCTGGGCTTCCGTAGGCGCCCCTTCCGACTTTCTGGCGGGAGAGGGATGGTGAAGGGAGCCGCAGACCGGACAGGCTCTTCCCTCCTCCAGGCATTCTGCCAGAATTCCTGCCTGCTCATCCAGAAACGCCCGGTTTTCCCTCTGGTAGACGGCCCCCAGCCGTTCCTCCTTCTCCACGGCTGCCCGGTAGACCTCCTGCGCCTTCTGAAGCTCCTGCCCCAGGCTTCTGTATGCCGCAAGCTCTGCGCCAAAATCCTGAAGGGCCTTTTTCTCCTCACCGGCCTTTTCCTGCTCACGCAGCAGCCGTTCCCTCTGCTCACCGGCGCTCTCCAGCCTTGCCTGCTCTTCCTTCATTCCGGCAAGGAGCCTTGCCTGTCTCTCCTGCTTATCCTGAAGCTCCTGCTGGGCGTCCTTTCCCTTCGTCAGCTCCTCTTCTGTCTTCCGCAGCAGCCGTTCCTTGTCTTCTAGCTCCTGATAGCCCGGAAAATCTGCCCGGATACGGGCTGCCTCTTCCTGAAGCTTCTTTACTTCGGGCTTTTTCTCCTGCTGGAACCTTTGCCATTTCGCTGCGGCGGCAAGCTTCTCCCCGCAGGCGGCAAGCGCCGCCTTTGCCTGCTCAAGTTCTTCTTCGGCCTTTTCCCTTGCCTCTGCCTTTCCAAGTTCCCGGCTGATCTCTTCAAGCCTTTCTTCCGTCTCTGCCAGCTGCTCCGCCGCCTCCCGCTGGAGCCTTTGGTCCTGCCGGATCAGCCTGTCCGCCAGCTCCTCCACCTCCGGCATGGGAAGCCTTCCTGCTCTGGCCTGCTCAAGAAGGGGGGCAAGCGGATCCTCCTGCTCACAGGAGAGATCCCGGATATACTGCTGTACCCCCTCGTTTTCCCGCGCGCAGGCATCCCGCAGCTTTCCTGTCTCCTCCTTCAGCTTTTCCTGCAGGATCTGGTAGCGGCCCGTCTGGAACAGCTCCCGGAAGATGGCCTGGCGCTCCTTGGTATCCGCCAGCAGAAGCTTCAGGAAGTCCCCCTGGGCGATCATTGCGATCTGGGAAAACTGATTCCGATCCACCCCGAGGATTTCCCGGACGGCTGCGTTTACCTCCCGTACCTTCGTAATCAGGCGGCCGTCGGGCAGGGCGAGCTCCGCGTCCGCCTTCTGGAGAACTACGCCGCCGCCCCGCTTCGCCGGGCGCTCATACTCCGGGTTCCTGCGGACCGTGTAGCGCCTGTCCCCATAGGCAAAGGTCAGCTCCACAAAGGTCGGCGTGTCCGGAGCCGCGTATTTTGACCGCAGCATGGCCGGCTCCCGGTTCGCCCCACTGGCCTCCCCGTAAAGCGCGAAGGTGAGCGCGTCGAAGATCGTCGTCTTCCCGGCCCCCGTATCGCCCGTGATGAGATAGATCCCGCTTGCCCCCAGGCGCTCCATATCAAGCTCTGTCCGGCCCGCATAGGGCCCGAAGGCAGAAATCACCAGCTTACACGGCCTCATCCTTCATTCCTCCATATCCTCTCAATCAGCTCCTCCACAAAAGCCTGCTGCTCCCCGCTCATGGGCTGATTGTTCTGCTTCTCATAAAATTCCGAAAAAAGGGCAAGCGGGGATTTCTGCTCCGCGTTTTCCGCCTCCAGAGGCAGGGCCCCCGCCCGCGTCCTCTGGTTGTCATAATCCAGCTTCATCAGGTTCGGGTAGATCACCCGCAGCTTTCCCAGCGCGTCCGGCACATCCTCCTCGTCTGTCAGCGTCACATGCAGGTAATCGGAGCGGTTCATCTCCTCGTAAAAGCTTTTTGCGGTCAGCTCCAGATAAGTTCCCCGGATTTCCCGCAGATCGCGAAGAGGCGTAAGGGGAAGGGTGCGGATAGACAGCTCTCCTTTCTTCCCAAGCTCAGCCACCGTCACAGATTTCTGGTGGCCCGCCTCGGAAAAAGAGTATTTCAGCGGGGTTCCGCAGTAGCGGACGCGGCATGTCCGGGGATTCCCGGACACGCCGCCCGCGCCAGAGCCTTCCAGAAGATCCGGCCCATCCGCAGCGCGATCGCCTGCGCCAGGTCTTGCGCCCACGTTCTGCGGCCCGTGGATATGGCCCAGGGCCACATAGTCGAAATCCTTAAAGACAGCGGCGTCCACGTTGTCGGAGCCTCCCACGGAGATTTCCTCGGAATCGCTGCGGCTGGCCCCGGTGACAAACTGGTGCGTCACCAGCACATTTCTTTCCGCCGGATCCACCTCCATCTCCTCCAGGGCCGCGCGTACCGCGTCGGTATAGGATTCGATTTCCTGATCCGGAAAGAATCTGCGCACCAGCGCAGGCTTCACAAAGGGCAGAAAGTACAGGCTGACCGGCCCGAATTCATCCTGCAGCACAAAGGGCTCCACATGTCCGCCGTACGCGGGCGCGATGTGGATGCCGCTCCCGCCCATGAGCCGGCCCCCGAAGGAGAGCCTTTCCGGCGAATCGTGGTTGCCGCTGATGATAAAGACCTGCTGTCCTTCCCCGGACAGCCGGTACAGGAACTCGTCAAAAAGCTGCACCGCCTCGGCGGAGGGAACCGCCTTGTCATAGATATCGCCCGCCAGGAGCACGGCGTCCGGCTGTTCCTTCCGGATAAGCTCCAGGATTTGTTTTAAAATGTATGCCTGATCCTCCAGCATGGAAAATTCGTTGACACGCTTTCCCAGGTGGAGGTCGGAGAGATGTACAAATTTCATAAAATGGGTTCCTTCAGAGCGGGCGCGGAACCTGTGGGGTTCGGTGTTTCTGTATCCATGTGCGTCCCTTTCCTGACACCTGTGTGCTCCCAGCGGACTAAAAACGCATCTTTTTTGTCCGCTGGGAATCACACAGGCATCCGTCAAGAGGCCGCACATCAGGATATCAGAAAACCGAACCCATCCGTTTCCAACGCCCTCTGTATTGCACAGATTTTACTTTGTCAGCTAATAGGCGGCATTTTTCAAACTGGCAGTCGTCAAACTGGTTTGAGTGCTTCGTTCATGCTGCCGCTTCGAAAGCCGGCAAGATCGAGGGTTACATAGGAAAAGCCCAGGCCTTTCAGCCTGTCGCTGACGCTGTGGCGCAGCTCGTCTGACAAAAGCCGGGGAATATCCTCCGGCAGGACCTCGACGCGGGCCAGGTTCCCGTGGACGCGCACCCGCATCTGGCGGAAGCCCTGATCCATCAGGTACTGCTCTGCCTGCTCCACCATGGAAAGCTTCTCCGGAGTAATGGCCTCGCCGTAGACAAAGCGGGAGGCAAGGCAGGCGTAGGAAGGCTTATCCCAGGTGGGAAGGCCAAGCTCATGGGAAAGCTGTCGGATCTCGGCCTTCGTAAGGCCCGTGTCCCGAAGCGGGCTTTTAATTCCCAGCTCGGCGATGGCCCGGTGGCCAGGGCGGTAGTCCTGGTTGTCGTCCAGATTGGAGCCCTCGACGACGCAGGAGAGGCCGTTCTTGGAAGCGATTCTCTGAATGTTTTCAAAGAGGGCGCGCTTGCAGAGATAGCAGCGGTCCGGCGGATTTTCCGAGAAACCCTCCACGGCCATGACGTCGAAATCATAAAATATCTGGCGGATCCCCTCCCTGCGGCAGAAGTCTTCCGCCTCGCTGCTTTCCCGCCGGGGGAAAGCCCGTGCCGTGGCCGTGACGGCCACGGCACGGCTTCCCAGGGCGGCGTGGGCCGCCTTCAAAAGGAAGGCGGAATCCACGCCGCCCGAAAAGGCCACGGCCGCGCTCCCCAGCCTCTGCAGGTTCTCCTGCAATAGAATATATTTCTTTTTTGTCTCATTTATTGTCTCATTTGTCATCTTGGTTTACCTCACATTTTGCCCACAGGAGGCTGGACTCAGCAAGCCCCTCCATTATAAACCCCACCATGAACCGGGCGGGCACTGCCTTTATTATAGCGTGGTTTTCCGGGTAGAACAAGGGAAAGAAAGGGCTGCATCGCTTAACAGAAATTTAATCTTATTTTATCTTGACTTTTCCCTTCTTTTAGGATATAGTGAACCCAGGTTAAGTGTAGTTTTGAAGAAGGTTGATTCACATGTTTTTGTAAGTCATCATTCATTCTGATGCTTTACAAAAACATGTGTTTTTTATTTTCGGAGAGACTCGCCTGACCGGGCTCCGGCGGAAGCCGGAAAGACTATTTTATTTTTTATTTTCAACAGGAGGCATCTTATGAACAAGGGCACAGTTAAGTGGTTCAACGCAACAAAGGGCTATGGCTTCATCACCAACTCTGAGAACGGTGAGGACGTATTCGTACATTTCTCCGGTATCGTAGCTGACGGCTACAAGACCCTGGAGGAAGGCCAGTCCGTTACCTTCGATATCACCGAGGGCAGCCGTGGACCGCAGGCTACCAACGTCGTAGTGGTAGCGTAAGCTGTTTACAGACAGGGGGATGAAAGCCCGGGCCGCCGCGCGCGCCAGGAATTCCGGTTTATCCGGATTCCGTGCGCGTACGGCGGCCCGGGCTTTTTCATGCGCTCCGTCCTTTCCTACGCCTTTTTTACGTCGGCAAATTCGGGGTGCTTCCCGAACCATTTCACCGCGTACGAGCAGGTCGGCACCGCCTTCAGGCCCCGCTTCCGAAGCTCTGCGGCGGCAGCCTCCAGAAGCTTCCCGGCCACTCCCTGGCCCCGCAGGGAATCATCCACAAAGGTGTGATCGAGCTCCACCGTCTCCGCATCCAGCGCCGGGAACGTCACACGGGCCAGCGTCTTCCCTTCCGGGGACTCCAGGACAATCTCATTTTCTCTGTAAATAAACTCCATCAGCGCACCTCCAGTTTTCTGCCGCATTTCGGGCAGTATTCAAAGTCTTCTTCCGTCTCATAGCCGCAGGCCGGGCAGTAACGCGCCCTCTGCCAGCCCGTCTGGCCCTGCCAGGAGCCTCCGCTTCCATTTCCGCCGTACCCATATCCACCGTTTCCCCTGCGGATGAGAGTCAGCTCTTCCGGCCGGATCTCGGTCTGCTCCCCGCGCGAAAGCCTGCGCCCGGCCTGGGGATCGAGCTCATAGAGGCTTTGGCAGCAGCTCGTCTCCGCGTAATATTTCCTGCCCCATTTCAGCACCGGAATGAAAAAGAGGCTTAAGCACATGTAGGTCATGTAGACCTGATAGCGCCCATAGCTTCCGCAGGCCCCGCAGATGACGGGGCCGAAGCTTCCGATTTCCTTCTGGCCCGAATTGACTCCGAAAATAAAAAACATGCCTTGTCTACCTTTCTTCTGTATCCTCTCCGCCGTCCCCGGTTCCTTCTCCTGCCAGCTTCAGCAGATCTTCAATCTCCTCCACGGGCATATCCATAAAGACAGAGAGCTCCTCCAGGGAAACTTTTCTCTCCAGCTCGTCGGAAAGCTTTTTGATCCCGTCGCTTAAATGATTGAGGCGCTCCGCCAGCAGGTCGCCGGCCTGCCGCTCCGTCTGCTGCTCCTCCAGGGCGGCAGAGACGGCCGAGCGGATCTCCTGCTTCAGGTAGTCCAGCGCAGTCTGCCCTTCCGCGCGCAGGCCCAGCGTCTCCATGGCCAGCATCAGACCGATATTTCCCTCCTGTATCAGGTCTCCCAGGGGCAGTCCCCGACCCGCGAAGCCCCGGGCCGTGCGGATAACCTCCGGCAGCAGCTGCTCTGTCAGCCGGGCCTTCACCCCGCCGTCTCCCGTATTTTCCGCCTGCTCGCAAAGCTCCAGCAGCTCTTCCTCTCCCAGAAGGGTCAGATATTCCAGTTCCTTCTGGTACTGCTTAAGGAAATCCTCCTCCTCCGGCGTAAGCTGCGCTTCCTCCTCTTCCTCCCGCTTCGCGGGCACATAGCCCTCCACGGTCACCAGGCGGGAGGCCAGGTAGGCGAACACCAGCTCCATCTGCTCCTCTGTCAGTTCCATGTCTTTTAAGAAGTCCCGGACCTCCTCCGCCCGGATACGGTT
>CALWQJ010000061.1 GCA_944383645.1 uncultured Merdimonas sp.
CTCCCACTTCACCGCCCCGGCGGACACAGGGATTTCGACCCACGAGGATCTTGCGAGCCTCGACGACGATATGATCCAAGACGTCAAAATCCAGCCGATTTCGATCCACGAGGCTCTTGCGAGCCTCGACCTGATTACCATCGACGGAACCACAGCCACAGGAGCAATTTCGATCCACGAGGCTCTTGCGAGCCTCGACAATCTCGGCGGCCGCGGCCCAGAAGGCAGGGGAATTTCGATCCACGAGGCTCTTGCGAGCCTCGACGCGGGGCTAAATTTTGTAAATGGAAACGCTGACATTTCGATCCACGAGGCCCTTGCGGGCCTCGAGGCGGAAGGACTTGGGGACCCGCTGGCATGGCATATTTCGATCCACGAGGCTCTTGCGAGCCTCGACGCGGAAGGACTTGGGGACCTGCTGGCTTTGCATATTTCGATCCACGAGGCTCTTGCGAGCCTCGACCACACTGGAAGTGAACGGGGACGCGTCGGATATCATTTCGATCCACGAGGCTCTTGCGAGCCTCGACTAGAAAAGTTCGGAAAAGGAGGTGCAAATTGTACATTTCGATCCACGAGGCTCTTGCGAGCCTCGACGCCACAGCAGGAGAATGCGGAGTGGCCACAAGTAATTTCGATCCACGAGGCTCTTGCGAGCCTCGACACGGAAAAACAGAAGTACATAATGGATATACAAGCAATTTCGATCCACGAGGCTCTTGCGAGCCTCGACGGGAGACCGTTTGGGGTGGAGATTTGGAAAGTTTATTTCGATCCACGAGGCTCTTGCGAGCCTCGACAATCAGAGGCGCGTCCTGATCCCAGTCCATTAATCATTTCGATCCACGAGGCTCTTGCGAGCCTCGACAATACACAGCACAAATATATGCGCAACATCAGAATTTCGATCCACGAGGCTCTTGCGAGCCTCGACGGAAACGCTGGAGCGGCACGACAAGCGGGACTTTATTTCGATCCACGAGGCTCTTGCGAGCCTCGACAATTGCAACTAATTGCAACAGATTGCAATTCTTATTTCGATCCACGAGGCTCTTGCGAGCCTCGACTTACCGCAACGACCGGGGAATACATCACGGTTGTAATTTCGATCCACGAGGCTCTTGCGAGCCTCGACCAGGCCACGATTGATGAAGAAACGTACCGATTTGATTTCGATCCACGAGGCTCTTGCGAGCCTCGACAGATACACAGAACGATGACGCTATGGTAGTCAGATTTCGATCCACGAGGCTCTTGCGAGCCTCGACAAATAAGATTATAATATAGCCATGAACGAAAGATTTCGATCCACGAGGCTCTTGCGAGCCTCGACCTTCTGCTTCTGATATGGTGGAAATTACCCATAATTTCGATCCACGAGGCTCTTGCGAGCCTCGACAGCAAATATAGCCAAAATTCACTCTCCAATATATCTTATTTCTGTCATTTAGAACAAAAACAGAAAAGGAGTTCCTTCCCACTCAGTAAATTATGGCCCTAATTTTTAAAATTTTCAGTGCGAACCCTCTGTAAAAAACATGTACACTTAGGGTTCGCACTATATACAGCATCTTTCATAAAATCTTATAAAATCAAAGGCTCATCTACTTTTAATCCATGCTGTACACCAAAATGCTCTACCTTACCATTGTAATGATTACCCAGGGAATAGAAACGCAGGCTGTCTTTCTCTTCGTCTATTTCTTTCAAAAGAAGATGCTTTAATTTTGTGTATTGGGCAGCGTCCACCTGACATTCAAAAACAGAATTTTGCACTCTTACGCCATAATTCACACATTGTTTAGCCACACGTCTCAGGCGGCGCGCCCCTGCTGCCTCTGTAATATTAATGTCATAGGTTATCAATACAAGCAACTCTTTCACCTCATTTCCATAAAAACGGAGGATACGCGTCCAAATCTCCCCGCAGGTATCTGGCTAAAAGCAGAGCCTGAGCGTAAGCGGCCATTCCCCAGGGAATCTTTTCTTTTAAGTATGGATGTACGATGGTTTCCTGCTTACGCTTTTGCCAGGCAGATAAAAAACGTTTTCTTGCATCGTCCGTCATAAAAACTGCGCCATTTTCTTTTTTCAAGAAATCCTTTTCGTTAAAAATCCCCAAATTAATCTGCGTTACAACAAAACGATCTGCTAATGGAGCCCTTAGTTCTTCCAGCATATCAAGAGCCAATGATGCTCTTCCCGGGCGGATTGTATGCAGATATCCTACGGCCGGATCCAATCCCACTGCTTCTAAGGCGCCTGCAATTTCATTTCCAAGCAATGTGTATGCAAAAGAAAGCATTGCATTGACTGGATCGAGCGGAGGTCTGCGGTTTCTGCCATCAAATGAAAAACTTTCTTCATTGCGGAGTATCATCTGAGAAAACTCTCCAAAATATGCTTTGGCCGCTATCCCTTCGATTCCCATTAACTCTTCACGTGTTTGTGCTTTCTCCAGTTCCGCTATCGAATGCAGCATCTGTCTTATAGCCGTATCAAGCCTTTCCTGATTTATGCGCATCGGATGATCTCGTTTTAATCTCTCCAGGCACCATCTGCCATTGTAGATTTTCCCAAGCAGGAAGGATTTTGCGATTTCAAGTGAACGCCGTTCATCTTCCGCTTGAAAATATTGTGTTTTGCGCAATATCACATTTCCGCTGACCGGCCCGGATATCCGCGATAAAAAGCGTCCATGCGGGGTTAAAAAGCAGAGGCCTATTCCCCTCTCTGCACAGGCTCCCATCAGCGCAGGACTGACACCCCGGTAGCCAAAGCAGACGATTCCCTCAAGATTATGAAGCGGAACACGGCCTAATTCACTTTTGTCCTGCAAAAGCACAATATTCTCTCCATCTAACGACAGATATGCGTCTGGCGTCGTAACATATAACGTATTCAGCAGCTTTTTCATAAATCTTCACCCTCATGAAAAGCCCGGCGGATATATTCTGAAGCTGAGACCTGTTTCGTTAATTTAGGCTGGCAAAGCTCAACAAGCGAACAGCTTTTGCAGGCTTTTCCTATTTTTGCTTTTGGCGTATACCCCTTTAACATGAGCTGGTGCATTTCTGTCACAGCCTTTTTAACCTGGTCTCGCAGCTCATTAGTCAACAAGACACGCTGGCGGCGTCTTATTTTTCCATAATACAGAGCCGCTTCGGGAATATCCGTCACAAACATTTCCTCCAGGCACATGGCTTGGGCACAAAGCTGCAGCGCATCAGCACCCTGTGCGTCCGGCTGGCCAAGCTTATACTCTACCGGGTATAATCTCCATTTTCCAGCACGTCCCTGTATTGGCACTCCGTCGTCATCCTTATACAATTCTACCATGTCGCATATACCGGTAATCTTCAGCTCCTGTGAACGTACAGGCATTCCGCGGGACAATAGCACCGCCCCGCGTGCTTCCGTAAAACCATCATCATGTACCCGTTCATGCATATAATGCCCTTCCAGCGTAAGTACATTTTCCTCCCAAAGCTGCTCTATATGAACTAGAGCCCAGCGTCTGCGGCAAAACTGAAAGTGCTTCAGTCCTGAAATCATTAAAAAATCCGAATCATCATTCGCCATCCAAAACCTCCGGAACTAAACCGTCCAAATCGACTGTGCTTACCTTGACATTACCCTGCTCATCACTGGAGACCTGCAGCGTTCTATGAACCTTCGCCGACGAATATTGACCGGTGGGGCAGTTGTGCTTCCACCAAATCACTTTTTCGACCTCCATACTTCCTGCAGGACGGGCTGAAGTTTCATCATTTTTAAACAAGCTTCTCAAGACTTCTTTCAAGGCTTCCGCGTCTTCTTCGCTAAATCCTGTTTTTTCAGCTGGCTGCACATTAATCGCGCCATAAGTAACATAAATACCAAAATCTACCCTGTGCTTCATCCCCATAGTATCAGGTCCCTTTTTATCCGGATCCGCACCGGTTTCCAAATTTACAGATTTCGTAATTTGAGAGCTCGTAATATTAACCGGCTCTATGCTGAACGCCGGCTGAATGCTGACCGGACCGCGGATACCGATGGATACAGCATCTGAGCCTTCCTCCTCTTTCCCCTTTTTAAAAGCAAAAACCTGCCCGAACGCCCTGACGTCATACCAGATCTCACAGGCCAGTCTCGCATAATCCTCCCGCGTCTTCTCCCCCGCCTTAATCTGTTTTATACATTCTGCGAGCGCAGGCTCATGATCTGCTCTGTCCTTCAGAGAACGGAACATATCGCCTTCCCTCCGCCGGTCATCGGACTGCACAAAGATATTGTATCCCTCATCTAACAGGCGGTTGCGTATTTTTCGTTTTAAGCAGACATCCGAAACCTCTCCCAGCCCCTTGTATGTAGTCCTGGGTCGGTTCCCATCCAGAGGATCTCCATTCGGATTTGCATTTCTTACAGTGAAAACCAGCGCGAAATCAATTTTGTTTTTTAAAGCAGTCATAATATACTCTCCTTTTCTTTCATTTAGTTCGTTCGTTGTAATAATAATGCAGGTAAATACTGTCCAGAGGAATATTGGTATTCCATCCATGTTGGCGCAACCGCTCTTCTATCTGCTCTATCACAGAAAAATCCTTCGTCCCACGGCTTTCTGCATATTTTCGATACGGACATAATTTCACTTTCAAATATTGCCATGTTTCCTCCGGATTCCGGGCAAACGACGTCATAAACCGCAGCGCATTTGTAATCCGTTCATCTGTATCCGCTTTTCGTCCCGCTTGATATTTTCTTTCTATCCGCTCCGAAACTCCAAGGAGCCTGCCATACAAGGCGCTCCGTGTGTCCTCTCCCCCCGTCCATGTCTTCGGTTCAAAAGAAAACCGCGTTTTCCGATAGAGCATTTGAAGCATACAATAATATCCGTGCAGATAACTGCCATCCAGCGGAGTCTTTGACTCTCGTTCTGACTGAGTAAACTGCATTTCTATCTTTTGTATCAGCATCTGATAATAATCAGCTCTTCCTCTCATTTTTTCCAGATATGGGATCAGTTTACCATGCAGCTTTTCCCAATTCTCATATGGATTCACAGCGAACACCCGCATCATCTGAAGGGCATTCGTCATGCCGTCCCTTTCGCCGCTGTACGCCTCCCTCTCTGCAGCGTCCGCTGCTGCCAGCAGGCATCCATACAGCTCGGAACGTCTTTCAGGGAGCTTATATGCGGGCTCTGTTTCCTTTTTTCTTTGACTATCTGCTTCCCATTTTTGGAAAAATCTCTGTCTTTGACTGGAAAATCCCTGGATAAATTCCAGAGAAAGCGCTCCCCGCTCATATCTGGACTTCTCCGAAAACTGCTGCTCTATCTCTTCCAAAATCATCTGATACATCTTTCCTGAAGCACCAAGCTTCCGAAAACTCGGTATCAGTTTTTCATGAATTCTGGGCCATGTTTCAAATGGACGCTGTATGAACTGACGCATCAGCCTGATTGCATTGGTAGGATAATCCTTCCCTTTTTCCATTGCCCTTTCTTCCACAATATCGGCTGCCGCCAGAAGGCGGCCATATAAATAATCCGGATTTTGAGAATCAGGCTGTAATTCCGGCAGAAACACTTCTCCGCCGTTTTTCTTCCTTTCCTGAAAACAGCGTATCAGCGCACAGGCTGTATCTACACTGTTTTCCCAGAGTGCCCTGGACCACTTTCTTTCTTTTCCGCTCACAAATGCAAGCGGCGTACATACCCGGTTAAACGCATTCCTGACAATGTCCAGCGGCAGCGGCTTCCCATCCACAATACAGCTTAAAATTCTGCATTGAAGGCCGCGCATCATTTTTGTATGGGATTTTTCACAGGCTTTATCCTTCTTTGCCATAATTACCGCATCAAGCCCCAGCACGGCAGCAGCAATATCACCTGGGCCGGGCGTTGTGATCTCCCGTTTCTTCTTATCCCGGCGGTACATCCACCAGCAGCAGTCCTGATACCATTCCTCCAGCCGCTCCGTATATTCATTTCCTGCGCACTCATGATAGTAGGTAAGGGACATTCTGCCATCTGTCGCTGCTTCCAGCCCCAGTATCACTACGGAATCGATTCTATCCCGGTTGTAATCACGGAGCCTGCCTCCATAACCGCAGGCGGCAGAGTTTACTTCCCTGGCATAGGCTGCAAACGTGTCAATCGCCCGGCTGGCGGCCTCGTCTTCTTCCTCCTCTTCTTCAACCATGAAATCATTTTCTTCGTCAATTGGAGCCTTCATAGGCGCTCCATTGGTGTTCCACACTACCCAGATCATCCCATATCTCTGCATACCCTGACGGGCTATCAGCCAGCTTAAGGCATTGTGAGCCCGGACAGAAGCGTCAAAGCTAACCTGTGCCGCGCTCCTGTCTTCCACAAAACGGCCTTTATATTGAAATGGAAATTCTGAATCCTTGGCTGAAATCAGCTTTGCATTGCCTTGCAGTTTGGGATGATTATCCAGTATTGGCAGTGTCTTCCCTTCCACATAGCAAAAGCCTCTGGCTCCAGGCAGATTTTCCGCCAGAAATGTGCTCCAGCTCTGCTTTACATCCGCCCTGCGGCATAAATCATCCCCTTTTCCATCCTCCATTTGAACCGAAAAGCAGAGCATCGCCTTTGCGTCTTCCCCTGTTCCCTCATGCTTCTCCGGATTTTTATAATATTTTAGCTTTAAGCTAGGCTGCGATTCCAAATCAGCAAGAAGCGTATGTCCGTTTAAATATTGATATACTGCCCGAAGACAGGACGGGGCATCTGGCTGGCTGCACCACATGTCCAGCTGTTCCATGTATCTTTCAAAGCGTTTTTGATTTTTATCTTCGTAAATCAGGTATTTTAACTGCTCTGCCAGGGGAAAGGGTGCTCCGTTTTCGCCCGTGCGGCTTTCCGCCTGGGGCGTGCTTGGAATTTCCATCCACTGGTTTTCTTTTATCCTTTCGTCTGCCGACACAAACTGCCCGTCAGGACTCAGCACCACATGATATTTCACCTTTTTACGCACAAATCCCAGGGGAACCAACGCGACGGCTTCCGACGATTGGTCGCATTCGATTCCGGCGTCATACGCTTCGCACAGCTTCTGCATCCAGCCCATTTTCTTTTCCCTCCTCCCATGCCATTTCCTGTTTCAAAGCTTCTTCCTCCAGGCCTGTGAAATTATTCAGCTCTTTTCCAAACCGCTTCTCTTTCATCGGTCGGATTTCCCGTTTCATTTCCTGTGGAATTTCTTCCGGAGGAACAAAACGGACTACTCCATTTACCATTCTGGCTCTCCAGAATCTTGCCGTCAAAGTTTCTTTTCCCGTCTCATCCGGATAATCGAAGCCATGAAACATGATCCCGAAATCGAGCTCTCCACGGTCGTCATAATAGCCTTCTTCTTTTTCATATTCACAGGGCTCCACATACGCCTGGCATTCCCGTGTGCCCAGAAAAATATCCCTGCGCCCTCCCTTTTCTACCATGCGTTTCGCAATATTATGGTGCTTGTTTTCATTAAAATCCGGCCACAGATCACGCCGGTTCTCATTTCTTATAAAATGAGCGCGGACATGGTAAGAGACATCCGCAAGATAGGTATAGACTGACAGTGTGTTTTTGGGAGCCACATAGCTGATTGGACGAATATTCTTTGATTCCGTCCGGATCGGATTCATGACACGCACTTCATCCACAATCCAAATAATAGATGGCTTCCAATAAATGCTTTCTGTAATACCTTTTAACGCCTGATAGGTCGGAATCATATAGGTAAATTTTTCTCCGCCCATCCTGGTTATCGGGTCGCTGAACAGAGCGTACCTTCCTGACACGCAATACTCGATCTGATTTCTGATTTTCAACAGGTCATCCCTCCCTTTTCTTTTAAACAGCTTCCGCCGCAGCAATCACAAAATAAGCTCCTCCATTTCCCGGGCAGTCGTTATAATTCCGGACCATTCGTCATAATACTCTTCTCTCAACGCCACCGCGCCAGATTCACCCACCGAAAGCAGGCCTCCCTCCTTTGCCAGACGGGCAAAGATCTGATCGTATAAATTTACGCTGTACTGCTGTGCTTCTCTTAAGTACCTGATTTCTTCCGAAAGCGTGTGACTGCCGCACAGCTTTTTAATCAGTTCCTTTCCTTTTCCATAAGGGACTAAAACGCTCCTCGTCTCCTGATCAATAACTCGAAAGACCGTTCCGGCGGTCCGGAAGCTCTGATAAAGACGTTTACTTAAATACCGTGATGGATCGTCTCCCCGTTCTCCGGCTGCGGTCTTGCACACGCTGTTTTTCGAAAGCATCGCAGTCAAATTCGAATTCCATTCCTTATACGGATATTTTTCTTCTCTTTGTGTGTAATTTCTTTCCTCTACAAAGTATCTCTGCACCATTTCAGGCATACCTATTTCATCTGTCCTCCCCAAGCTGCCGATCAGCTTCATGCTGATCTCTCTGCCATTCTGGATTTCCGGCAGGCAGCCCAGCTTTTCTTCTGCGAGATTCCATAAATACACATACCCTGTATCCTTTTCACAATTACGGTTGCATCGTCCGGCCGCCTGAATCATGCTGGGTATGCCTGCCACGCTCCTGACAACAATCGGGAAGCTTACATTGATACCTGCCTCAATCAGGGTCGTCGAAACACAGCAAACCAGCTTTTTTTCCGACAGCCAGATTTTTATCCACCGCAGTATTTCTTTACGATGCGCAGGGCACATAAGAGTACTTAAATGCACACATAGAATTTCATTTTCTCCACATTCCTGCGCACATTTCTTCAGTTCCTGTTCTGATAGTCCCCTTTCTATTGTCAGCAGGCCGTAACCCTCTTCACCTAAATTTGAAAAGAGCCGTTGAAAAATATTCCACGCCGCCGCTTTTGTATTTACGACCATCAGTACAGAGTTTCTTTTCCGGACAAAGGAAGCAAGGAAGGAAGCAGCGTCGTCATACTTACGCGCCTTTAGCTGCGGAATATATGTTACCCTATTCAGCTTTCGATAGAGAGCTTTTACATCCGGCACCAGTTCTTTCGCCTCCAAGCCAAGCTCCGGCTGAGTCGCTGTGCAGAGAAGGACTGTACAGCGGCAATACCGCACGAGAAATTGTATGGCCCGTTTAAATAAATCCCGGCATTTTGGAGGCAGCGTCTGTATTTCGTCAAACACTAAAACGGAATTGACAAGCTGGTGCATCCTTCTGGTCTTGCTGTTTTCTTTCCGAAACAGTGTGTCCAGAAACTGAACCAGACTCGTCAAAATCAGCCTGCTTTCCCATCGCTCTGTCAACCTGTGATAATTCGCCTCGTCCTCCTCATCCTCCAGAACGACGTTGGAATGATGTTCCAGAATCGATGGATAGCCCTGTAAGGCTGTCCGGATGTCCTGCGCGTTCTGGTCCAAAATTGTGTTCATTCCAATGATATAAAAAATCCTCTGATGTCCGTTTCTTTCTGCCTGTGTAAGAGCCCATCTCAGGCTGGAATATGTCTTTCCGCCTCCGGTAGGAACCGACAGAGAATAGATGCCCGGTTCCCGTTCCCCTGCAGCCTTACACCAGTCTGATATGTCACGCCGAATCTTTGCCAGTTCTCCTTCTTTTGGAAAAGCCTCCAAATAAATTTCCAGTCTGTTCAAAAGATCTCCCCAGTCCACATCGTCTTCCCGCAGAGCGTCAAAAGGATCTGTATCATGTTCAAAGCATGCCGTATCCCAGCGGTCTGCATCTACAAGAATACTCAACAGCAGCCGGGTGAGCATTCCCCATTCAAACGAATCATTACCTATTCCAAATTTATCAAGTTCTCTGCATGCCTCTTGAAATAATTCATCTAATTCTTCTTCAGAGGCTGCCTCCTGATAAAAATTTTCCATCGCCTCCATATAGTAATCCATATCCTGCTCATGCAGACCATCCAGAAACGGAGAATGACCAGAAACATGAAGGCAGTCCGGCAAACCGGCATGATGTCCGTAAATACACAGAGAAAGAATCTGAGCCGTCCGTCTTTCACCCACTGTATCTGCCGATTCTCCCCAGCGTTTCCAGACATAAAGAGCTCCAAGACCAGCATGAAGCGGATGCTTGCTGCCTGTCTTTCTAAGATAATCCGTAAAATCTTGTATGGATTTTCCATAATCATGTAACAAGCCGCAGAGTTTCGCTAATTTACCCAGTCTTACTTTTTTTTCCAGTATATAGCATAGCTCTGATACGTTTCTACTATGTTCACCGCATGTCTGCTCTTTTCCATCGCGTTCTCTTTTGTGCGCAATCATATCTGTATTCCTTCCTGTTTTATCCAAGATTTTCTATTGATGTACTTATTATAGCTGACAGAATACAGAAAATCAATATACTTTTTAACATGAGGGTTGATTTTTTAAAAAAACCTTTTATTATTCAATATCATTGCATTGCTCGTATAATTCTGCTATGATTTATAGCGTCAAATGAATCGATTCATTTGCGGATTGAAATATGTTTAAAAGCAATCTATGGAGCCAAAGAACCTCAGCCGGGAACCCATATAAATCATATGGTATCCCTGGCTGAGGTTCTTTTGACGTTATTCCCTAATTATTTTTCACCGGCACCCGGATCACCGTCTTAAGCCTCTCAGGCTTACACCGCCTCACATCACTCAGATAAATCTCATGATGACGCCTGGCCTCCGAGAAATCAGAAGTCAGCTCATTCTCTTCCATAAACCGTCTCATTGCCTCAAGCGTCGCCGGCTCCTCGTCATAAGGACCGACATGCATGCACTGAACGCAAAGCCCTTCCTCCCAGGACAAAAATTCTGCCTGCGAAAAATCCTGCTGCTTTTTCCGCGCCGCTTCCCGGCGCGCCCATTCAAAGTCTGCCTCTGTCACAAAATCCGGAAGGCGGATCATGGAAATCCACCGGAACAGATCCTTACGGCTGTAATCAATGCTTTCCCTGCCCTCCTGCCACCAGAGGCCCTCCAGCGGAGGCACAACATAATCAAAATATCCCTCTATCTGATGTTCTCCAAGCTTGCTCATCTTAATCGTAAACGCAAGCCCATACAGAAGTCCCATCGCTGTCTTGTAATCTCCGCCCTCTTCGTTGGGATCTCCCTTTCCGCGCACCGCGACAAAGTTCATCGCAGGCACCGTCACCAGGCCCGGCTTACTTTTCGGCAGATAAAACTCCTTGTATTCCTTTTTATAATCGAATGCCATTGCCCCTGCGTTCCTCCTATATGCCTATCATCCGCTCAAGCTTCATCGTCTCTCTCCAGGTATCTGACCGGAACCTGCTTCGTCAGCCAGACGCCGTTTACCGAGCGGTAGAACAGAAAGCCATCCTTCTGCATCTGTCCCGTCTGAACCCTGTATACGACAGGCCTGCCATGCCTGGCCCCTACGATACGGGCTGTTTCCCTGTCTGCCGACAGGTGCACATACAGCCTGCTTTTCGCAATGAGCCCCTGCTCCCCGATCGATTCCACATACTTCTCTCCCGTGCCGTGCCACAGATATTCCGGCGGTTCCACAAGAGGAAGCTCCACGTCCACAGGAATCGAGTGGCCCTGGTTTGCCCGGATCTTTGTCTTGTCCTCATTAAAAGAATATCTCTGCTTATTATCCGTCCGGACGATTTCCTCCAGAATGTCCATATCGATCGGATGCGTCCTTTTCATCCCCAGAAGCAGCTCCTGCACATCGGCCCAGCCATGCTCATCCAGCGCAATTCCAATTACCTCTGGCCGGTGCCTGAGAATCATACTCAGGAACCGGCTCGTCCTCGTCAGGCTCATACTGTTATCCTTCAATCTGATTTCCCTTCCTCTCTTTTTTTACTTCTTTCCCTGCTTATCTACAGCTGTTTTCCCGTCGCTGGGATCCAAAAACGCTCTCACATGCTCCAGGAAGCTCTCCAGAGCCTTTTCCTGATTATATGGAGCATCCTCCCAATCCAGAAGCAGCTCCTCGAATAATGCTCTGGAAAAATCCGCCCCGTCCCAGAAAAGCCCCCAGACCGCCTCCTGGGACTCTCTGTCCAGGGCCGTGAGCTCTTCCAGCACGTAAAACAATTCCTTCTCCGCATTCTGGTTCAGATCGTAAAATATCTGGGAGGTGGCGCTCAGCATATCCTCCGCCTTCCTGGTGATAGTTCCTCTGGCGTTTCCTGTCCAGATATCCCAGTAATAAAGCTCCAGTGTTTCGTCATACTGCTCCTCCAGATCTGCCAGCAGCCGCACATAACGTTCATAATCCGAGTATTTCCCCACCGCGTTCAGAAGCTTCCTCTTAAGCATCTCCTGTTCTCTTTGCTCCACTATCCCTTTTCCTCCCGCTCTGCCGCCGCACAGATATCGTGCCACAGCTCTTCCAGAAATCTATATATGCCCAGCTCCTCCAGCGTCTCCGGCTCCAGCTCTTCCAGCAGCGCGCGGATGCTTTCCCTATTCGTACGGCGGCGCGCCTTTTCCCACAGCCGGACTGCCAGCGGCCGAAGAAGCTCCTGCCTGAAGCCTTCCGGATCAATCCTCAGAAACGCGGCCAGCATAAACTCCTCAGCCGGATAATCATACCACATCCAGTATTTTGCCAGGCGTCTCATCCCTGCCGCACCCGGTTCCGTTTCCATGTCCTCCGTGTGCCTCCTGTCGGCCTCCAGGTCAAAAAGAGCCCGAAAGAATTCCTCGCGTTCTTCTCCCGAAAAGGAACGCAGCTTCTCCAGAAAGACACAGCGCAAAAAACCTTCGCTTGTCAGCCGGTAAAATCCCCAGCGTTCCGCAAATATATGGTGCTCTGCCAGACTGCGCGCCTTTTCCTTCTGCCACTCCCAGAAATCCGGCAGCTGACAGGACAGCTCCTTTCCGGACCAGATCCTTTCTCTGTGCGTCTCCAAATCCAGCCCCAGGAACACCTGGTACATCTCCTCCTCCGTCAGGCCGCAGAGTCTCCTGACATACGCAAAGGTCTGACTCGCGCCAGAAAAGCTGTCCTCCGAAAAGCGTTCTGTCTCCGCCATTTCCGCCAGGAAGGCCAGAGCGTCTGCATCCTGAAAAAACAGCTTCCAGAATGTGTTCCCACCCTCAATCAGAGAAAGAAGCTCTGTGCGGGCTTTCTCAGATATCTCCGCTTCCAGAATCCATTCCTTTGGATCCTCTGCCGCTTCAGGACAGAGCTCTTCCAGATATCCCTTCTGAAATTCCTCCTTAACCTGTCTGACCGTCACCTGGATGTGTTCTTTGTCTTCCTCCTGTTCCTCTTCCGCCATTTCCTTCTGTTCTCCCGCCGGCATCCAGGAAGCATATCTTTCGATCCGTCTTTCATCCTCCTCATTTCTTTTTATCCCGAAATAAACCAGAGCCTCTTCAAAATTGAAAAGCGCATAATCAAAATCCTCATCGTCCTTCCGGACGGCAGCCAGACACATTTCCGCATAATAATATTTTCTCAGATACTCTGCGATTTTCTCTGTATGCTGCGCCTTATACGCGTTCCACTGGACAGGCCAGCATTCCTCCAGACGCTCATAATCCAGACGCAGGCGCAGACGCATCAGACAGTCTGTGAATTCCTCAAGAAGCCTGCCTGCATCCTCCTCACACAATTTCTCCCGGACTGCCACGGCGGCGGCAGTCGGAAAAAGCGCCAGATCCGTCTCCGAAAGCTCCTCCGCATGCCTTTTCATAATCCGGCGCACAGCCTTCAGCTGTTCCGCCATAAAGCCCCTTAAGAAGCTGCAGCTTTTCTCCCTGTAGGCTGCAATCAACTGAAGGGAGCGTCCCACATTGTCCACGCTCCCCACTGCCCTGTGATAGCAGCTGTCCTTTCCCTTCACCTCTGCTTCCCGATACGTCCAGAAGAAATTGAGGCTTCTCGTCTCACACAGCTTTGCCGCTCTTCCCACGGCCTGCGCGTACAGCTCCGGAGAGCAGTCCAGCTGATTCAGAAGCTTCAGGTACTCGATACACTGGTCAAAATAAAGGCAGCTGTCATAGAGCACGCCGCTGCACTGCTCCAGATTTTCTGAGATATATTTAGAAATGAAGTCTCTGACAGAGGGATTCTGGTATGAGACTGTCCGCAGCCCCCTGGTACGCCTCGCTGTAATCATCCGTCCGGATCACTGTCTTTTCCAGCTCCATGATTACGGCGCCAAATTCTTTCCACTCCAGCCTCCGCTCATCTTCAGGCATAAGCGCGAAATAGCATTCCCGCAAAACCTCCAATTCTACCGGATGAGGAAGAAGCGCCAGGATCAAAAACACTCTTCTTGCCTCATCTGATAAATCCCGGTAGATTTTTCTCCAGAATGCCTCCGGACATTTCAGATATTGAAAAAGCTTAATCGAACACTGCCGGGGCCTCATGTCCGGCGTAATGGACTGAAGAAACTCAGAGAGCACACGGGGGTTGTAATTAGGCGACACAATCACCCGGTCGCCCTCATCCTCCAGCTCTCTCAGCTGGTTCCAGGTCAAAGAGAAGCTTTTCAGATGCCCATAGTAAATCCGCAGCTTATCCGCCTTTTGATATTCCTCCATCCGGAAGTCAATCCG
Organism: uncultured Merdimonas sp.; assembly: GCA_944383645.1. Taxonomy (GTDB): domain Bacteria; phylum Bacillota; class Clostridia; order Lachnospirales; family Lachnospiraceae; genus Laedolimicola. The sequence continues at coordinate 14,520 of CALWQJ010000061.1, forward strand.
GTTCCGCTCCACAAATCTGCGGAACTCCTCGTTGCGCTCCAGCCCCTGCTCCAGAATATATTCCCTGGTCGTCATAATCAGGACCGCATCCTTTTTTCTCTGAATGGACTCAATAAAACTCAGCAGCTCCCGTGTTCCCGCTATGTTCGCAAAGCCCTCCAGCTGACAGCTTCCCCAGAAATCATCAAAGACAAGAACCTTTTCCCCAGGAAGCCCACGGGACGCATACAGCTGATCGACGCTGGCGACAAATAAATAATGGGAAAATCCGTATTTTTTGCAGAAGCACAGCCCCAGCTGTTCTGCCAGCGTCGTCTTTCCGACTCCCGGAGAACCGGAGATAATCAACACCCGGCTGGTCTGCAGCCTCTTTAGCGCCCGGGCATAAATATCCGTCTCCACAAAGATGGAAGCCTTTTTCACCGCATCCTCCCAGCTGATCTCAGAACGGCTCATAAGCGGGCTGTTTACCGCTTCAAACAGCTCCCTTTTCAGTTCGCTGGCATTCTGAACCCACAGCTTCGGATAATTCTCAACTATCCTCCGGTAAATCTCCGGCCGGCTGCTGATATAATTATTCAGATCCGCTGCAAAGACAATATCCTCATTTCGAATCACATAAGGGGAAAGCTCTTCCCGGATCCGGTCTTTTGTTCTGGGAGACGCATTTGCTGAAAATACAATGATATACCGGTCTACGCGCGCAAGCCTTGAAAGCTTCTCCTTCTCACTCCTGGCGGCAGCCCGCAGACGGTTCCGGATCCGCTTCGCCTGAAATATGATGACGGTCCCGTCCTTTTCCCCGCGCCATCTGCCGTCGATGCCCCCGTCGCCGGTCTCGGCAAAGGATTCCAGATGAATCCCCTCCCTGGCCTGTATGATATCTCTGGCAAATCTCTGGAACTCCATAGGCTCCAGCTGCCCGTAAAAATCATAAGTACCCATACCTGTTTCTCCCGTGTAAATCCCTCAGCCCAAGTCAAAACACCGCGTTCCCCAGCAGCAGATCCTTCACCAGAGCAAGGGCCTCCCGCGTCATGTAATGGGGCCGCATGAAGATTTCCGTAGGCGCCGGGATTCCTTCCGCCTCGATTCCCTGAGCCTTCGCGATATGTACCGCCCGGAACACATGAAAATCGTTGGAGACGATTCCGATGACCGGCGTCTCCTCTTCAATCAGCGCCCGGCTGAAGCGGATATTCTGAACGGTATTCACAGACGCTTCCTCCTTCCAGATCCGCTCTGGCGCAATGCCTGCCCCGATCAGGTATTCCTCCATGGCCTCCGCTTCCGTGATATCCTCGCCGGAGCCCTGGCCGCCCGACACGATAACCACCGTGTCCGGATGCTCCTCCAGATACTCCGCCGCCCGATCCAGCCGCTGCTTCAGCGCCCGGCTCACCCGGGTGCCCCGTACCTGGGCCCCCAGCACAATCACATAATCGCAGGGCGCGTTCCCGCCTGCCGCCATGCCGCTCAGGATGCAGCCTTCCGCCGCCAGAAAAAGCAAGAGCCCCAGCGCCAGCAGCGCGCCCGCTCCCATCCGCAGCCCCGCCGGAACGCGCAGAAAAGCCGCCTGAAGGGCGCTTACCCTGCAGACGGCCAGAGCCAGCCAGCACACAGCGCCCAGGGCCGCCCAGATCCAGGCGAAGGACGCATGTATGCCGGCATACACTATAATTCCGATATAATAGGCTGTAAATAGTATGCCGCAAATCAGAAACAGCTTACTCATGCATTTTTTCCGCAGCATTTCTTATACTTCTTTCCGCTTCCGCAGGGGCAGGGATCGTTTCTTCCCACCTTGGGTCCCTTAACGATAGTGCCGGATTTCTTCTGCTCCAGGTACAGCTCCTTCTGTCTTTCCTTGTCAAAAATCTTGTCCCACTGGGGCAGCTCATACAGCCAGTCCGCCTTGGCGTCCACCATATTTTTGTAAAGCTTTTCCTTATCAAATTTCAGGGATACAACCGTGTCCTCCTCCATCTCCTCGATGGGATTCGGCTCTACCAGGCTGTCGTTGATGCCGTCCAGGAAGCCGGTCATGGTCATGACGTCCTGTCCGTATTTCTCAGCCAGCTCCTTTACCGTTCCCTTTACCTCGGTGTCGGGATCCTCCAGAAGCTGCTCATAGATCTCTTTCTCTATATTGAAATAATTCGCCCAGAATCTCTGGATATCCCCTTTATTTGCTTTTTCATCATAGGCTTTATCGCGCCACTGCTTCAGTAATGCCATTCTTATCTCTCCATCCTTTATTTTTCTTATTATCTTACCTTTATTTTCAGGGCTGTCTGCCAGTCCCCCGCATGTCCCTAATGTTATCATCCGGGACTGTATTTGTCAATCGCTGCGCCCGCAGGAAACAGCTTTCCGTCAGGAGTTCTCGTCAGGGTGCCTTCCATCAGGATTTATTTCAGGAAACCGCTTACGATCTGCTCCTCCGCTTCCTTTTCCGTCAGTCCCAGAGTCATCAGCTTGATCAGCTGCTCGCCCGCGATCTTGCCGATGGCCGCCTCGTGGATCAGGCTGGCGTCCAGATTGTTGGCGTCCAGAGAGGGAATGGCCGA
>CALWQJ010000062.1 GCA_944383645.1 uncultured Merdimonas sp.
GTGAAGGCCCATGCCCTGCGGGAGTTTATCGAGAGCAGGGACAAGGTCATGGTCATGGGCCACAGGCAGTCGGATACGGATTCCTTTGGGGCGGCCATCGGCATCTACCGGGCTGCCAAAGTGCTTGGGAAACGCGCGTATATTGTAATTAACGAAGTAACCAGCTCCGTCCGGCCCATGAAGGCATGCTTTGAGGACAATCCGGCCTATGAGACGGATATGTTCCTGACCAGCGAGCAGGCGGTGGAGCTGATCGACCAGAATACCGTGCTGGTGGTGGTGGATACGAACCGGCCCAGCTACACGGAGTGCCCGGAGCTGCTGAAGCGGACCTCCACCATCGTGGTGCTCGACCACCACAGACAGACCAACGAGCAGATTACCAATGCGATCCTTTCGTACATCGAGCCCTACGCCTCTTCCGCCTGCGAGATGGTGGCGGAGATTCTGCAGTATTTCGACGAGGGACTGAAGATTAAGGCGGTAGAAGCGGACTGCCTGTACGGAGGCATCATCATTGATACCAATAATTTTACCAGCAAGACGGGCGTGCGCACCTTTGAGGCCGCGGCCTTCCTGCGCCGCTGCGGGGCCGACGTGACCCGTGTGCGCAAGATGTTCCGCAGCGACATGTCGGAGTACAAGGCGAAGGCGGAGGCGGTGCGCCACGCGCAGCTCTACCATGGCTTCGCCATTTCCGTCTGCCCCAACGAGCATATTGAGAGCCCGACCATCGTGGGCGCCCAGGCGGCCAATGAGCTTCTGAATATCAACGGCGTGCGGGCTTCCATTGTGCTGACGGATTACCAGCATAAGACCTATGTCAGCGCCCGCTCCATCGACGAGGTCAACGTGCAGGTGATGATGGAGCGCCTGGGCGGCGGCGGCCATATGAACATGGCTGGGGCCCAGCTGGACTGCGGCGTCGAGGAGGCCATTGAGATCGTAAAACACACGATTGACAAACTGCATGAGGAAGGAGAATTTTAAATGAAAGTTATTTTGATAGAAGACGTGAAGTCCCTGGGAAAGAAGGGACAGCTGGTGGATGTGAACGACGGCTACGCCCGCAATTACATCCTGGCGAAGAAGCTTGGCCTGGAGGCCACGCCGAAGAACCTGAATGATCTGAAGCTGAAGAAGGCCAACGAGGAAAAGGTGGCCAAGGAGCTTTATGAGGAGGCGAAGGCCTTCGGAGAGCGCTTGAAGGAGATGGAGGTCAACGTGACCATCAAGACCGGAGAGGGCGGAAAGATTTTCGGCTCCGTTTCCTCCAAGGAGATCGCCCAGGCGGCCCAGGAGCAGCTTGGCATCGAGCTGGACAAGAAGAAGATGCAGCTGCCCAGCCCCATCAAGACCCTGGGAACCACCATGGTTCCGATCCGGCTGCACCCGAAGGTGACCGCCGAGCTCAAGGTCAACGTAAGAGAAGCATAAAAAGAGAAGTGCGCTATGGAAGAAGCAGTTATCAAGCGGGTCATGCCCCACAGCATTGAGGCGGAGCAGTCGGTTATCGGTTCCATGCTTATGGACCGGGAAGCGGTTATGACGGCCTCCGAGATTCTGACCGGAGAGGATTTCTACCAGCGGCAGTATGGCATCGTGTTCGAGGCCATGGTGGAGCTGTTCAACCGGGACGAGCCGGTGGATCTGGTGACGCTGCAGAACCAGCTTCGGGCCAAAGACGTTCCGGAGGAAGTCAGCAGCATGGAATTCGTCCGGGATATCCTGAACCAGGTGCCCACCTCGGCAAATGTGAAATATTACGCGAATATCGTGGCGGAGAAATCCACGCTCCGGAAGCTGATCCGCCTGAACGACGAGATCAACAATCTCTGCTACGGGGGCACGGAGCCCATGGAAGTGATTCTGGAGCAGACGGAAAAGAAGGTTTTCGACCTGGTGCAGCGGCGCAACGCCGGAGATTTCGTGCCTATCCGCCAGGTCGTGCTGAACGCCATCCAGAAGATCGAGGCGGCGTCCCGGACCAAGGGAAATGTGACGGGGATAGCCACCGGATTCAAGGATCTGGATTACCAGACCTCGGGCTTCCAGCCCTCGGATCTGATCCTGATCGCGGCCCGTCCCTCCATGGGAAAGACGGCCTTTGTCCTGAATATCGCCCAGTATATGGCGTTTCGCAGCGATGTGACGGTAGCCATCTTCAGCCTGGAGATGTCCAAGGAGCAGCTGGTGAACCGTCTTTTGTCCATGGAATCCGGCGTGGACGCCCAGAAGCTCCGGAACGGAAATCTGAGCGATTCCGACTGGGAGCGGCTGGTGGAGGGCGCGGAGGGCGTGGCCTCCTCCCACCTGATCATCGACGATACGCCGGGCATCACCCTGGCGGAGCTTCGCTCCAAGTGCCGGAAATACAAGCTGGAAAACCATCTGGGCATCGTCATGATCGACTACCTGCAGCTGATGTCCGGCGGCGGCCGGGGCTCAGATTCCAGGCAGCAGGAGATCTCCGATATTTCCCGCGGCTTAAAGAGTCTGGCCAGGGAGCTGAACGTGCCGGTGGTGGCCCTGTCCCAGCTGAGCCGTGCCGTGGAGCAGCGGCCGGAGCACAGGCCCATGCTTTCGGACCTACGTGAGTCCGGAGCCATCGAGCAGGACGCCGACGTGGTCATGTTCCTCTACCGGGATTCCTATTATAATAAAGATACCGAGCTTAAGAATCTGGCTGAGGTCATCGTTGCCAAGCAGAGAAACGGCCCCATCGGGACCATCAACCTGCTCTGGATGCCGGAGTACACGACCTTCAAGAATTTCAAACCGGGTCCGCCGGCGTAAACCACCGGACGGGACCGCTGATAGCAATCGTCAGGCCAGGCCGGCTGCCCTCTGATTGGGGCGGCCGGCAAAATTTATGCAAAATTTTCTATAAAATTCCCTCTGAAATACTTGTAAATAACTGTAAACCTGTTATAATAGCGATATGGAAATAATATACATAATTTGGAGGGAATATGTATGAGCGAGACACGGTATATGATTTCCGACGCATCGAAGCTGGTGGACGTGGAGGCTCATGTGCTCCGCTACTGGGAGGAAGAGCTCGATCTTCCCATCGGGCGCAATGAGATGGGTCACCGTTATTATACAGAAGAGAATATCCGGCTTTTCCGGCATATCAAGGAACTAAAGGACAGAGGAGTACAGCTGAAGGCGGTCAGAATGCTGCTCCCGGATTTGGAGAAGGGGGACACGGAGATCTCTCATCTCCTGGATCGGGCGGACAGGCTCCCGCTTCCGGCGGACGGCCAGACGGCCGCCAGGGAAGAGAAGATGCAGCAGTTCCAGTGCATCATGAGCCGTCTGATTTCAGAGGCCCTGGAGGACCACACAGAGAAAATGGGCGTGGAGATCGGCACCCAGGTCAGCGATCAGGTGATCAAGGAGATGGATTATCTGCTGCGCATGAAGGAGGAACGGGAGGACGAGCGCTTCCGCCGTCTGGACGAGGCGATCCGCAGCTCGCAGAAGGCCCGCAAGGAGCGGGCGCTTTTCGGCGGGGAAGAGAAAAAGAAACGGGGCTTTTTCAGACAGAAAAAGGGACAGACCGCATAGGTCTGTCCCTTTCGGAATCCATACCGGTTTCGCGAATTACTCTGCGCTGATGGCGCCGTTCGGGCACTCTGCCTCGCAGGTTCCGCAGTCAAGACATGCGTCTGCGTCGATTACATACTTGCCGTCGCCTTCGCTGATAGCTTCTGCCGGACATACCTCTGCGCATGCGCCGCAGCTTACGCAGTCGTCACTGATTACATATGCCATAACGTAAAATCCTCCTTCTTTACTCCGCGGGAGCGTCGATTCCTCCCGCAGGAAAATTCACTGTGTACAGCTGTATTTTATAATAAATGTGAAGATTATACAAGTGGAAAATATGTAAACTGGAGATTGTACGTGAAGATATACAAAATAATTCCTTGCAAATTACTCGGAATTCGATTATAATAAAATCTGCGGGTATACCCTCGCCAGAGGGTACAGATACTGTGATAGATCCCTTTTCAGTTTAGGGAGTTCTCTTGGGAAAACAGAGCAGATGAAGGAGGAAATTTCAGATGGCAAAGGTAACGAAGGATATGCTGATCGCGGAAGTGCTTCAGGTAAATGAGAATATGGCGAATATCCTGATGCGGGAGGGCATGCACTGCATCGGCTGCCCGGCGCACCAGTTCGAGAGCCTGGGAGAGGCCGCCATGGTACATGGCATCGATCCGGACACGCTGGTAGCGAGGCTGAACGCGTTCCTGGAGGCGCTGTAAAGATTGCGATAGAAGCTCCGCAGCATAAAATAGTATATGAAATAGAAATAGAAAATCGGACCGTTTTCCATCATGGGAAATGGTCCGATTTTCTGTTTTCCTTTATCAGATACGACAGGAGTTACAGAAGCGCAAGCTTCTGCAGAGCTTCCTCTCTGACCATGGCCTCCTCGTGCTCATCCAGGTAGGCCTCGCTGGCAGAAGAGTATTTTCCGCTGGCGCCGTATTCAGAAAGAATATTAGCTACCTTGTTGAACTCCTCCGGGGTGTGTCCACTCTTGCGGATCACCAGGCAGTAGCTGCCGTCCCGGGAGAGGCGGTACAGGGAATTCCAGCCGCGGTAGTAGTCCTTCAGGACGTGGGCGGCGGAAATCACCGTATCCAGGTCCGGGAAGAAATACAGACGGGTCAGATCGAGCTCTGTGGCCAGAGTCACGGCTTTTTCAGCCTGATCCTCCCTGCTCTCCTCCTTCAGATGGCGGTCGAGCAGACGGCGGAACATATCCAGCACGTTGTCGGCGCCCTCGGGAAGCAGTCCGTTCAGATCACCGGGCTCCTCGCCGACGGCGTCGCCGCCGGGGGCGAATTTGGAAAACCGGGTGTCAAGCTCCTCCGGATCCTCCACCTTGGTGATAATCAGGACAATGCATTCATTGGGAAGCGGAATCGCTTCTATCATCAGCGGAATATTGTCAGCCTCAAAGCCAAATTCGATGGCCGCCTGCTGCATCATATCCCGAAACAGTTCTCTCGTCTTCTCCGTACCGTAGGCCAGCTCACTCAGCTTGATCTGGCGGTTGGCCAGGTCGTCCCTGGTCAGAGTACAGCGTATCTGATTGTCATTCAGCTTTTCTATTCTCATAATCCTCACATCCAAATCTGCGTATCAACTGGTTCTTTTTTATTATATACATTTTTGAAAGTATATACAATATTTAATCAGAAGTCAATACGCTGTAAATGCCAATTTTTTTCTAAAGATTTTCTAAACAAAATATGAAATTTCTGGATGGCTTGCATTTTTCTCCCAGCTTGTCTTATAATGAGGGGGAAGGAGCCGCCGCAGGAAGGGAGGCGGAAGCAAAGCCCGTGCTTTGGCCGGGCCGGAAGGTTCTATGCCTGTGTAAGCCAGGCTGTTCTGAAGTATCATTCACCAGATCGGTGGGATTTCCACATTGCCACGATTGTCAGAGAAAAATGTTTTGGGAAGAGTAAGGCGGCTTTTTCAGATTACCATATGGTGCCATATTAATATATCACGGACTCCTTTTGGATTTTTGGAAAGGGAAAAAGCGGACGCGCCGCAGGTTTCCGGTCATATGCGCAGCAGGTGAGGCCCCTCCGAGCCAGACACGCGCCGGAAAGCTGCGGCGGTCCGCTTCTGTATGCCTTACGTCTGAGAAAATTTTCTGATTCCGGGAAATCAGCTCTTTTTCAGAAGCAGCTCTTTTCCGGAGATGCCAGGCTCTGTCATCTGGATGGGGTCGAGGATTTCATCCAGCTCCTGCTCTGTGAGCAGGCCTTCCTTCAGAATCAGGCTGCGGATGGATTCGCCGGTGCGGAGAGCTTTTTTCGCGATATCGGCGGCCTTCTGGTAGCCTACGTGGGGGGAAATCGCGGTGATGACGCCCACGCTGCTCTCCACCAGATAGCGGCAGCGTTCCTCGTTGGCTGTGATTCCGGTAATGCAGTTGTCCACGAAGGTCTGGACCGCATAGGCCAGCGTGTCGATGGACTGGAACAGGCAGTAGAAAATAATGGGCTCGAAGGCGTTCAGCTCCAGCTGGCCGCCCTCTGCCGCCATAGTGATGGTCATGTCGTTGCCGATGACATAAAAGGCCACCTGGTTCACCACCTCGGGAATGACCGGATTCACCTTGCCGGGCATGATGGAGGAGCCGTTCTGCTTGGCGGGCAGATTGATTTCGCCAAAGCCGGCCCGCGGGCCGGAGGACATCAGCCGCAGGTCGTTGGCCATCTTGGACAGAGTGACCGCGCAGGCCTTGACCGCGCCGGAGACAGACACAAAGGGATCCAGGTTCTGGGTAGCGTCGATCAGGTCGAAGGCCTGGACGAATTCCATGTCTGAAATTTCGGAAAGATTGGGGACGATGCGCTTCAGATACAACTCGTCCGCGTTGATACCGGTGCCCACCGCGGTGCCGCCCATATTCAGGGAGCGCATTTCGTCCATGGCCTTGTCCATCCGGCGGACGTCCCGCATGATGGCGTCGGCGTAGGCCTGGAATTCCTGGCCCAGGCGGATGGGCACAGCGTCCTGCATCTGGGTGCGCCCCATCTTGATGACGTGATCGAATTCCTTCGCTTTGGCGATCAGGGCCTCATGGAGCTTGAAAAGCTCAGCCTTCAGGTTCTTCAGGAGCCGCAGGGCGGTCATCTTGCCGGCGGTCGGAATGACGTCGTTGGTGGACTGGCTGTAGTTTACGTGGTCGTTGGGATGCACCAGGGAATAATCGCCCTTGGTGCCGCCCAGGATATCAATGGCGCGGTTGGCGATGACCTCGTTGGCGTTCATGTTCATAGACGTGCCCGCGCCGCCCTGAATGGGATCCACGATAAAGTAATCGTGCAGCCTGCCGTCGATAATTTCGTCGCAGGCTTTTACGATGGCGGCGGCAATTTTCTTGTCCAGGAGACCTGCCTCGCAGTTGGTGATGGCGGCAGCCTTCTTAATGTAAGCGAGGCTGTTGATAAATTCCGGGTGCATGGTCAGTCCGGTGATGTGAAAGTTCTCCGCGGCACGGAGGCTCTGCACTCCATAGTAGACGTTTTCCGGAACATCCTTGGCTCCGATGGAATCCTTTTCCACACGATAGTCGTTTTTTTCGTTTTTCTCATTTTTCTCCATATTCTTTTACCCCCAATGCTTTTCCGGCGAAGGACCGGGCGTCCGGCGGACGTTCCGGCTGTCTGTATGCTTTCAGTATAACCGCAGGCCGCGGGCTTTTCAATACCGCGCTGCAAATAGCGGCGCACCGGCAGAAAAATTCCTTTAATGTCGAAAACAGGGGTGACGGAGCGCGGAAATTCTGTTATGATAGGGGAAACAGGAGGATTCTGCAATGACGGCAAAAAGAAGAAGAAAAAGAAGAACGCAGGTAAACAGACGGATCGCGCCTGTCCTGGCAGCCCTGGTACTGATTGTTCTCATCGCGGCTGCTTTGTTTATCAGCTATCTGATAGATAAATACAGTCCTTCCAAGGAGCGCATGGCGTGGACGGAATATTATTCCACGACGGAAGAGGATGAGGTGGCTGTGATCTTGAATAATGAGCTGACGGAGCTCAAGGGCCGGATGATCGACGGAGAGGTCTATGTGACCACGGACACGCTGTATGATTATCTGAACCACCGTTTCTACTGGGATCAGGCGGAGAATCTGCTGCTGTACACGACGCCTGCGGAGGTGGTCACTGCCGCGGTGGGAAGCGAGACCTATACGGCGGGCAGCGAGAGCTTCACGGAGAGCTACGCGCCGGTGAAGGTGGACGGGGATACGGCTTACGTGGCGCTGGCGTATATCCAGAAATATACCGGGCTTCAGTACGAGGTTATGACGGACGAGGTGAACCGGGTCAATATCACGACGGAGTTCGGCGCTGTGGATACGGCGCAGGTGAAGCGCGACGCCCAGGTCCGCTACCGGGCCGGCATCAAGAGCCCGATTCTGACGGATGTGGCGAAGGGAGAGACCCTTTACATCCTGCCGGAGGACGAGGATGTGGGCGACTGGACGAAGGTCCGGACAGCCAACGGCTTTATCGGCTACATCCGCAATAAATTCCTGGGAGCGCGGAGCCAGGAGACTCTGACCTCGAATTATGAGGAACCGGAGTACACGAATATTACGAAAGACTATACCATTAATATGGCCTGGCACCAGGTGGCAAATTCGGACGCGAACAGCAATGTGCTGGAAATGATCGCGAACACGAAGGGGCTCACCACGATCTCGCCCACCTGGTTTTTCCTGTGTGACAACGAGGGGAATATCGAGTCCCTGGCCAGCCAGACCTATGTGAACTACTGTCACCAGAACGGCATCGAAGTCTGGGGGCTGGTGGAGGACATTACCTACAAGGACAGTATCGTGGATTATGAGATCCTGTCTCGGACCTCTTCCCGCCAGCGGCTGGTGAGCAACCTGATCGCCAAGGCGATCGAGTTCGATCTGGACGGCCTGAATATTGATTTCGAATATATCAACCAGGATTCCGCGAAGGCCTTCCTGCAGTTCCTGCGGGAGCTGTCTATCCGGTGCCGCCAGAATGGAATCGTTCTTTCCGTAGACAACTACCGTCCTGCGGAGCATAATGTTTTCTATGACCTGGAGGAACAGGGTGTGGTGGTGGATTACGTCATTCTCATGGGCTATGATGAGCACTACGCCGGATCGGAGATCGCGGGCAGCGTGGCAAGCATCAACTGGGTGCGCGAAGGCATCGAGCGGGCGCTGGAGCAGGTTCCTTCTGAGAAACTGATTAACGCGGTTCCCTTCTTTACACGTCTCTGGGAAGAGCGTCCTTTGACGGAAGAGGAGCTGGCGGAGCTGTCCGCCACCGATACGAGCACGCAGGTCCGCGTATCCAGCAAGGCCTATGGCATGAACGCCATCGATCAGGTGCTGGAGACGAACGGCGCCGAGAGGACCTGGGACGAGAACTCGGGCCAGTATTACGCGGAATATACGGCGGATGGAAAGACCTACAAGGTATGGCTTGAGGAGGAAGAGTCCATCGCCCTGAAAGCGTCTCTGATTAAAGAATACAATCTGGCGGGTATCTCCGCCTGGAAGCTGGGCTTCGAGCGGCAGGATATCTGGGATGTGATTCTGAGGTATGTGAATTAAAGCCGCGGATTGGCTTTATGAATCCATCCCCCGATTGACAGGAGCACACGGTCCTTGTCAATCGAGGGCAGAAAAAGAATACGAAAAGGATATGCCGGGGGACGGGAAGACTGTCCTCCGGTTTTGCTTTGCCTGCAGGTCATTCTCGGTCTTCCTGGATCTGCGGCTGCCTATAGGCCGTCCCCGGTCTTTCTGGATTTGCGGATCCCGTGAAAGGTCGCTTCGCTGGCAAGGCGGGCCAGTTCGTCGAAGGAAAGGGAAAGCTCTCCCTGCAGCCAGGACAGGTAGACCGCCATGACGCCGGAGACGAAGTATTCCGCGTAAAGGCGCAGCTCTGCCTCCGGAAAATCCATCCGGGATCCATAGATTTCCGTGATGAGGCGGATCATCATGCGCTTCAGCTCGCTCCAGAAATAGGAGTCGGGGGTGCCCCGGGAAAGCTGGCGGTAAAAATCGATATTCGGCTCCATCAGCTCGTTCAGGCTCTGAAAGAGCGTCTCCGTGTCGAAGGGGTTCTGAAAGAAGCCCTTCTGCTCCAGGATGGCAAGAAGCTCGTCCAGCTTTCGCCTGCTGGCGTCGCGCATGACGTCCTCCGGGGTTTCGTAATGGAGATAAAAGGTCTTGCGGGCGATATTGGCTCTTTTGGCCAGCTCGGTGACGGTAATTCTCTGATTTTTCTTTTCCGGCAGCAGCGCCATCCAGGCCGCTATGATAGCGTCTCTGGTCTTTGAAGCTCGTTTATCCATGTCGTCTTCTACCCAGCTTTCCAGGAAGTGTGAATTAAGCCACAGAAGCGGCCACACTGGTCATTGATCTTCATTTTTTCCCATTATAATATACTCCCTGAAAAAATACCAATGTATATTTGAGGAGGATGAGGATTGAAATGAAAATGGCGCTGAAGATTTTCAGGAGAGATCTCAGGCGGCTGGGCAGGAATCCGGCGGCCCTTCTGATCGCCGCGGGTCTCTGCCTGATTCCCGCCCTGTACGCCTGGCTGAATCTGGCGGCAGGCCGGGATCCCTACAGCAATACGCAGGGGATTTTGGTGGCTGTGGCTGACTGCGACGAGGGGGCGGCAAATGAAAGGCGCAGCCTGGACGCGGGCCGGAAAATTCTCGATAACCTGAAGGAAAATGAAGAGCTTGGCTGGGTCTTTACGGATGAGGCAGAGGCTCTGGAGGGAGTGAAGGCAGGGCGGTACTACGCGGCCATCGTGATTCCGGAGGATTTCAGCCGGGAGCTCCTTGCGATCGAGGCGGGAGAAATCGGTGCGCCAGAGATCCGGTACTATGTGAACGAAAAAAGGAACGCGGTGGCGCCTAAGATCACGGACAAGGGAGCGGACGCCGTCCAGGAAAAAATCAACCAAAGCTTTTCTGAGGAAGCCTCCCGGGCCGTTGCGGAGGAGCTTCAGGACTTTGGAGCCGGGATGGCAGGGACGCTGGAGACAAAGAGCGATGAGATCCTGGGCCTTCTTGCGGATACGCGCGCGAATCTGGCAGAGTACCAGCAGGTGCTTGGGGCCTTCCAGGAGGATATCGCGGAGGGAAGCGCCCGGACGACCCACGCAAAGGAGACGCTGGGCGCGGCGTCTGCGGCGGCCGCCGCCGGGAGCAGCGCTCTGAAGGAGGCCTCCGGCCTGACAGGCGAAGCCAGAAAGAGTCTGGGAGACTTCAGCACGGCCTTTGCCGGGAGCATAAGCGCCGGGGAGGCCTGGCTTACGGATATATATACAGAAAGTACTCTGAAGCTGAACAGCCTGGAGACGGGAGCCGGGCAGACGTTTAAGCTTCTGAGCGCCGGAGCGCAGTATGCGGAAAAGCTGGGCGCGGACAGCCAGAGCGCGGCAGAGGCCCTGGAGAGCTCCGTGATTCCGCAGATTGAGGCCGTGATCGCACAATATGAACAGGGGATTGAGGAGGAACCGGCGGAACAGCAAAAAGAGGCCCTGGAGGCTCTGGAGGCCCTGAAGGGCCAGCTGGAGGTCCTGAAGGCAGCCCTGGGAGAGCTGCAGGCCCAGAATGCGGTTCTGACGCAGACGCTTGAGAGCGCCAGCGCCCAGAATGGAAGGCTTACGGATACCCTCGCTTCTCTGGGCGCGGTGCGGACGCAGCTTGGCGCGGAGCTTTCGGAAGGGCAGGAGACGTTTCGGGGATTAAGAGAAAATCTAAACGGCAGCCTGCTTCCCGCCATTGGAACTGCCCTTGACACTGCGGCGGGGACAGCCGGAAGCGCGGGAACGGCGCTGGCGGACGCCTCCGCGGCGGCAGAGGAGCTGCAGGCGCTGGCAGATCAGCTGGATGAAGGCCTGACGGAGGGCGGGGAAGCCCTTTTTAGAGCCGGGGAGACGCTCGCTTCTCTGGACGGACGCCTGGAGGGGATGATCCGGGATCTGGAGAATCTGAAGGCGTCCGATGTCTGGGAGGAGCTTCTGAGGCTGCAGGCGGTGGATCCGGAGCAGGCGGCGGATTTTATGGCGTCTCCGGTGAAGCTTCAGTCGGAAATCTATTATGAGGTGGACAGCTATGGAGCGGCCATGATGCCCTTTTATACGAACCTGGCCCTGTGGGTGGGCGGCATGGTGCTGCTGGCGATTCTGAAGCAGGAGGTCGATGAGGATGACCGGATCCGGGACTTTACGCCGGCACAGGCATATTTCGGGCGTGAGCTTCTGTTCCTTTTGCTGGCGGCTGTCCAGGCGCTGGTGGTCTGCCTGGGAAACCTGTATTATCTGAAGCTTCCGTGCCTGCATCCGGCGCTCTTTGTGCTGACCGGACTCCTGGCGTCTTTCGTGTACCTGAATCTGATCTACGCGCTGGCGGCAGCCTTTAAGCATGTGGGACGCGCCCTTTTCGTCCTTCTGGTCATTCTGCAGATCCCAGGCTCCACCGGCACCTATCCGGTGGAAATGATGGGCGGCTTTTATGAGGCCCTGAGCCCCTTTCTGCCCTTTACCTACAGCAATGCCGCCATGCGTGAGGCCGCCGCAGGCATGTACGGAGACCTGTGGCTGAAAAACGCGGGGCTTCTGGCGCTCTTTACGCTTCCGGCTCTGGCGCTGGGCGTGGTTCTTGGCCCCTCCCTTCTGCGGGTGAACGCCTTCTTTGACAGGGAGCTTCAAAGGACAGAGCTGATTCTCTGTGAGCGCGGGAGCCTTTCGGAGGAGAGAATAGCTCCGGATCCCTCTGCTTTGGAGAGGCAGTACCGCAGGCGTAAAAGAGAGAGCTTCCTGCTGATGGGACTCTCCCCGTTCCTCTTTCTGCTGGCAGCGGCAGATACCGTATCGAAGCTGGCGGCGCTTACTTTATGGATCGCGGTTCTGGCCGGGACGGCCGGGTATCTGATCCGGCTGGAGTACCGTCATGAAAGGAGGAAGAAAACAGTATGAGAAATAGTATGAGAAATATAGGAAGTATATTTCTGCGGGATCTGCGGAAGCTTTCCCGCAGCACGGCAGCGCTGGTGGTGCTGATCGGTCTTTTGGTGACGCCTGCCATGTACGCCTGGTACAATATCGGCGGAAGCTGGGATCCTTATGAAAACACCTCACGCCTCAGGGTGGCGGCAGCCAGCGAGGACGCAGGATACCAGGGGGAGCTGATAAACGCGCAGATCAATCTGGGGAACGAGTTTCTGACGGCTCTCCATGAAAATGAGGATCTGGACTGGGTATTTACAGACGGGGAGGATGCGCGGGAGGGCGTGAAATCCGGCGCTTACTACGCGGCGGTCATCGTGCCGGAGGATTTCAGCCGCGATATGATGAGCCTTTTTTCGGACGAAGCGGAACATCCGGAGCTTCTCTATTACAGCAATGCGAAGCGGAACGCGATCGCGCCCCGGATCACGGATACGGGGGCGGAGACGGTGCGAAGGGAGCTTGGAGAGAGCTTTGTGGAGACGCTGTCTGTGACGGCGCTGGACGCCGTGAAGACGGCGGCGGAGGCCGCGGAGGATATCGGCGGGGAGGAGCTGACAGAGACGCTGGCAGAGCGCCTGGAGGCCATGGCTTCAGATTTGGAGACGGCAGAGGGCACGCTTGCGGCCTTTGAGAATCTGGCAGGGGCTTCGGAGACGATGCTGGCTTCAACGGCAGGCTTTCTTGAAGATACCCGCAGCCGGGCGGACGGTGATTTTGACCTGCTGGACGGCCTGGATGGAAGCCTGCGGGAGCTGGGCGGCGCCATGGACGGGACCGCAGACAGCCTTTCCGCCGCCCTGAAGGCCGGAGGGGAGAACTGCCGCCAGATGGCCCGGATCGTCCGGGACGCGGCTGCCGCCGCCGGATCCTCTGAAAGCGCGGCAGAGATAAAAGAGACGCTGGCAGAGCTTGGCGGCCAGCTTCAGACTGTGATCGACGGGTATTCCGGGGCGGCCGAACAGCTGGAGGCTGCAGCCGGTCAGCTGTCGGCCCAGGGGATCGACGTGGGACTGGAAAGCGTGGTCAGCGATCTGAACGCCACAGTGATTCTGATGCAGACGCTTCAGGACGCGCTTTTGCAGGGGGAAGCTTCTCTGGGTCAGCTGACGGCAGACGCCGCAGAGGCGCAGGCAAAGCTGGATGAGCTCCTTGCGCAGGGAGAGGAGAGCATGGAGGCGGTTCAGATAGAATATGAGCAGCAGGTGAAGGGAAGGCTGGAGGAGCTGGCCGCTTCCGTATCGGAGGCAGACGCTCAGGCAGACAGGCTCCTGCAGTCCATGGACGCAGGCGTGGACGGGATCCGGACCCTGACAGACGGCACGGCGTCAGACCTGACGGCTCTGCAGAATACCCTTTCCGTCTCCCGCTCCCTGCTTTCCCGGGCGTCCGGCACGCTTTCCGATCTGGCGGGCCGCTTAAGGGAAGAAAAGGAGAGCGGCCGCTATGCTGTGCTGGAGGCCCTGCTGGAGGAAGATGCAGGGCTTACGGGAGCCTTTCTGGCGTCCCCGGTGAGGCTTTCCAGGGAAAGCGTCTATCCGGTAGAAAACTATGGCTCCGCCATGGCCCCCTTTTATACCACGCTTTCCCTGTGGGTGGGCGCGGTCGTGCTGGCGGCCATGCTGAGCGTCTCGGTGACGGAACGGGAGCTGGAGGGGCTGCGGGGCGTGACAGAGACGCAGAAATATTTCGGCAGATATCTGCTGTTCCTCCTGCTTGGACTTCTGCAGGCTCTCTTTATCTGTCTGGGCGATCTGTATTTTCTGGAGATTCAGTGCCTGCATCCGGCGCTCTTCGTGCTGGCAGGCTGTCTGAGCAGCGTCGTATATGGCAGCCTTGTCTATACGCTCAGCCTGTCCTTTGGGGACATCGGAAAGGCGCTCAGCGTCATCCTGATGGTGCTCCAGGTAGCCGGAGCAGGCGGGAATTTCCCCATCGAGACGGCGCCGGAGGCCTTTCAGAGCCTGTACCAGGCCCTGCCCTTTGTGCACAGCATGAACGCCATGCGGGAATGCGTCGCCGGGCTTTACGGGGACTTCTACTGGACGGAGCTGGGGCTGCTGGCTCTGTATCTGCTTCCTTCCCTGGCGCTGGGCGTGGTCCTGCGCCGTCCGGTGATCCGGCTTAACGTCCGTTTCCATGAGAGACTGGAGAGCACGCACCTGATGTAGCCGCACGCCTCCCTGGCACGCCGGCGCCGCTCTGCGGGCATGAAAAAGAAAAATCCGCCATATATTTCTGTAAGAGAAATAGGGCGGATTTTTTATGGAATTTTTGCGCGGGATCAAAGAAGGATTAAGCAGAAGGAGCAGGAAGCTGGGGATCGCCATGGCGCTTCTGGTGCTGGCGGCCGCTTTTTATTTTTCCAGGCAGCGTTTCTGGGAGGAGGCTGCCTCCCGGGCAGAGGAAAACCGCCTGATTCTGATCGACGCGGGCCACGGCGGCAACGACCCGGGAAAGGTGGGCGTGGACGGCGTGCTGGAAAAGGATCTGAACCTGACGCTTGCGAAAAAGCTGGAGGTTCTCCTTGAGCAGCAGGATATGGAGGTCATGCTCATCCGGGAGGAGGATCACGGGCTTTATGACGACGGCGCTTCCAATAAGAAAGCGCAGGACATGAAGCGGCGCTGCGAGCTTATCAACAGCGAGCAGCCCGCCTGCGTGGTGAGCATCCACCAGAACAGCTACCATGAGGAGAGCGTCCGGGGAGCGCAGGTCTTTTATTATGGAACGTCGAAAGAGAGCGAACGGCTGGCAAAGCTCCTTCAGACAGAGCTTATCCGGGTGGGAGAGCCGGAGGACGCCAGGCAGGCCCGGGCCAACGACACCTATTATCTGCTGAAGAAGACGGCGGTTCCGACTGTGATTGTGGAATGCGGCTTTTTAAGCAACTGGGAGGACTGCGCGAAGCTGCAGGACGAGAATTACCAGGATAGGCTGGTGTGGGCCATTCACATGGGAATCCTGAAATACATGAATTCCTGATTGCATTGCCAACTGCCTGAAAAAATGCTATAATTTCAAAAAGAAAATGGAGTGCGGACCGGCAGGAAGATCTTCCGGGCCGCAGCGAAAACTATTTCACAGGAGGACAAGGAAATGATAGCATTGGGATGTGATCACGGCGGTTATGATTTGATGCAGGAAGTAATTGCATATCTGGACAGTAAGGGAATTGCGTATAAGAATCTGGGCTGCAATGACGGAAAGACTTCCGTAGATTATCCGGATTACGGGAGAAAGGTTGCAAAAGCCATTCTGAGCGGAGAATGTGACAAAGGGATTGTCATCTGCGGAACCGGAATCGGCATTTCCATCGCTGCGAACCGCTACAAAGGAATCCGCGCGGCGCTCTGCAGCGATTGTTTCAGCGCTGAAGCCACCAGGCTCCACAATGACGCGAATATTCTGGCCATGGGCGGCCGGGTGCTTGGCCCGGGTCTGGCAGTTAAGATCGTGGATACCTTCCTGAATACAGAGTTTTCGGGAGACGAGAGGCACGCAAGAAGAATCAGCAAGATAGAGGAATACGACAGAGAGGACTGAGAAGAGATGGCAAAAGTAGTAGTGATGGATCACCCGCTGATTCAGCATAAGATCGGTGTTATCCGGCGCAAGGAGACGGGCTCAAGAGATTTCCGGGCGATGATCGGCGAGATCGCCAGCCTGATTACCTATGAGGCTACCAAGGATCTGAAGCTCCAGGACGTGGAGATCGAGACGCCGATCTGTAAGACGACGGCAAAGGAGCTGGCGGGAAAGAAGATGGCCATCGTGCCGATTCTGCGCGCGGGCCTGGGTATGGTAGACGGAATGCTGGCCATGATCCCGTCGGCGAAGGTGGGCCATATCGGCCTGTACCGCAACGAGGAGACGCTGGAGCCGGTGGAGTATTACTGCAAGCTTCCGGCGGACTGCAGCGAGCGCGATGTGTTTGTGGTCGATCCCATGCTGGCGACGGGAGGTTCCGCTGTGGCGGCCATCCACATGCTGAAGGCGCGGGGCGTGAAAAATATCCGTCTGCTCTGCATTATCGGGGCTCCCGAGGGCGTGAAGAGGATGCAGGAGGAGCACCCGGACGTGGACATCTATATCGGAGCGCTGGACGACCATCTGAACGAGCACGGCTATATCGTTCCCGGTCTGGGAGATGCCGGAGACCGGATTTTCGGCACGAAATAGAGAAGGCAGCCGGCGCGGGGCCGGGAAGCCGGCGGCTTCCGGCCCTGCCCGCCGGTCCTGCCGCTTGGGAGAATAAAGGAGAGATTCATGGGAGAGAAGCGGAAGGATTACATCAGCTGGGATGAATATTTTATGGGCGTGGCCCTGCTTTCCGGCATGCGTTCCAAGGACCCGAATACGCAGGTGGGCGCCTGCATTGTGAGCCAGGATAATAAAATCCTGTCCATGGGATACAATGGGTTTCCCAAGGGCTGCGACGACGATGAGTTTCCCTGGGGCAGGACTGGGGAGGACAACGAGACGAACTATCCCTTCG
>CALWQJ010000063.1 GCA_944383645.1 uncultured Merdimonas sp.
CAGACAATTTATTTTCTATATATACAATCTGCACTGGATTCCATCGAAAGCAGCGCCTGATCATAGGACGCCTTCTTCAGGCATGTCCGCACGTATTCCATCAGCTTCCCCCAGATCTCGATACCAGCCTCCGGATCGTATTTCATCCGGTGCCGCTTCCCTTCCAGGTCTCTCCCAAGCGCAGCCAGTCCTTCACTGGCTCCGTGAAGCCCCAGCTCCTCACTTTCCTTTTCCAGCCTGCGAAGCTCTGACAGGCTTCCCTCCTGGACAGAGGAAAGGCCGCTCTGGAATAAATCCGTAAGCAGCTGGCGGAGCTCCAGGAGAAGCTGCTCCAGCGTATAGACAGCTTCCATGGAAAAAGAGCTGTCTGACTTCGGCCTGGCAGCCTCCATGCCATCCTCTGCCTCAGTCTCTGCTTCCGGCAATTCTGACGGGCTTCCAAATCTCCCCCACTCAAAAAATTCAATGGGATAGAGACAGAGCCTGCCTCCTTCCAGATAAGGAATTCCGAAAAATACCAGCGGCGTCTGCCCGTCTTTCTGCCCAGCAAGTCTTGCGCTTAGGCGCTCCAGCACCTGGATCGTCAGCTTTTCTTCCGCCGAATATTTTACTGCCAGCGAAATCCTTCTTCCGTTCCGGTCGAAGAGATCCATTTCAAACCTTTGCCGGACGGAGTCAAAGCTTCCCTTCCCGCAGCGGAAGGCCCCGGCGAGGGCCTGCCTCTCCCCGGCGTCCTCCGCTTCCTCTTCCAGCAGAGAAAGAAGCTTTCGGTAGTCCCAGACAATCTGGTCCCGGACGGCCTCCTGCCCCAGATTTCTCTGGCCGGCGATCTCGCTTTTCGTCTCTTTGCTTACAGACAGGCGGCCATCATCGGCTGTCTTTGCCTGGGTCAGATAAAACTCCAGCTCCAGCATGGCGGCCCGGCTGCAGCCCAGACCCCAGGGAGCCGCCTCCTGCTCATAATTTCCAGACGGACGGCGGCGTCCTTCGTAAAACACCGGGCGGGCGTCCGTCCAGGTGTACCATCTTTTCTGCTCTGTCTCCAGAAAATAATAGCGCTCCCCTTCGTAGCCCGCCTTGCTTTTAAAGCTCCGGCCCCCGATGGCCGTCAGATGGAGGCGGGGAACCGGATGGTAGGCGTCCCGGAAGGTTCCGGCCAGCTCCCGGATTGTCTCCGGCTCCTTCGTCCTCTCCAGAAGGGAAGCCTTCCGGTACAGGGCAAGAAGCCGCCCCAGGAGATCTTCTGTGCGGAAAGCCCCCGAACGCCGGAAATACTGGCGGTACTCGGAGGCCGCCGTGCGAAGCTCTGTCTCAAAATCCGCAAGGCCAGCCCCGTGGCTGATGACAGCCAGCCGCTCCATGGCCTCCTCCGCCTCCGGCGACAGGCGGGAAAGGCCCGTCAGAAGCTGGAGGCAGATTCCCTCTTTCATCTGCCGCGCCGCCTGAGAAAGCTCCTCCAGATCCCAGTCTGGGGCCGCGCTGTCCATGGTCTTAAGCTCCTCCAGGGTGACGGCTCCCTTTTGCAGCTGGAACGCCAGAACCGCCTGGGCCTTGTGGACGCACAGCTCCCGGCTGTGACAGGTGCAGGAGGAATGCTCCAGCGGGCACAGCAGCTTCACGATCCGCTCATTCCAGGGAAAGCGGACCGTCAGGACCGTGCCGGAAGCCCCCGCTTCCAGCCCCGGACGCCCGCCCGCTTCGGCATGGGCCAGGAATTCCCGGAGGCCTCTCGCCTTCAGAGCCTGCCGCAGTCTGGCCATGGGAACCGCCAAAAGCGCCTGCTCCAGATCCGGCTGCAGCTCCCCTTTTTTATTCTCAGATTCTTTCCGCTGTTGCGGGAAAGGATCTTCCTGAAGCTCTCCGGCGCCGGCCTTTTGCTCCTTCTGCCCTTCCGCCTCCAGTTCCTTTTTCAGATACAAAATGGCTCCGATCAGGTGGCGGCAGACGCTGCGTGAGGGACAGCTGCAGGAGCTGTCCCCCAGCGGCGCGCGGACACGGCAGGAGGCCTCCTTCCAGGCAACTTCTGCTTCTTCCCCGTCCCACCGCGCGGAAGGCTTCTCCTGCTCCAGATCCTTATAGGCCCGCTTCACCGTTCCCTTATTGGAAAGCCCGGCCAGATATTCGTCGTCCGCCTGCAAAAGCAGCCGTTTCAGCTCTTCCATCTACCTCATTACCTTTCCCATAAAATCTCCCAGGGCCTCCGGCGTCATGGCCCCCACATAAGCCCCCAGATCCGCCAGCTGCTCCGCCGTCCTCCTGTCATAGACCGGATTGGCCTCCATGTCGAGGGCCGTCAGGCAGATCAGCTTCGCCCCGCTCTCGATAATCCCCCTGCTCACGGACAGAAGGCCGGAAAGGCTGCCTCCCTCGCAGAGATCCGAGACCAGCACCATCATAGTTTTATACGGATCTTCAATCAGAGACTCGCAGTAGCGTAAGGCCCCGGCGATAAAGGTGCCGCCGCCCAGCTGGATGCTCATCAGTGTCTCCACCGGATCATCCAGATGGGCGCTTAAATCCACCACCTGGGTGTCAAAGATTACAAGCCTCGTATCCAGCATGGGAAGCTTCGCGAAAATCCCGGCCATCACCGCGCTGTAGATTACGGAGTCCAGCATGGAGCCGCTCTCGTCCACGGCGATCACCACCCGCCACTGGCTGAACTTCCGGGTACGGCTGGAAAAATACACCTGCTCCAGCATAAGCCGTTTCTGCTCCCTGTCATAATGCTGCAGATTCTTCCGGATAGTCTTTTTCATATCCAGGTTCCGGATGGATTTCACCGGGCTTGCGCTGCTGCGATCCAGGGTTCCCAGAAGGGAACGCCGGATATCCTGCCGGAGCTTTTCTGCTATCTCCTCCGCCACCTTGCGCACAATCCGCCGGGCCGCCTCCAGCGCTTCGCCCTTCATCAGATGCTTCAGCTGCAGGATCGTTTTCAGAAGCTCCTGGTTCGGCTCCAGCTTTTCCAGGACCTCCCGGTCTGTCAAAAGCTCTTTTAGCTGATAGCGCTCCAGGGCGTGCCGCTCCAGGATCTCCACCGTCTCTTTGGGAAACAGCTTCCGGATCTTCGTGATCCAGGTGGCCGCCGTCAGGCGGCTCTTTTCCGTGCCGCCCTCCCGGCGCACGTCCTCCCCGGCCTCCCGGGAATAGAGGAAATCCAGGGCGTCCTCCAGATCAAAGCAGGAAATCCCGTTCTCCAGCGTCCCGCCCTCCCCGAAGGCCAGCTGCTGCCCGGCGTTCTTCCCAAGAACCAGGCGCCAGCGGTTCAAAATTTCTGTCTCTCTCATGGCTTTTCCTCCAGACGCGAAAGGGCGAAGCGGTCAAGTGCCTCTCCGTAGGCGTATTCCTCCGGGCTTACCAGCCGCCCCTCCAAAAGCCCTCGCTTCGTCTTTCCGTGGAGCGCGGCCGCCTTCGCCGCGATCCGGTCGGTCTCCAGGGGCGTGAAATAGCCGAAGGCCAGCCGCAGCTCCGGCAGAAGGCTCATGAATTCTTCGCCGGAAAGCTCCGCCAGAAGCTTGTCGATCAGCTTCAGGAAATCCGGGCTTACCAGCGCGAAATCCCGGGCCGTGAAAAAGAGGCCCTGCAGGAACGCCGCGCTTTTCTTTTTCATCTCCTCCGTGCCCTGCATATAGCCCCGGGCGGCCGCGCAGATGGCAGGCCCGCGGTCCCCGCCGCAGCCATACAGGATTCCAAGGGCAGCCCCTTCCACTGCCGGATTGATGGGGCGGCGCTCCAGAATCCGCTCCAGCGCCTCCAAAAATACCGGCTTCAGCTCTTCATAGGCCGGTTTCCCGCAGGTCTGGTACAGGGTCCGAAGGCTCTCCATGCAGTCTCGCTGCTGTTCCTCCTTGGTCTGCCCCAGAAAGGGCAGGAGCTGGATGATCTTCCGGAAACAGCCTTCTATCCTGTCCTCCAGCCTCAGGCTGCCCCGGATCCGGTACAGCTCCTGAAGCTCCGTGAGCATCACCAGCTGGGAAAAGCCGGCGCTTAGGGAAAAGAAGTCCCCATCCCGGGCCAGAACCTCCTGGAGATGCGCCCCCATTTTCCCCTGCTCATCTGAAAGCCCCATGAGAAAGCCCTCTACCAGAAGCTTCGCCGCCTCCCGGCAGCAGGCGCTTTCCGCGAATCTCCTGGCAAGGAGGCTTCGCACCGCCTCCTCCACAGTTCCGCCGGACACCGAAGCGTCGATCAGGGCCGCCGTCACCTGGGCAGACCATTTGTAAGACCAGATCTCCCGGATCCGGTTCCGGTCCCGCCGGTTTACCAGATCCGATCCCTTGCGCCTTCTGGCGAAGCCGCAGCCCAAGAACTCCGTCTGGTACAGGAAACGGCTCAGCCGCAGATGCTTTGCCTTCGCGAAAATCTCCAGCGTCAGCTCCTGCTCCGCCGTAGAATGGATTTTCAGGCCAAACAGACGGCACTGCTCCTCGAAATCCTGAAGAAGCGGCGGCCGCATGGCGTCCGCGCAGAGCTTTCCCGTCTGGGTTCCCGTGGCTAGATCGGCCAGGATCCGTAAGGCCCCGTCTGTGGAGACGCTGTACTCCCCCTTTACAAAGGAAGACAATGCGCTGTCCCGAAGCTCGTAAAGTCCCGGGGCCTTCTTTCCCCGGAGGGCCGAAAGCCCCTTCGCCATGGAAAAAGCGCAGATCTCGTCGTAGGCCGACACGCTTTCCTCCTGGCCCCGGGCCTTTTTTCCCGCAGACGCCAGAAAGTGAAGCACCGTATCCTCATAGACCTCCCGGGGAGAAAGCCCCGCCTCCAGCCGTCTCCAGATCTGATGGTAAAAGCCCGGAGACTGCATGCCGCTGGCGTAGCCGTTCAGGGCGTCCGCAGCCTCCATGGAATAGGCCATGGGATAGACCGCCTGAAGCCCCGGATCGACCCGGTGCAGGCGGACTGGTTCTCCTGTAAAGCGAAGCCCCTTTCCTTCTCCTTTCCGATTCTCCAGAAGCTTCCCCAGGCCATAGGTATGGAAGCCTCCCGTCACCACCAGAATTTTCTGATATGTCTCCGAGACCGCCGCGATCCGTTCCGCCATATACCGCTCCCGCAGGAGGCAGCCGTCCTCCAGAAGTTCCTCCTCCGGCGTGTACAGCCGGGAAAGGCCGCAGTACAGAAGCATCTGCCGCACAAAGGAAGGCGTATCCAGAAAGAGGCCCTGGATCTCAAAATATGTTTCCCAGAATTCCTCGAAGTCCCGAAGCCCTGTCTTCTCGCAGAGGCGGGCAAAATAGCGGCTTCTGCTTAAAAAGTAGTCGTCGTTGTAGGACTGCTTCTCCCCTTCCCGGCGGATCCCCCGGTTCTCGGCGGTTCCCGCCAGGATCTCCATGTAGGGCAGATCGATAAATTCCGCGTGAACCCTCTTTCGATCCGCCTCCCGCAGGGCTATAAGCTCCGGGGAACAGGAAAGAAAGGGGTAATAGCATTTGTAATCTTCTTTTTTCGGGCTTACCAGCCCCTCCTTGTCCCGGTACGCGTAATAGAGGGCCAGCGGAGGCTGGGTATCCTCGTGCACCAGCACAGGAATCAGGTGTCCCGCGTTCTGCGGCCCCTCGATCAGGATGCAGTCGGGCTGGTATTCTTCCACCGCCCTCTGGAGATGGAAGGAACAGACCGGGCTGTGGTGGCGGATGGGGAAATACAGGATCCCGGAGGACAGATCATACTCCGTTCCCGGGCAGATCACGGCCTCCGTCTCCGGATCTTCTGCTTTTTTGCGTCCTGACATCGGATTTTCTGCCTCGAAAGCATCTATCTCAGATACTTCCTGGCCTCGTAGTAGCTGCTCCATAAGCCGCCCTCTTTTCCTCCCTTGTCGCGGATCACGGTCTGGAAATAGCCCCGCAGCTTCTCCAGATCCTCTCCGTTTTCCTTCTGCACGGCTCCCACCAGATTCTGGACAAGGCAGCCCAGATCCATCCGGGAATCCCCGTAATAATAAGCCGTCAGCATGGTCTGGTAATAGACGGACACGGCCTCCGCCGTGCTCATGACGGCAGCGGGCCGGTCGATCCGGTGTCCTAGGGAGGAGACGCCCTCCCGCAGCTCATGGTAGGTGGAAGCAAGGATCTCCGCCACATCCTCGTCCGGCTCCATGGCAATCTGGTTTTCCTGGGCCAGCTCCTCCACCTCGTTTAAAATAATCTGCTTTTCCAGCGTCACATCCCGGACCGGCATCACCGTCTCAAAGTTAAACCGCCTCTTCAGGGCGCTGCTCATCTCGTTCACGCCCTTGTCCCGGGTATTGGCCGTGCCGATCACATTGAAGCCAGGCCTGGCAAAGAGAAGGCCCTCCTCCCCCAGCTCCGGCACGTTCAGCACCTTGTCGCTTAAAACACTGATCAGGCTGTCCTGGATCTCCGCCGGCGTCCTGGTGATCTCCTCGAAGCGGGTGAGAATCCCCTGCTCCATCCCCACATAGAGCGGAGAGGGCACCAGAGCCTCCCGGACGGGTCCCTTCGCCAGCAGAAGGGCGTAGTTCCAGCTGTATTTGATCATATCCTCCGTGGTGCCCGCCGTCCCCTGGATCGTATTCATGCTGGTGCCGCTGATGGCCGCCGCCAGAAGCTCCGAGAGCATGGTCTTCGCCGTGCCCGGTTCTCCCACCAGCATCAGCCCCCGGCTGCCCGCCAGCGTGATGATGCAGCGCTCCACCAGAGCGTCGTTTCCCAGATATTTCTTCCGGATCGAAATCTCTTTCCCGTTCCAGGACAGGGGCTCCCGGCTGCCCAGAATAAAGGTGCGCACAGCCTTCGGGGACATTTTCCAGTTCAGGGGCTTCCTGTCCGTATCCAAGGCACGAAGCGCCTCCAGCTCCTCCCTGTAACGCACCTCCACAGGCGGTTTCAACTCTGACCGAACGTCCATATCGCAACTTCTCCTCCTACCTTTTTCGTTACGAGTCACCACCGATTCATAAATGATAGCAGCTGTGAATCGTTACGCTTTCTCTTTTATTTCCAGCTCTCCATCATCTCGATGACCGCCGCCTCATAGTCGCCCAGGACTTCCTCCTGGCGGCCCCCATGCCGCAGGTTCATCTCCACGCCCCGCTCGCCGTCCTCCTCAAACTCCCAGATATGATAGGGCACGCCCCGGTAGGAAAAGTCAATGCTCCCGCAGCCGTCTTCCTCATGATATTCATATTCCCAGCCTTTCTGCTCCAGATACGCGCGTACGCGCTCCAGGCGTCCTTTCTTTTCCATTCTCACCACTCCTCATTTTCACCGCCGAAGCTTCTTCATTTCATTTAGAAAAAGTATACCATACACCCCGTGCCATGGCAAACCTTCCCGCGCAAAAAGAGCTCTGTCCTTCCCACGGAAAAAAAGGGACATGCCCTGGCCGCTGATCGGCAGGCCCCAGGCACATCCCTTTCCTTATATACATATCATATCCTGTCTGTCCTGCGGCGAAAGCCTGTCCAGGCTTGTCCTTCTTAGCCCTGCCTGCGCACGGCCTCGAAGTAAGCGAACAGGCCCTCCGCCATCACCGGGTCAATCACCGGAATGCCCAGATCCTTTTCCAGATCCTTCGCGATGCCGATGGTCGCAAGTCCGGTGCAGCCAAGGGCGATGACCTCAGCGCCCATCTCTTTGAGCTCTCTGCCCTTGCGGAAGCAGGCCTCCCTGCCCTCCGGCGTCATCAGATCCAGCGTGCTGTCCACGCCGTCCGGCTTTCCGGCCGCGATCAGCTTGTCCGGCGCGATCATGCGCAGATACGCCTTGGGCACATAATCCACGATACCCAGCACCGCGATTTTTTCTCCATAATGGAGAGCCAGCGCCGCCGTCGTCTCGCCGCCTCCGGTCACCGGAATGCCGGGAAGGGCTTCACGCACCTCGGGCACGCCCGGATCGTCCGCGCAGCTGACGATAATCATATCCACATCCTCGAAGGTCTTCGCCGTCTCCACAATTTTCGGCACGGCGATGCGCTCCAGCTCATGGCTGTGGATTCCCTCCCACTGATCCGGAATGCATTTGGATACGCATTCGATCCCGGGATAATGCTCTTCGATAAACCGCCCGTGCATACTCACAAACTCCGGATCATCCGAGGTCAGCACGCGGATCACGCCCACTCTGAACTTTCTGTCCATATCCCTTCTCCCTTCGTTTTCAAAAGACGCTAAACCACAAATTTCCCCTTGTCGATGATGAGCCTGTCATCAAAGTACAGCGTCGGCTCCAGAATGATGCCGTCCATATGGCAGTCTGCCTTGTTCGTGCCGCCAAAGGAGGTGTTGGTGCCAAAGGCGATGTGCACAGTTCCGTACACCTTTTCATCCTCCAGGATGATGCCGTTCAGGATTGCGGCCTCGTTGGTGCCGATGCCCAGCTCTCCCACGGTGGCGTTGCGCTCGTTTGCCAGCAGAACGTCCAGCAGTTCGCTCTTCTCGCCCTCGATTTTCTGAAGCTTTCCGCCGCGGATCGTCACCTTCAGCGGGGAATCCAGCTTTCCGATGCCGACCATGGAGCCGTCGATGATCATTTCACCGTCCACGCCGTCCTCAAGCGGAGCGATATAAGCCTCACCGGAAGGCAGATTGCCGCTCTGTCCGGCCTCCTTATAGACGCCGGGACTGGGAACGCCCTTGCGGCCGTCAAGCTTTAAGGTCAGCACGCAGCCGTCCTTTTCGATTCTGGCTGTCCTGCACTCTGTCAGCAGATCCGTGATCTTCGCCGTCAGAGCCGCCACCGCGCTGTAGTCCGCCGTCATGGCTCCCTGGGAGAACATCTCCTCCGTGATGCCAGGCATGGTCGCCACGCGGGTACCCCCGGCTGCCGCCTGGATTCTCGCGTTCGTATGTGTCAGGGATTTCGCCGTGGGGCAGATAACGATATCGGCGGCCTTCATGGCAGCCGCCACAGCCTTCGGCGGCTCCTGTCCGTTCAGCTCCCGCTCCTTCATCACCGTCATCATGGCTTCGCAGCCCAGATTTTTCGCGCCCTCATAGAGAGCCTGGGCGATGGGTACCCGGGTGTCGTCCGTCACGATATATACTTCCTCGCCGGCCTTCGCGCCCAGGCAGTCCCTTAAAATATTTTCAGAAATTGTTACCAAATCCATCTTTCTTTCCGTCTCCTGTCTGTGTCAAAGTTACTCCACATCCGTCAGTTCTGAGATCACGCGGGCCAGCAGGGTCCTTGGCAGAACCACCAGCTTTCCGGTCTCCCGGGCGAACATGTTCTTCATCTCCTGGGTAAAGCCGATGCAGTCCAGAACCACCAGATCGCCGTCCATATCCTTCACCATCCGGGCGGCGTGCTCCAGATCCTCCCAGGGCCCGTAGGGCGAAGCCGGCACTGCTTTTACATGATCCACAAACTGGGACCATTTCTTTTCACACTGCTCCACCTGAAGCGGGGAAGGCGTGATGGTGATAATGCTGGATTTCTTCGTAAGCAGCGGGGCCACCTGGTTCAGGATATTGCAGGGATAGACAAGCGGCACCTTCGAGGTAAGGCTGTCCGGGAAATCGCCTGTGCAGAAGAACATAATCAGGCGCACGCCCTCGTCCTCCAGCTCATGGATGCACTCCTGGAGCCTTGGCAGGATGAAACGCTCCGCAAAGGTCACGGAAGAACCGTCCGTCAGCCGGGATACCAGGACATAGTCCCCTTCCTCCGGCGTGAAACGGGCTATCTCTTCCTTCGTCAGCCCATCTAAGCCGCCTCTTTGAAGAAGCTCCACCTTGCCGTCAAAAATCCGCATAATGTCCGCGGTGACATCTGTTCTGGGAGCCTGTCCGATGGTAATCGCTCCGATTTTCATGCAGTTCCCTCCTCCTAACTAATCTTAACTGACAGGTAACGCCGGTGCACACGGGTCATGCGCCTGGCACACCGGCGCCGCCTTTCCTTCTTAAACTTAATCCTCTTTTAACTTAATCCTCTTTTCCCAGAGTCTGCAGATGCTTCATGGAGCCGTACAGCTTCTGAAGACGCGCGTACTCTTCCTCATCGTAAAACTTCAGATTTCCTCTTCCGAAGTCCTTGGCCACCTCCAGCATAAAGCGCGCCGCTTCCTCTACGTCCACAACATGCGTAGCTCCTGTAGCGCAGCCGGGCACCATCACCTCGGCGGCAATCGCCACGCCCACAACCGGAGCGTCCGTCGCCGTGCAGGGCTGAAGAACGCTGTTCAGATGGTACACGTCGTTGCCATAGGGCGTGATATCCTGCATGGTCAGCGGGAATACGTGCGGCAGCTGGCCCGTGGTAATCTGCATCTTCTCCAGCAGATCCTCCGAGGTGCGCAAGATCCATCCTTCCTTTACAGTGGGAGAAATCGCGAAGCCTCTCGTGTTGATCACGCGGTTGCCCTTGGTGGTATCCACAGACAGGATAGCGTCAAGCTCCGGAGAAACCTCTTCCTTATTTACCTGGGACATCTCCACCGGGGATCCCATGAAGGGCACCGGCTTATGGGGAGCCGTGGGCGCATGCGGGCAAATCTGCGTGGAGACAAATACGTCGCCGTCCAGATAGTCTCCCTTGTTCTGCATGTCCAGAAGCTTCGCCGCGATGGCAATCGCTGCCAGGGCGCCGTCGCCGTCTGACACGAAGCCAATCATCTCCGGGCGCGCGCCGATGCCGCCGAGGCGTCCCAGAAGACCGATAGTCGGCGCGCTTCCGCCAGACATCTTGCCCTTTGTTCCGGGAATCCGTACCTTCACCATATCTGTGCTCTCCCCTTTGGGTCCCTTCAGAGCATAGACCTCGATATTGGCGTCCGCCTTGATTCCACGGAGATAGTTTTCTACATCCTTTCCTGTCACGGTGCTGCTGTCCAGCACGTCAAATACTTCCATTACCTGTTTGATAAGCATAGCTCTTGTACCTCCTTCGTACTTCTTTTTTATGATTATACGGCTTTTATTCTGAATAAGCAATGAATTTTTGGACATTTCAGGCACGCGAAATTAATTTCATTTTTATACTGTTTCGCACAAAAAATAATTTATATTTCACAATTTTTTAAGACTTTCTTTCGAGTTTGTTTATTTTCGTTGACTTTTCACCTGTTTCTGTTTAGAATTGTTACATGTTATTTTAAACAAAGGAGTGTGAGTTTATGGAAAAACCCAAGTATGAGGTACCGAAGGAATTGATCATTCCTGCTTCCGAGCACCCGAAGGCGTTCGAGGGTCCTACCCTGATCCTGAATGTCATTATGTGCGCTCTGGGAGCTATCATCGGTCTTGAGCTGATCGTCCGCACGGGCGTGACGCCGAATACCTCCATCATCGGAGCCCTGTTTGCCATCGTTCTTTCGAGAATTCCCATTGCATTCTGCCAGAAATTCCGCAGTGTGCACCGTCAGAACCTGATCGCGACCTCTATCTCAGGCGCGACTTTCTCCGCGGCAAACTGCCTGCTCCTTCCCATCGGTATTCCGGTGGTCATGGGACGCCCGGATCTGGTGTTCCCGATGCTGATCGGCGTGTTCATCGCTACTGTGATCGACGCTACGATTCTTTACCGGAGCTTCGACTCCGAGATGTTCCCGGCTGACGGAGCATGGCCGCCCGGAGTCGCTTCCGCGGAGTCCATTCTGGCAGTTGTGGAAAAAGGAAAGAAAGCCTTCTTGATGATCGTCGGTATCGCCATCGGCTGGGTCGGAAAGCTGGCCGGAATCCCCACGGACCTCTTAGGCGTATCCTGGTTCGGTGATTTCTTCGCCATGCTGGCCCTGGGCGTAGGCTCCATCGTCATCGGCTTCATCAAGGACAACGGCTTTACGCTGTCTCTGTTCGGACACGGCGCTACCCTGCTCTCCGGACTGCTTCCGGAAGGACTTTCCGCCACGTCCATGATTACCTACATGCCTCACGGCGTCATGATCGGCGCCGGCGCTGTCTCCCTGATCCAGTGCGCCATCATGCTGGTGAAGAAGAGCAAGTCCGAGGATGTGACCGCTTCCGGAAGAAAATACACCCGCAGCATGCAGTCTCTGAAGAAGACTCTGATCGGCGGCTACGGCGTATACCTGATCGGCGCCTTTGTTCTGGCCCTCGGCTGCGGCATCCTGACAGACATGTCACCGGTGAAGTTGATCATCTGGCTGATTTACACAGCCTTCGCGGCTATCGCCTCTGAGCTGATCGTAGGAATCTCCGCGATGCATTCCGGCTGGTTCCCGGGCTTTGCCACCGCTCTGATCTTCCTGCTGGTAGGTATGCTGATTGGCTTCCCGCCGATCCCGCTGGCGCTGATGGTTGGCTACACCTCCGCTACCGGCCCGGCTTTCTCCGATATGGCCTACGACCTGAAGTCCGGCTATATCTTAAGAGGCTCAGGCGTGGATCCGGAGCTGGAGATGGCGGGAAGAAAGCAGCAGTACCGCGCGAACATCTTCTCCTTCGTGGTAGCCCTGATCATCGTTATTTTCATGGTAAACCGCTACTTCGACCAGGGACTTTTCGCTCCGGTCAGCGCGACCTTTGCCGCTACCATTGACGCAGGCACGAACGCTGAGATCGCGAAATGGCTCTTCATCTGGGCTATCCCGGGAGCTATCATTCAGTTCATCGGCGGCGAGCGCCAGATCGGTATCCTGTTCGCGACCGGTCTTCTGGTAGGAACCACCATGAACGGCGTCACCATTCTGATCGGTCTTCTCATCCGCCACTTCCTGCTGAAGCAGAACGCGGAGCACGAGCAGACGCTGAACATCCTGGGCGCTGGCGCTCTGGCTGGAGCGGCTCTGTGCAGCTTCTTCACCGCTACGCTGGGATTGTTTAACAAGAAATCATAAGACATAAGGCAGGCGAAACCCCTGCATACGAGGTAATTACATATGGAATTGTCTGAAGCTCTGGAAAAAAGAAGAAGTATCCGCAGCTTCAGCTCCAGACCGGTTTCTGAAGATCAGTTGCTGGCGCTGGCCCAGGCAGGACGCCTGGCGCCCAGCGCCAGCAATCTTCAATCATGGCAGTTTTTCTTCCTGACCGATCCGGAGCTGGTGAAAAAGGTGGATCTGTTCAGCCCCGGGCTGAGCGGCCATCCGCCTGTCATTCTGGTTATCTGCTCTGACATGGGATACGCGAAGGTCCATGGCTCTCCCAACTCAGAGCGCTACGGCTGCATCATGGACGCCGCCATGGCGGCGGAAAACATCATGCTGAAGGCTCTGGACCTGGGGCTTGGCTCCTGCGCCGTCAAATCCTACAACGACGCGGCTGTAAGGAAGCTTTTGAAGCTTCCGGAGGATTACCGGATCGAGATTCTGATTTCCCTGGGATATCCCGAGGGAGAAGTAAGGCCCCGGCGGCTCCGTCCGATGGAGGAGCTGCTTCACTTTAACGCATGGCAGGAGGAAGTATGAGACAGGAGGATTATCTGGAACTGCTGATTTACATGGTGACCAGCGCGGCCGGCCTTCCGGGAGAGCCCCGGATCTACGGCCCCCTGCGCATGATTGAGGCGTCCGAACGCCTCTGCGGCCTGATGCTCAAAGAAGATCCCGGCAACCCGGATCTGGCTGAGCTGCAGGAAATCATCCGCGCCGGAAAGGGGAAAACCACCTCCGATGAGGAGGGCTTCTATCAGATGCTCCAGGACGCGGCTGCGAAGCTGACGGATATGATTTAAAAATTTTTGACAGCACAAAACCGCCGAGGAACTCCAGCTATCCTGTCCGGAATGGCTGGAGCCCCACGGCGGTTTTTCTTTTTCATCTGGCTTTCATTTCACTATTTCACTGCAAGCCGGCTGCAGAGACTTTTGCAGCCGCAGCTTATTTAGTCCTCGAACAGATCCTCCTCGTAGGAAATCAGTTCCTTCTTCATCACCTGCTCTGCTTCCTCAAAAAGCTCTCTCTGGTGCATTCCCGCGCCAAGAATAATCTTATCTCTCGGGATCTTGATGATGATCACATCCATATCGTCACCGATCTCCGCGCTGGAAAGGGCCAGACCTGTCTTCGCGTCCAGCGTGCAGAGCAGATCCGGGAAGGTGCCCACGCGCTCCCCGTTCCTCTCCAGGGTCATGTACTCGTTCCAATAGGTCAGCTCATAATCGTCGCTGCCCTCCTTCACATGTACCGCGCCCACGTCATAGCCGCCGTCCATGCAGAGATTGTAGCCGCTCGTCACGCCGCGGCAGACGATCTGCGCGCTGTAATTTTCCTTCAGGAAATCCAGGAAGCCTTCCACGTTCTCCTTATTCTCCAGATACGCCTTTCCGATATCCATCGCCTGGGAAATAGCGCCCAGAGCCGCGTGGGTCTTCGTATACTCCGCCGTCACGGGATTGCGCAGCACGCAGCAGAGACCGCCGGAGGCTACCGCAGTCTGACGGATCATATGGGAGGTGGCGTTCATGGTTCCTTTCGTAATGGTCTCCACATATTTGTCCCCTTTTCCGCCGCAGGCAGCCTGCACCGTCATATAATCCGGAATCGCGTTCAGTCCGATGCTGCCCATGGGACCTGAGGGATGGGCGCGCCCGTTGCTGGGAGCGTCAATCACCGGAATTCCCGTAAGCGCCGAGATCACCCAGCCGTTGGAGGTAGACACGCCGCCGTTCTCACAGGAAGTAACCCCGGCAATCTTCGTCCCGCTGGCGTCCTCGAAATTCTTCAGCACAGTCTTCCAATGGTCCACCGTACAGCAGGTATCTTTGGCAGAGGGAGCTCCCACCATGGATACGTTCACAATGATGTCCTCCGGGTTCAGCTCGTCCACCTCCATCAGGGTCAGAGCGTCTGTGTGGCGGAAGGCCTCCTCCATGGCTTCCAGTCCCATCTTCAGGCTTCCGCCTCCGCCTCCGCCCAGCAGAAGGCCGCCGTAGAGAGCCTGCAGACAGTTTTCTTTGGTCATCTTGATCATAAAGCATTCTCCTTTCGTTCTATTTCGTTACCCTCAATGAACAAGAGCACACACTGTCAATCGAAGGTATTTTCGCAAGATATCGTTCACTCGGCTTTTACCTTGTGATAAACCTTCTTTCCCTTACGGATGATCAGGGAAGCCTCCTCGTCCATATCCGCCAGGGTAAAGGTCTTATATACATCCGCCACCTTCTCGTCGTTCACGCTTACGCCGCCCTGCTGCACCAGGCGTCTCGCCTCGGAGCGGGTCGGGACCAGCTTCGTCTCCACCAGCAGGGAAAGGATGTCCTTTCCGGCCTCCATATCTGCCTTCGCCACAGTCGTGGTCGGCATGTCGTCCGTCTTTCCGCCGCTGACAAAGAGAGCCTTGGCAGCGCCTTCCGCCTTCTTCGCCTCGTCCGTACCATGTACCAGGGCGGTCAGCTCGTAAGCCAGGATCTCCTTGGCGCGGTTCAGCTGGCTGCCTTCCCACTTATCCATCTCGTCGATCTGCTCCAGCGGCAGGAAAGTCAGCATCCGCAGGCACTTGAGCACATCCGCGTCCGCGATGTTTCTCCAGTACTGGTAGAAGTCAAAGGGCGAGGTCTTGTCCGGGTCAAGCCACACGGCGCCGGACTGGGTCTTGCCCATCTTCTTGCCCTCGGAGTTCAGAAGCAGGGTGATAGTCATGGCGTAGGCGTCCTTGCCCAGCTTCCGGCGGATAAGCTCCGTGCCGCCCAGCATGTTGCTCCACTGGTCGTCTCCGCCGAACTGCATGTTGCAGCCGTATCTCTGGTACAGCTCGTAGAAATCATAGCTCTGCATCAGCATGTAGTTGAACTCCAGGAAGCTTAAGCCCTTCTCCATGCGCTGCTTGTAGCACTCGGCCGTCAGCATCCGGTTCACGGAGAAATGCGGGCCGATCTCACGCAGGAAATCCACGTAATTCAGATCCAGCAGCCAGTCCGCGTTGTTGACCATCAGGGCCTTTCCTTCTGAAAAATCAATGAAACGGCTCATCTGCTTTTTGAAGCAGTCGCAGTTGTGCTGAATCGTCTCCACCGTCATCATCTGGCGCATATCGGAGCGCCCGGAGGGGTCGCCTACCATTCCGGTGCCGCCGCCCAGCAGGGCGATGGGCCGGTTGCCCGCCTCCTGCAGTCTCTTCATCAGGCACAGCGCCATAAAATGGCCCACATGAAGGGAATCCGCAGTCGGATCAAAGCCGATATAAAAGGTCGCCTTTCCGTTGTCGATCAGCTCCCGGATCTCCTTCTCATCTGTCACCTGGGCAATCAGGCCGCGGGCTGTCAGTTCGTCGTAAATCTTCATTTTCCTTTTCTCTCCTTTGGCTTTTTGTCGTGTTCTCTGTACTGGGCGATGAGCTTTTGCACGGCTTGCTTCCAACGATCGCGCAAATGGCCGTTCATGCAGGCACGCTGTCCGCCTGCCGGGCTTATCGCGCAAAAAAACTCCCGCCCTTTCACTGAAAGGACGAGAGTGTACCTGCTCCCGTGTTACCACCTTACTTCGCTGCTGCCTCACGGCAGCCGCCTCTGCCGGTATCCTCTCCAATCCAAACTGGCGAATACCCGGACGTTGTAACGTTCGTCTCTCACGTCGCAGCCTACCAGCGGATTCCCTATTATCATCCTTCTCTTCCGGTTCCACCTTCAGTGCGCAGCTCGGGGATGTATTCAGACTGAAGTACCCCGTGCGCCTCTCATCTCCCGGCTGCTTTCTGTACGGTTCTCCTAAAGCCCTACTTGTTCCCGTCAAAGCCTTTCCATATTAAGCTTGAAGCTGTCAGATTTTTAAATCTGGGTTCATTATATCGGCTGGAAAATTATTTGTCAAGCGGCCGGAAGGAAAAAACAAGCGCCAGCAGAAGGTCAAAGTGAAAGCCATCCTCTGTGACATCCCAGAGCAGATTCTCGCTGTTCTGGTAGATCATCAGCCTGCCCGCGCAGCCGCACCGCTCCAGGCTTTCCCGGACCGCATTCTCATAAACAGAAAGCATTCTGCTGTCATCGTCACAGATTCCTATCTGAAGCACCGCCGTTCCTCCCTCTCTATTCATATCTCTGTATACGAAAAAAGGAACCCTTGAAATTCAAGAGTTCCAAAGCAGTCGATAGGGGAATCGAACCCCTGTTTCCGCCGTGAGAGGGCGGCGTCTTAACCGCTTGACCAATC
>CALWQJ010000064.1 GCA_944383645.1 uncultured Merdimonas sp.
AAATCGGAGTAACAGGATTTGAACCTGCGACCTCTCGGCCCCCAGCCGAGCGCGCTACCAAGCTACGCCATACTCCGATGACTCAAGTGCAGATACTATTTTATTCGATTATTTTCCATTTGTCAAGCAGAAGTTTTCGATTCCGGTTGACAAATTTTCAGGTAACTGCTATATTTTGTATCAGGACAACGGCGTTCTTTTTCGCGGGAAAAGAGCGCCCATTTTTATATACATTTCTATAGTTTCTATATGTTCTATAATGTATTTTGAAGGAGATTGTTATGAGCCATTATACGAAACGCGATATTCTGAGAATGGTGGAAGAAGAGGATGTGGAATTCATCCGTCTGCAGTTCGTGGATTTGTTCGGGAACCTGAAAAACACGGCGGTGACCGCGGGGCAGCTGGAGCGGGTGCTGGATCAGGGCTATGTATTCGACGGCTCCTGCGTGGAGGGCTTCCTGCATGACAACGACATGGATATGTTCCTGCGCCCGGATCTGGATACCCTGGCTGTGTTCCCGTGGAGGCCCCAGCAGGGGAAGGTGGCCCGGCTGATCTGCGATATTTACCGCCCGGACGGAACTGTCTACAGCGGCGATCCCCGCGGGATCCTGAAGCGGGCGGTGAAGGACGCGGAAGCTCTGGGATACCAGTTCGACGTGGGGCCGGAGTGTGAGTTTTTCCTGTTCCACACGAATGATGAGGGAAATCCCACGACCTTTACCCATGAGAAAGCGGGCTTTTTTGATATGAGCCCTATCGATCTGGGAGAGAATACGAGAAGGGATATTATCCTGACGCTGGAGGAGATGGGCTTTGATGTGGAATCTTCCTATCATGAGCTTGCTCCCGGGCAGCACCAGATTGATTTCCGGTATGATGAGGCCCTGGTGACCGCGGACCATATCATGACCTTCAAGCTGGCGGTGAAGGCCATCGCCAAGCGGTTCGGCCTCCACGCCACCTTCATGCCAAAGCCCCGCACGGGAGTGAACGGCTCCAGTATGCATACGAACATGTCCCTGTCCCGGGAGGGAAGAAATATTTTCCAGGACGCTTCCGATCCCAACGGCTTAAGCCAGGAGGCGTACTGGTTTATCGGAGGGCTTTTAAAGCACGCCAGAGGAATGACGGCGGTGACGAATCCCCTGGTGAATTCCTACCGGCGGTTTTTCCCGGCCCAGTGCAGGGGCGCAAGCACAGCGCCGGCCTACGTGTCCTGGTCGGCGGTGAACCGCAGCCAGCTGATCCGCATTCCGGCTCTGCGGGGGGACAATACGCGGATCGAGCTTCGCAGCCCGGATCCCTCCTGCAACCCGTACCTGGCCCTCGCGGTCTGCCTGGAAGCGGGTCTGGACGGCATTAAGAACCGAATCGAGCCGCCCGTTCCCATGGAACGCGACGTGCGCAGGATGTCGGATGCGGAGAGGACGGCGCTTGGAATCGCGCCGCTTCCCCGGAATCTGGAGGAGGCTCTGGCCGCCATGGAAGAGGATGAGCTGGTCCGGGGCACCCTGGGTGAAAATATCAGCCGCAGCTATATTAAGGCCAAGCGCAGGGAATGGGAAGAGTACTGCGCTCACGTATCTGAATGGGAGACAGAGCATTATCTGTACCGCTTCTAATCCCCTTCTTCGGGACAGCAGTCTGGAGGAGGTGAGAGTGTGACGAATATCATTGTGCTGTTTCCAAAAATAGAAGACGCGAAAAATGTCCGCAATCTTCTGGTGCGGCACGGGTTCCAGGTGCCGGCCGTCTGCACCACGGGGGCGCAGGCCCTGGCTTCGGCCAACGGCCTCGGGGATGGAATCGTGGTATGCGGCTATAAGTATCCGGATATGATGTTTTCCGAGCTCCAGGCCCTGCTGCCGTCACACTTCGAGATGCTCCTTCTGGCGTCCCAGAGGGTCTGGGGCGAGTATGGAAGGGACGGGGTCGTCTGCGTGTCCATGCCGCTGAAGGTTCATGAGCTGGTCAGCACCCTGGAAATGATGGCGGCCGGAATCGAGCGGCGCAGGAAGCGCCGGAGGGCAAAGCCAAGAGAGCGCTCTGAGGAAGACAGGAAGGTGCTGGAGGAGGCCAAGGGGCTTTTGATGGAGCGCAACGGCATGTCCGAGGAGGAGGCCCACCGGTACATCCAGAAATGCAGCATGGACAGCGGCACGAACCTGGTGGAGACGGCGGAGATGGTGCTGAGCATGATGCGGTTTTGAGCGCCGGGAAGGGCGGTCAGGAAAAGGAGAGAGAACATGAAATTTACGAAAATGCACGGGATTGGCAATGATTATGTCTATATGGACTGTACGAAGGAGGCGCCGGAAAATCCGGAGGAGCTTGCGCGTCTGGTCAGCGACCGGCACAAGGGAATCGGAGCGGACGGCCTGATCCTCATCAAGGCGTCTGAGCAGGCGGATTTCGAGATGGCC
The DNA here is from genome assembly GCA_944383645.1 of uncultured Merdimonas sp. GTDB lineage: Bacteria > Bacillota > Clostridia > Lachnospirales > Lachnospiraceae > Laedolimicola. The sequence goes on from CALWQJ010000064.1 coordinate 2,430, forward strand.
ATGTACAACGCGGACGGTTCTTACGGCAAAATGTGCGGCAACGGCATCCGCTGCGTGGCCAAGTACGTCTATGACAACGGTCTGACAGACAAGGAGGAGCTGGATATTCTGTCCGGCGGCGCAGTCAAGCATCTGAAGCTTACGGTAAAGAATGGAAGAGTGGAGAAGGTCCGGGTGAACATGGGAGAGCCGATTCTGGAACCGGCGAAAATCCCGGTGGCCGGAAAAGGGGAGGCTCCGATCGGAGAGCCGGTGGTCGTGGACAACCAGGTCTGGGAGATGACCTGCGTTTCCATGGGGAATCCCCACGCGGTGGTTTTTATCGACGATGTGGATCATCTGAAGATCGAGGAGATTGGGCCAAAATTTGAGAACCATGAGCGTTTTCCGGACCGGGTCAACACAGAATTTGTCCACAGGATAGACAGCAGGCACCTGAAAATGCGCGTCTGGGAGCGGGGCTCCGGGGAGACCATGGCCTGCGGGACGGGAGCCTGCGCGGTGGCCGTGGCGGCCGTACTGAACGGGCTTGCCGAGCGGGAGGTGACTGTCCATCTTCTGGGAGGAAGCCTGGAGATCTGCTGGGACGAGAAGGACAACTGCGTATATATGACAGGGCCTGCCGCCACGGTATTTACCGGGGAATTCGATCCGGAGGAGCTGAAAGCAGGCCTGAACCAGAAGTAATGTATCATTGCCCTGGCTGGCCGGAGAAGCGGTCAGAGGAAAAATCATAAAAACTGCCAGGGCCCGGGAAGGGGCCCGGAGAGGAGAAGCATATGTATAAGATCAATGACAATTATCTGAAGCTTCCGGGAAGCTATCTGTTTTCCACGATTGGAAAGAAGGTGGCGGCCTACTCGGCGGAACACCCGGAGAAGGAGATTATCCGCTTAGGGATCGGCGACGTGACCCAGCCGCTGGCCCCGGCCATTATCGAGGCCCTTCATAAGGCTGTGGATGAGATGGGGCACGCAGAGACCTTTCACGGCTACGCGCCGGATCTGGGCTATGAGTTTTTGAGAAAGGCCATTGCGGAGCATGATTTCCAGTCCAGAGGAGCGGACATCCAGGCGGACGAGATTTTCGTCAGCGACGGCGCCAAGTGCGACGCCGGCAACATTCAGGAGATTTTCAGCACGGACAATAAAATCGCGGTCTGCGATCCGGTGTATCCCGTTTATGTGGACACCAATGTCATGGCGGGCCGGACCGGAACCTATGATCCGAAGACGGAGACCTGGAGCGATGTGATTTACATGCCTTGCACGGCTGAAAACGGCTTCGCGCCGGAGCTTCCAAAGGAGACGCCGGATCTGATTTATCTGTGCTTCCCGAACAATCCCACCGGCTCCACGATCACAAAGGCACAGCTGCAGGAATGGGTGGACTACGCCAATCGGGTGGGCGCGGTCATCATCTACGACGCCGCCTATGAGGCGTACATCTCCGAGCCGGATGTGCCCCACACCATATATGAGTGCGAGGGGGCCAGGACCTGCGCCATCGAGCTTCGCAGCTTTTCCAAGAACGCAGGCTTCACAGGAGTGCGCCTGGGATGCACGGTGATCCCAAAGGATCTCAAATGCGGTGAGGTATCTCTGCATGCGCTCTGGGCCAGAAGGCACGGCACCAAGTACAACGGCGCGCCCTACATCGTCCAGAGGGCAGGCGAGGCTGTCTACTCTCCCGAGGGGCAGGCCCAGCTGAAAGCTCAGGTGGCCTATTACATGAACAACGCCAAGACCATCCTGGAGGGCTTAAAGGCGGCCGGCTACACCGTATCCGGCGGCGTAAACGCGCCCTACATCTGGCTGAAGACGCCGGAGGGCATGGATTCCTGGGCGTTCTTCGATTATCTCCTGGAGAACGCGGGCGTGGTCGGTACGCCGGGCTCCGGCTTTGGCCCAAGCGGCGAGGGCTATTTCCGGCTGACAGCCTTCGGTTCCTATGAAAATACCGTGGCTGCCCTGGAAAGGATTCAAAAGCTGTAAAGACGGAACGTACAGGACAGGGCTTTTCCGTGTTCCCGCCCCGTGCCGGGCGGCGCAGGAGAAGCCCTGCTTTTCTTTTCAAAAGGTATTGACTTATTTTCCAGCATCTGGTATTCTTCAACTATCAGACAGATCTGTTGAATCACAGAGGAGCTTCTCCTCAGAAATTCCACAAAACGAATTTTGAAAGATAAAGATTAAGGGCGAAGTAAAGCGGGGTGGTGCCTGGAAGCACAGTTTTTGCGAAACAGGAGTTTTATGATTTTTGAATAACCAGAAAATTCGAAGAGACAACAGAGTCTCTCAGAAAGGAACGCTTATGAAGAGTAGACGGAAAACGGGCGTGAGGGTTCTGGCACTGCTGCTTGCTCTTGTGCTTGGCATGACTTCGCTTGGAACGGAGACATCAGTATATGCATCAGCTCCAGCGGTCCAGTCAGAGGAGACAGAGGAGAATTTTCAGCCGGAAGAGGAAGAAAATTCAGCACTGGAAACGGAACCGGGTATGGATTCGAACGAGGAGCCGGGAAAGGATCCGGAGGGAGAACCCGGGACGGCTCCCCAAAAGGGAGCGGATGCAGAATTGCATACAGAGGAGAAGGGTGAATCTGAGGACACTGAAGAGAAACAGGAAATTACGGCAGCTGGTACAGGGGATGGAATCAAATTTGTCTTTGAGCGGGAGACTTATTTTCCGGGAGATACTGTGACAGTGATTCTGACGCCAGAGGACGGTTTTGATCTGGATATGGAGAGCATTGCAGTTACGGACGCTCAAGGTACAGAGACGGAGTATGAACTGACCGGCCCTGATGAAAACAGAGCGGTTACCCTAAAATTTCAGGCGGCAGAGACAGATATGACGGTAAAGGCGGAAGCTGAACCCTGGCCCCGGTATGCGGTCACGGTCACGACGGAGACGCTGGAGGAGGGAACGTCCGTGTTTCAGACCTCTGTGGAGCCGGAAGACTTTTATGAAGGAATAGATGTTACGGTAAATGTAGACTATTCCGGAGATCAGATCTGGGCGGCTGCCGTGACCTATGGAGAGGAAGATCAGGATCTGGATTTTTCTGTATCTCCTTCCGGGGTGAGCTTTATTATGCCTGGAGCAGACGTGGAGGTGGTTCTTTCGGAAAGAGAGAGCCAGAACCTGGGAGATCTTTCTGCGGAGGATGACAGTATTGCAGGCGACTGGCAGGGCAGCAGTTCCTCCACAACGAAAGAGTATGAGCCGGATGTGGAGCTTTCCAAATCAGCCCGTTGGACGGATATCGAAGACGGGTATGCGGAACTGACGATTACAGAGAAAGATACGTCCGATTACGCAAACATTCCGGTAGACTATATCATTATCCTGGATCGAACGCGGACCATGTCTTTGAGCAATCTGACATGGGAACAGGGAGGATATCCGGATATTGTCAATGAAAATTCTCCCTGTATTAATCCAAATCATTATTACTATAAGGGCGGGATTTCTCTTAATCTGGTAGATTACTATACAGGCTTTGACCGTTTGAACGGCGTATGGTTTGATAATCTGTCCGGCGGGGCAGGCAGCTGGACAAAACGGCATTACAATTCTTCGGGACAGAGCATCAGTGTCAATTATGGAAATGGCTGTCAGGACAGGCTCACTATGGCGAAGCAGGCAGTTAATGAACTGGTGGATCGGATTGCGGAAGATAATGCAGAGGTTCCGGCTGGAAAAATCAGATCAAGAACAGCATTCTGGAGTTTTGCAGACGCTATCAGCAGTGACGGAGATGCCTATGAGAAGAGGGGATTATATAATTACACTCCCTGGACTGAGAATTATCAGGCAGTGAAAACGGCGGTAAGCAATGTCAAAACCTATGCGGGAACCTATTATTATGAGTCCTTTGCAGAAGCCTATGACATGATCGTTGACAGAAACCAGAATGATAAAGTTCATGCGGATGTCTATACGAAAGTGATTTTTATTTCTGATGGAATTTGTGGAGACAGGGCTGACGGGAATGGTCATACCTGGAACGATGTAAGAAATATGGCTGACCGCATCAAGGCTCTGCCGAATACGGATCTGTTTACGATTGCAATCGGTATGCCTTCCGGGTCGGAAGGAGCGGAGTTTCTGGCAGAACTGGCCACCCAGAAATCAGATGGAACCTATACGGCGAATTTCTGGCAGAATCTTTCCTTTGAAGGAGGCACAGGATCGGCCCTCGCCCAGACACTGTTCAGCATTCACGATAAGGCAGGGGAGATCCGGGCCGTCGATAAGGTTCTGACCGACCAGATTGAAACGGAATACTGGGAGCCGGTGGAAGTCGTGAGCGCGGACGGCGGGACCTCCGCCGTGACCCTTGATAAAAACACGGGAAAGCTCACCTGGAAGGTGCCGGAGGGAGCAGGTCAGACTTACCGCTGCACTATCCGGCTGAAGCTTAAGGACAAGTACCGGTATCTGCTGTCCGATACCGCCTATCCAACCAACCGGGACGGAACCGGAGCGGAGGCAGATCCCACAAAGGCCGGAGCTGTGATGGGTTATACTATAGAAGGCGGCATCTATAATAAGGAATCCCGTAAAACCGGCGTGGCGACGCCGAAGCTCAAATACGGCACAGCGGAATTTACCGGAAGGAAGAACTGGACCGTGGAAGGCTCCCGGGCGGACAGCGTGACGGTGCGCCTGATGCGGACCCTTCCCTCTCAGAGCACAGCCACGCAGGTGAACAATGCGGTTACCAACGCCAGCCGGGGCTGGAGCTATGCCTTCGATGTGCGGGCAATGCCGGATGGCAGTGAGAAGCCCCTGATTAAGTACGATGAAAACGGGCGGACCGTCCTGTATGAGGTGACGGAGACCGTGCCGGAATACTATACGCAGCGGGACAGCGTGATTGCCAGCGGAACAGCAGATGAGAATGGCGGAAGCGTTACAGAGGTCCAGCTTTACAACGAGCCTTTCAAGGCGAAGGCGCAGCTTAAAAAGGTGGACGAGGAGACGAAAAATCCTTTAAGCGGCGCGGCTTTTACTGTCTATGCCTGGAGTGAGCGCGATGGAAGGTACGTGCCCTACCGGGGCACCACCGATACGGAATCCAGACCCTATGAGACGGGAACCATGACTGGGGCTTCTGCCGGAATGGTGCTGGAGGAGACGGAAAAAGGAACGTATGTGACGCCTTCCTGGCTCTATTACTCTCCGGACAATCAGGGAAAATTCCGGGTGGTCGAGACCTCCGCTCCGGAAGGATATTTCGGAGACTGGAAGGACGATGCCGAGGTGTCCGAGGATTCCACGGATGCGGAGAAGAATGTCTATGATTTTGTGATTTCCCCGGACAGGGATCAGAATCCGTCCACAGTCACCATTACGAATAATGCAGAAAATACCTTTGACGATCAGAGAGTCTTAGGCCGGATTTCCTTTACCAAGAATGACCGGGAGGCAAAAGACACCGTGGCTCAGGGGGACGCTTCCCTGGAGGGCGCTGAGTACGGCCTTTACGCCGCCGAAGATATCCTGCACCAGGACCAGAGCGGCACGGTTCTGTTCCGCAAAGGAGAAGAGATTCCGGTCAGCTACGTGGGAGCGGAGAACGGTATTCGCGCCTACCGGTATGACGAGGACGGTATCGCGGAAATGACAACGGGATCCGGCTGTACCATCATCATCGAAAACCTGGAACTTGGGAGCTATTACCTGCAGGAGAAGGAAGCAAGCGAAGGCTATCTGACAGACCCGGCGGAATATCATTTCCGGCTGGAATGGCAGGGAGAGAAGATCCCGGTGGTGGAAGTCTCCGATTACCAGGTCTATGAGCAGGTAAAAAAGCAGACCCTGTCCTTCTATAAGGTGACGGGCACAGACAATACGGACCGGCTGGACCCCATGGAGGGCGCGGGATTCTCGGTCTATCTGGTGTCCGATCTGGCAGATGGAAAATACGTGGATGTGCCGGATGAGGAGCTTCCCCAGGCCATTATCGACGATTTCCGGGATCCCACGGCGCTGGATTATTCTGCGTTCCGTAAAGTACGGCCTGCTATCGTCTATGACGAAGCGGACAGCACGGACGTAACAGACGGAAGGCTGGTGAAGTCGGTCACATACAGTGACGGCACGTCTTACCAGATATCGGATTATACAGACAATGAGAACGCCTACTTTGCGGCGGAGCTTAAGAGCAATGAGAAGGGCGTCGTAACCACGCCCGGCCTGCCCTACGGCCGCTACGTGGTCATTGAGACCACCACGCCGAAGAACACCACGGCCACGCGGCCCTTTGTGATTAACGTCCAGGGAGACGATGAGGACGGTACTGTGGACGGCGACGGAGCAGGAGCGCCCCTTGAGGATCTGGTGCTTCTCATGGACCGCCCGGTGATGGCTCTGGTCCGGATTGAGAAGGTAGACAGCCAGAGCAAAAAGCCGGTGCTGAAGGAAGGCGCCTCCTATGTGATTCATGACGTGGACGGGGCCTGGTTTGACTATTATACGGCTGAGATGACCACCGCCCAGAAGAACGCCTATAAGGAGCAGTATGGAGATCTGGTGGTGCAGTACAGCCAGGGCGTGTACCTGGGAACAGAGGAAAATCCCTATACCACGAAGCTGATTCCCTCCGCAGAGGATGAGACGGCAAACGTGTATATCGAGACACCCCAGGAGCTCCCGGCGGGCACCTACGAGCTTCAGGAGCTGTCTGCTCCGGAGGGGTACGTGCTTCAGGGCCATGAGGGCGTAATTGCGAAGGACGAGGCTATTCAGACTGGAAACCACACCTATTACGAGACGGAAGAGGAGGGAGCCTGGAAGGAGACGCCCCAGGGCGTGACACGTTTTATTGTATCGTCGTCGGAAGCTGTTTACGACAGCAGTATCGGCGCTTACATTGTGACAGCCAGACAGCAGAATGACCCGGCCATCGGCAAGATCTCCATTTACGCGGAAGGTGAAAGGCTGGCGTCCGCTGCGCAGGAGGGCAGCACGATTCTGACCCGCCTGGGCGACGCTCTGAACCGGTTCTTCGGCTATGTGCAGGGCCTTATCGGCCTGGACGTGCCGGATGAAGAGGGGCTGACCGAGGCAGAGCTGAGCGAATATAAAGACTATGTCTTTGCATATGAGATGCAGCCGATTGCAGGAGCGCAGTTTGTGATTCGGGCCGCAGAGGATATCTACAGCCCGGAGGGCGGCGCGAACGCGGAGCTTCTGTACAGCGCCGGTGATCTGGCGGCGACGCTGACTACGGACGCGGAAGGAAAGACCTGGACCGGCCAGGAGGACTGGGAAGGAACCGATACTGCCAAGGGTCTGCCGCTTGGTAAATACACGGTGACGCAGGTAAAGGCAGGGGAAGGCTTTGCGCTTTCAGAGGAGAACGCAGCGCCCCGTGAAATCGAGATCGCTTACGCGGGCCAGGAGGTTCCGGTGATTTACCGGGATACTTCCTATACCAATCCCCGCCAGAAGGTGCGGATTGCCATCGAAAAGCAGGACCAGGAGACGGGAGATGCCCTTGCAGGCGCAGTTTTCGGCCTGTATGCGGCGGAAGATATTCAGAATTACAGAGGGAAAACCGTGGTGAAGGCGGGGACGCTGATTGCCACGGCGGAGACGACAGCAGATAAAAATGGAGAAATCAGGAACGCTGTCTTTGCGCCGGATTTGCCATTGGGCCAGTATTATGTAAAAGAGCTGAAGGCGCCTTACGGCTATGCTTCCAGTAATACCAGAATCAACGTGGACGCTTCTTACAGGGAGGACCAGAGGGAAGTAATTTCCCTGACGGGAACCATACAGAACGCGCCCATCCGGGTCCAGATAAATCTGATGGATTACTACACGGAGGTGGAGCTTGACGAGGCCCAGCTGACAGTTCTGGATGGGGATGGAAATTCCTTTACCACTTTCCTGACCGTTCACGAGAGCAATCCAGTGATCCGGGGTCTGGAAATCGGAAAGACCTATACGCTAAAGGAACTGGTGAGCCGGGAGGGATATCACTATCATCTGTACATCCGGGAGGGCTATGAGACAGCGAAGGACGGCATCGAGCTGGAAAAGGCGTATGCACAGACGGACGCATCGGGAAAACCGGAAGTGACAGACTCCATCACCTTCACTGTGCTGGATGAAGAAGAGCTGCAGATTGTCAGCGTCTTTAATAAACCTCTGCTTGGCGAGCTGATCATTGAGAAAACCGGTGAGGAAGCAGCCGGCACAACCACGAAGACAGATGAGAACGGCCATATTCTGGAGACGCCGGTCTATGAGCTGCGCGGTCTTCCAGGCGCAGAGTATGCGCTCCGGGCAAAGGAGGACATCGAGTATCCAGACGGCTATACAGGAACTTTGTTTGCGGCCGGGGACGTGGTGCTGGATGAGTATGCGAAACTGAAGGACAGCAGTCCGCTTCTGAAAAACTATAGGCTGGAAATTGTGGATAACACCGGCGAAATGGCGGATGTCAGTGCATATCTTGGCGTAAGGCATGCCGCGGACGCTTCAGAGGAAGAGATCGAAGTCTTTTACAACGAGCATGGCACAGACGTGGAGCGTCAGCTTCCTTCTGAAGAAGAGATAAGCGCCAACGAGACGAAATTTGGCGGCACACCGGTAAGCTGGGTGCTCCGCACCAATGCGGAGGGGCTGGTGAAGCTGTCCGGCCTTCCTGCAGGAGAATACGAGGTTATCGAAGTCAAGGCCCCGGCAGGCTATTACCGGGATAAGACCGCCTGCATCCAGACAGCGGCTGTAGCGGCGCCGGAAGACCTGTCCGGGCGGCCGGAAGAAACTGTGACGGTTGAGGTGAAGTATGAGAACGCAAAGCAGGAAATCGAGACGCCTCCGGAAAAACCCGAAGCTCCCAAGCCAGTGGAAATCGTATATCATCCGGCAGTGGCAGTTACGAAGCATGCGGATCAGGACGTCTACGATCCGGGGGAGACGGTAATCTATCACATCGTAGTGGTGAACACCGGAGACGTGGATCTGAAGAATCTCCGGGTGGACGACAGCCTGGCGGGCGGCCAGATCCGGGTCATCGACTATCTGGCAGTGGGCGGGACCTGCGCCTTTGATTACGAATATGTGGTGCCGGAAGATACAGAAGCAGGCAGCCGCATAGATAACACTGTCCATGTAATCGGCACGCCGGTGATTCCCGATCCGGGTACGGATGAATATGGACAGCCCATAATCGTGGATCCCTCCTCCTATGTGGAGCCGGAGGATTCCGACCTGGAAAAGGTCTTTGTGCGGGGCGCGGAGATTCTTGTAAAGAAGATCGCGGACGCACGGCTCTATGCGCCGGGAGACACGGCCCATTATACCATCGAGGTGATAAACCCGAACGCATATGACCTGAAAAACGTAATGATAAAGGATTCCCTGGGCGGCAGCTTTAGGCTGACGGCTGCGCAGGCGGAGACGGAAGGCATGACCCTGAATGAGGACGGCACCGTAAGCATTGGCGTGCTGCCGGGAGGCGGAAAGGCCAGCCTGCGGTATGAGTATCGGATTCCGGAAGACGCGGAAGCCGGACAGATAGAGAATCTGGTCATTGCCACAGGAGAAACGCCGGACCCGGAGAATCCGGTAAAGGATGAGGATGAAGAAATCATTCTGGTGCGGAATCCCAGGATCCGCGTTATCAAGAAAGCAGACAGACAGGTATACCGGCCGGGAGAGACGGCCCATTATGCCATTACCGTAACCAACGCAGGAAACTGCACTCTGACAGAGGTGGCTGTGGAAGAGCAGCTTCTGACAGAAGGAGTTTTCGTGAGCAGCACCAAAGGCGCGTTTGAAGGGACATTGGCGCGGATCGGAAGCCTGAAGCCGGGAGAGAGCGCGGAGCTTGGCTTTGACTATGTGATCCCGGAGGATGCAGAGGATGGAACGGCGCTTTACAACATCGTAACGGCAAAAGGAACCACAGAGCCGGTTCTCGATCCGGCGGTGCCGGAGCTTCCAGACGGAACGCCGAACTATCTGCCGGAGGAGACGGTAACAGACAGCGACGATGAAATCATTTATGTAGAGACGGTTCCCGCAGGCATGGCGGTTACCAAGTACAGCGTGGATGAAGGCGTCCGGACCGCGCAGGCAGGAGCGGAGTTTACCCTGTACGCGGCGGAGGATGTGAAGAACCTGCATGGAACCGTGATTTATCCTGTGGGACAGGAGATTGAAACTGCTATATCCGGGAAAGATGGCATCGCGTATTTCCTGACGGATGTGCCCGTGGGAGTGTACCGGATTGTGGAGACGAAGGCTCCGGCCGGACACTACAGCAGTGGAAAGGAGATTTTCTTTGAAGTAAACAAGGCGCAGTATAACGACAACATCCATTACCTGTCCTTCCATGACTTCGTGGAAAACGCCATTACTGTGGTCCGGATCCGCCTGGTGGACGACCTGACTGGAAACGAGCTGGCGGGAGCCTCCCTGCAGGTGTCCGATCCGGAAGGGACTCCGGTGCATGCCTGGATTACCAGGGTGGACGGAGGCTTTGTCATCAAAGGACTGCAGCCGGATACCCAGTACACCATTACGGAAAACGTGCCGAGGGAAGGATATCTGGTGAACTTTACCGGGGCATTTATGGAGGCAGAAAACGGCATTCTCACGGAGCCGCACGGCGCGCAGATAAGCTTTATGCTTTCTGACGTGACGACTGGCGTGACAGAAGAGGGAAAGATAGAGAAGGAAACTATCCCGGAGACAGCGGAGATTGTTCTGGAAAATCCCTTTGTGACCGGAGAAGTCCGTGTAAATAAGGATGGCGAGATGCTGGAAAGCTGGACTCTGATAAATAAGTTTGCAGCCTTTGTAAAATCCCTGTTCCATTACGGCAGAGAACCGCTGGAGGGCGTGGAATTTACAGTTCGAGCGGCAGAAGACATCCCGCATCCGGACGGCGTGACAGGCGTCGTCTTCCATAAGGGAGACATTGTGGATACGGGAGTCAGAGCCCTCCAGAGCCCGGCTGTGAAAAAGACGGACAGTCTGGGTATGGTAAGCTTTGCGGGCATGTACCTGGGAAGCTATGAAATCGTGGAGACAGCCGCGGTGGAAGGCTATGTCCGGGATGCGGAACCTAAGGAATTTACGCTGGCCTATGTGGACGGTTATACGGACCCGGTTCCGGCTGTGGAGGGAATTCTGGAATGGACGAACCCGCGCCGGAAGGTGCGTGTGGAAGTGCTGAAGACCGATCTGGAAACCGGGGAGCCATTGGCAGGAGCCGTGATCGGCCTGTACGCGGAGGAGGATATCCGAAATGCGCAGGGAACGGTGCTGATAAGAAAAGGCACGCTTCTGGAAAGCAGTCTGACCGCAGCGGACGGCCTGGCCGTATTCGAATCAGACCTGCCCTATGGATATCAGTACGCAGTGCAGGAGATTTCCGCGCCGGAGGGTTATCGGGTATCGGAGGAAAGACCGGAATTCATCTTTGAGAAAGAGGAAGGAGAGTCTGAAGAGGTTACAGAGGTGCGTCTGGCGATCAAGGATCAGCCAAATGACGTGAAGATAGAAACGGAGAAATCCGCGCCGGAAAAAGCAGAGGAAAACGAGATCATCCGCTATACCGTAGAAAAAGTCCGCAATGCAGGCAACTGTACGGTGGAGGAGTTTACGCTGACAGATACGCTTCCGGCACAGGTTACCCTGACAGAGCTTTGGACAGGAACCTTTGAAGGCCTGAAGGCTGCGGATCATACCTACAGCCTCTGGTACCAGACGAACCAAAATGGAGAATACCGGCTGTGGAGAGAAACGGTTTCCGCAGATATGAATCTGCATCTGCTGACAGCGGATCTGAATCTGAAGGAGGGCGAAGAGGTGACGGCATTCCAGTACCGGTTTGGCACGGTTGAGAAAGACTTCACAGAGATAGAAAAGCCGGAATATCTGGTGCAGGTAAAGACCGGCCGGACAGACGGCGAAGAGCTTTTAAACCACATCGAGCTGACCGGAGAGAAGCTGGGCATTACCTATACCGCAGAGGATGAGACGATTACCCGAATTGAAAAGCCGGAAAAGCCGGATGGAAGCTCAGAAGGAAGCAGTCCTGTGCAGCCTGTCGATGTACCGACAGGCGATGATACACCGGTAAGCCTGTATCTGTGTCTGTCCTGCGCTGCCGCCGCGGCACTGGCGGGAATTCTGCACGGAAGAAAGAAGCGGTTGAAATTCTGTGGAAAGTTTCGTAAAATGAAAGGAGAAAAATAGTTGCCAAAAACATTGCAGGAATGTACCTTACTGGACAGGGAAGTAGGCAAAGAGCTGAGAGATTTTCTGCATTATATAGAACGCACGGATGAACGTTCAGCGCTGGAGGCCGGCAGTGAGCGGATCTGGAAAATCCATAGCTGTGTACAGAGAATAAGATCCAGCGAGGAAATGGGAGTGAAGTATATGCAGGCATGGGAAGAAAAGGCTCTCGAGAGGCTGGAAGGAAAAGCAGAAGGAAAAGCAGAAGCTGTACTGGAGCTTCTTGAAGATTTGGGCAGGATTCCGGAAGAGCTGCGAAATGAAATCATGGCGGAAACAGATTTGGACAGACTGAAGATCTGGCATAAGCTGGCGGCCAGGTGTGGAACCATAGAGGAATTTTGTCAAAAAAGACAGCAGAAATAAAAGAGAATGAAAAAGCCGTCATGAGGACGGCAGGATGACTATGTAAAAGCGGACAGGAAGACAGGCTGTTTTCCTGCCCGCTTTTTATGGATATTTGGCTTAATGATTTTGTCAGAAAAGCTTGACAGAACAGTCTAATATTGTTAGACTAAAATTGTCTAATAGAGTTAGACAAATGATTCCAGAAAAACTGTGCGTGCAGAGAAAAAGGCAGGTGAAGAAAATGGAACCTTATAAGCTGGGAGAGATGGAACAGAAATTTGCAGATCTGATCTGGGAGAGCGAGCCGATTCCTTCCGGGGAGCTGGCGAAGGCCTGCGAGGAAGCCTTCGGATGGAAAAGGACGACCGCCTACACCATGTTGAAACGGCTCTGCCTGCGTGGAATTTTTGAAAACCAGAATGGCGTGGTCAGGGCGCGGATGAGCCGGGAGGAGTTTCTGGCGGCTCAGGGAGAGCAGTTTCTGGAGGAGCATTTTGACGGCTCCCTGCCGAAATTCCTGACGGCGTTTTCCCGCAGAAGGAAGCTTGACAGCAGGGAGATCGAGGAACTGAAGAAAATGATCGAGGAATATGAGGAGAGGTAGCCTATGGAACAGATGCTGGAGCAGTTTTTTATCAGCGTATTGAATATGAGCCTGACGGCGGGCGTGGCGATCCTGGCTGTTCTTGCCGCCCGCCTGCTTCTTAAGAGGGCGCCCCGGATTTTTCCCTATGGGCTTTGGGCAGTGGTGCTGTTCCGCCTTCTGTGTCCTGTTTCCTTCGCGGCTCCCCTGTCTCTTTTGGGGGCGCTTCAAAACGAGGCGGGGGCGTCCGGGCGCATGGAATACGTTCCGGCGGATATCGGGTATCAGATGGAGCCTGAGATTCAGTTTCCGGCCCAGTCCATCAGCGAGACTGTGGACAGGACGGTAAACGAAAGCCTGCCGCAGGGAAATCCGGCAGGCTCCGTGAATCCGCTCCAGATTGTATTATATCTGGCGGCGCGGATCTGGATTCTGGGCATAGCGGCGCTTCTGATTTACAGTGCGGCTTCCCTGATACGGCTGAACCGAAGGCTGAAAAGAGTGTGCCCTGGGAAAAAAAGGGCGGCAGAGGCGGCAGAAGACGAAGAGACGGGACGGGGAAAGAGAAGATACCGGATCTGCCGGTTCGCGGGAGAAGGGACGCCCTTTGTCTATGGCATTTTCCGGCCCTGGATTTATCTGCCGGAGGGTCTGTCTCTTCAGGAGGAACGGTATATTCTCCTGCATGAAGAAATCCATATCCGCCGGGGGGATTCGATGATCCGGGCGCTGGCCTGGCTGGCTCTCGTGCTTCACTGGTTCAATCCCCTGGTGTGGGCGGCTTTCCATTTCAGCGGGCGTGACATGGAGGAGTCCTGCGACGAGGCAGTGATCCGAAGGCTGGGAAACGGGGTGAAGAAGGAGTACTCCGCCTCCCTCCTGGCATTTGCCGCCGGGCAGAAGAGATATCAGGGAATGCCTCTGGCCTTTGGGGAGGGAGATACGAAAAGCCGTATCCAGAATATCCTGCATTTCCGGAAACCTGGAAAGCTTCTTACAGGGGCGCTGCTGGCCCTCTGCGCGGCGCTGGCGGTGTGGCTATTGGCAAATCCGTCTCCCGGACCAGAAGCAGATGGGGAGTTAGTACAGGAGCCAGATAAAACAATCGAGGCGGAAGAAGAGGAAATGCCGGCGCCGGAAGCGGAAGAGGAAGAAGCACCGGCGCCGGGGGAGGATGGAACGCCGGCGCAGGAAACGAGCGTCAGCACGCAGGTTCCGCAGCAGCTTAAGCTTCTCTCCGTGGAAGACGTTTCTTC
>CALWQJ010000065.1 GCA_944383645.1 uncultured Merdimonas sp.
AATACGATGCTCTCCGGCGACGGGGCGAACCTGTCCCAGGGCCAGCGGCAGCTTCTGACCATTGCCCGGGCGGCCATCGCCGATCCGCCGGTGCTGATTCTCGACGAGGCTACCTCCAGCATCGATACCCGTACCGAGGCCATCGTGCAGCGGGGGATGGACAGCCTGATGGAGGGCAGGACAGTCTTCGTCATCGCCCACAGGCTCTCGACAGTTCAGAATTCAGATGTTATCATGGTACTGGACCAGGGGCGCATTATCGAGCGCGGCACCCATGAGCAGCTGATCGAGCAGAAGGGAAGATACTATCAGCTTTACACGGGAGCCTTTGAGCTGTCCTGATTACCCGTGACGATTGCAGAAAAGAAGCAGCAGGAGGAGATATGAGAGAGAAATTTCAGCGGTTTATGCAGGGGAGATACGGAGCCGACGAGTTGAGCCGGTTTCTGACGATGGTTGGCCTGATTTTGATTGTGGTAAATCTGTTTTTCAGAAGCGTGCTTCTGTCTTATCTGGTGCTGGCGATCCTGATTTACTGCTATTACCGGATGTTTTCACGGAATTACAGCCGCCGCTATGCGGAAAATCAGAAATTCCTTTCCTGGAGAAGACGTTTGCACTTGAATCCTTCCCGCTGGAAAAGGGAGATGGAGCAGAGAAGATATTATCATATCTACCGCTGCCCCTCCTGCCGGCAGAAGATCCGCGTGCCCAGAGGCAAAGGGAACATCATCGTCACCTGCCCGAAGTGCCATACGGAATTTCAGAAGAAAAGCTGAGTAAAAAAGCCGAGCAAAAAAACGGATATCCGGGCAGACAGGTGGTACGATTCACAGCCGTCCCACCCATCGCCCTTCCCGGGCTCCAGTCCCGCTCCTTACGGAGCTAAGACTGCTTATGTGGGTGGGGTGACTGCTTCACAGTCCTGATTCAGATATGGCAGCAGATGCTTACGTGCAAGCACGACACCTCTGCTGCCATATCTGAATCGGCTGTGAATCGTAACAGATATGTGGCAAATTCTGAATTTTATGTGTATAAAATAGTTCTGAACGGCTCATAATGTGGATAAAGCAAGAAAGGAGACTTCTGTTATGAGAAAGTTCAGAAAGCTGGCGGCAGGCCTTCTGCTGGCTGCGCTTGTATTGTCTGCGGCCGGCTGCGGGAATTCCGATGACGCGGCCAAGGATAATAACACGACGAATCAGGAGAACGCCACAGAGAATACGACGGAGGATACGATGGACGACGCTTCGGATAACACCGGCAATGACAGCATGGTAAATGATGTGACGGATGACGCCGGCGACGCTGTGGAGGATGTAGGTGACGGCATCATGGACGGCGTAGACGACGTGGTGGACGGAGCGGAAGACGCGGTGGACGACGTGACCGGAAATGACGGCGGTACGACAAATACCACGAATGGAACGACCAGAACAGAGTAGCCGCAGGCTGCGGTCAGACTCTGGCTTGTGACGGGGCAGGCGAAAGGGCGGAAAGACCTTTTGCCTGCCCCGCCTGTCTGCCCGGACAGCTTCGGCGTTTTACGGTTATTTTCTTTGGTATTTTCTCTGCGGAAGGTGGTTGCAGGAAAAGGAAAAATGCGCTATACTGATACATACTTGAAATTTCAGATAGAAGGACAGGGATAGAATTATGAAATGTACGACTGTAAAAGAGCTGTTCCAGGATACGGCAGCCTATGTGGATCAGGAAGTGACCGTGGCCGGATGGGTGCGCAGCAACCGCGGATCCAAGGCCTTCGGATTTCTGGTGATGAGCGACGGAAGCTGCTTCCAGACGCTCCAGATAGTATATCATGACACGATGGAGAATTTTAAGGAGATTTCAAAGCTGAACGTGGGCGCGGCTGTGATTGTGAAGGGAACTCTGGTGGCGACGCCGGAGGCCAAGCAGCCCTTTGAGGTGCAGGCGTCTGAGGTGGCTGTGGAGGGCGATTCCGCTCCGGATTATCCGCTGCAGAAGAAGCGTCATTCCTTTGAGTACCTGCGGACCATTTCCCATCTGCGTCCGCGGACGAACACCTTCCAGGCGGTGTTCCGGGTGCGTTCTCTGATTGCCTACGCGATTCATCAGTTTTTCCAGGAGAGAGGCTTTGTCTATGTGCACACGCCGCTGATTACCGGAAGCGACTGCGAGGGCGCGGGCGAGATGTTCCAGGTGACCACCCTGGATCTGAAGAATCCGCCGCTGACCGAGGACGGAGAGGTGGATTACAGCAAGGACTTCTTCGGCAAGGAGACGAATCTGACGGTAAGCGGACAGCTGAACGGCGAGACCTACGCCATGGCGTTCCGGAATATTTATACTTTCGGACCGACCTTCCGCGCGGAGAATTCCAACACGACCCGTCATGCGGCTGAGTTCTGGATGATCGAGCCGGAGATGGCCTTCGCGGACCTGGAGGACAACATGGAGGTGGCCGAGGCCATGCTGAAATATGTGATCGGCTATGTGCTGGAGAAGGCTCCGGAGGAGATGAATTTCTTCAATCAGTTCGTGGACAAGGGACTGCTGGAGCGTCTGCACGGAGTACTGAACTCTGAATTCGCCCATGTGACCTATACGGAAGCGATAGAGATCCTGGAGAAGAACAACGATAAGTTCGATTATAAGGTAAGCTGGGGCTGCGATCTGCAGACAGAGCACGAGCGCTACCTGACCGAGCAGGTGTTTAAGCGCCCCGTCTTTGTCACAGATTATCCGAAGGAGATCAAAGCCTTCTATATGAAGCAGAACGACGACGGAAAGACCGTGGCGGCCATGGACTGCCTGGTGCCCGGCATCGGCGAGATCATCGGCGGCAGCCAGAGAGAGGACAATCTGGAGAAGCTGTCAGCCCGCATGAAGGAGCTGGGGCTGAACGAAGCGGATTATGGCTTCTATCTGGATCTGCGCAAATACGGTTCCGCCCGTCATTCCGGCTTCGGACTGGGCTTCGAGCGCTGCGTGATGTACCTGACCGGAATGTCCAACATCCGTGACGTGATTCCGTTCCCGCGTACGGTAAATAACTGCGACCTGTAAATCAGAAGGTGAAGGCGTGCAAGGATCTGAAAGGATTTTTGCGCGCCTTTTTGCACGATAAGCTCAGCCCGGCAGGCGGCCGGCGGCCCCTCATGGGAACGGATATCTGCCGGGCGGTACGCCCGGCTGGAGGATGGAAAATGGAAAAACGGCGGGAAAAGGACTCAAAGGACTCTTTGGAGCAGGAAATTCTTGAGCTGGTCAGGCTGAAGCTCTATCAGCGGATGCGCGGCCTCGGTCCCCTGCTCGGCGCGCTGGAATTTCGCACAGAAGCCCCGAAGCGGGCGGAAGAAAAGGGACGCTTTTGCACGGACGGAAAAATATTTTATCTGGACGGGAAAAGACTGCGGGCAGAGTTCCTGGAGGACAGCGGGAGGCTCTGCCTGGAGCTTCTGCACATGCTCTGCCACTGCCTGCTGGGACATCCGTATCAGGCCTGGCGCGTGGAAAACCGGCGGGAATGGGAACGGGAATGCGACCGGCAGGCCTGGAGGCTGGTGGAGAAGCTGTGGGGAGCTTTGCTGCCATTCCGGAAGGAGGCAGAGCGCCTTCTGGAGGAAGGAAGGGAAGAGGAGGCGGCAGCCCTCCTCTTTGTGGACAGTCATGACGGCTGGGGACGCAGAGACGACCGGCAGGCCGCCTGGTGGCAGGGCCAGGGCGAGAGACTCCTGAAAAACGGAACGCCGAAGGGAAAGAGAAAGGCAGGAGCTCATGCAGGATACAGGGAGCGCCGCCTGGTTCCGGCAGCGGGAGAGCGGGGCGATTACCGGGAGATCCTGAAGGGATTTTCGTCCTGGAGAGAAAACGTGAGAGTCAGCCAGGAGGAATTTCAGTATTCCTGGTATGTCTATGGCCTGCAGCTTTACGGCAATCTGCCCCTTCTGGAGCCGCTGGAGTACAGCGAGGATAGAAAAATCTCGGATCTGGTGATTGCCATCGATACCTCCGGTTCCTGTGAAAAAGAGCTGGTGCAGGTCTTTCTGGAGGAGACGAGAGGAATCCTTCTGCAGGAGCAGCTGTTTTTCCGGCGCTTCTGCCTTCACATTCTGCAGTGTGATAACCGCATCCAGAAGGATGACTGTATCCGAAGCAGAGAAGAGTTCGAGGATTATCTGGAAAATCTGACGATCCGCGGAGGAGGAGGCACGGATTTCCGGCCGGTGTTCCAGCGGATCGAAGAGCTCCGCAGAGGCGGAGAGCTGGGCGGCCTGAGGGGAATTCTGTATTTCACGGACGGCTGCGGGCGTTATCCGGAAGAGGAACCGGATTATCAGGTCTGGTTCGTGATGCTGCAGGGACATTTCGATGTGATTGACATGCCGGGCTGGATCCACCGCCTGGTACTGGAGGAAAAGAGACGGACATGAATATTCAGGAAGCGAAGGAAGAAATCAAAAAGACGGTGAGGGCCTACACGGCCAGGACAGACGGGGGGAGCCTGCGGATTCCCATGAAAAGGCAGCGGCCCCTTCTGCTGATTGGACCGCCGGGAATCGGAAAAACGGCGATTATGGAACAGGTGGCCCGGGAGTGCTCCGTGGGTCTTTTGTCCTATACGATGACGCACCACACGCGTCAGAGCGCCGTCGGCCTTCCGGTACTGGAGCAGAGGGAATATGACGGGAAAAGCTATACGGTTACCTCCTACACCATGAGCGAGATTATCGCCGCTGTCTATGAGCAGATGGAGCAGAGCGGCTGCCGGGAGGGTATCCTGTTTCTGGATGAGATCAACTGCGTTTCCGAGACGCTGATGCCGGCGATGCTCCAGTTCCTGCAGTACAAGACCTTTGGCAGCCACCGCCTGCCGGAGGGCTGGGTCATCGCGGCCGCCGGCAATCCGCCTGCCTACAACCGCTCTGTCCGGGAATTTGACACCGTGACTCTGGACCGGGTCCGCCGTATGGAGGTAGAGCCGGATCTGAGGGTCTGGAAGGAGTACGCGGCAAGGCGGGGGCTTCACCCGGCTGTGCTGTCCTTTCTGGAGCTCCGCCCGGAGCGTT
Source organism: uncultured Merdimonas sp. (assembly GCA_944383645.1). Taxonomy (GTDB): domain Bacteria; phylum Bacillota; class Clostridia; order Lachnospirales; family Lachnospiraceae; genus Laedolimicola. The sequence goes on from CALWQJ010000065.1 coordinate 5,055, forward strand.
TTTATGTGATGGATCCAGGCCATGCAGGCTTTGTGACCGGGCGCGCCTGGGAGGATTTGTCGGAAATCCTGCTGACCATGGAGGAGCTGGAGCTTGGCGTGGAGGAGACTCTGTTCGGCCAGTACCTGCAGGAGGAAGAGACGGCTCTGGAATTCGCTTTTTATTACCGGGTCTATGAGAAATGGAAACGGCAGCTGGAGCCGGATCAAATTCTGGCGGGAGGGCATGCTTCAGACGACGGGACGCTTCTGCTTCCGGATCTTCCTTTTGATGAGCGCCTCTGCATCGTCTGGCTGCTCCTGCAGCGGCTTCTGAGCATGGGGACTGTGCTGGAGGAGCAGCAGAAGCTTTCAGACAGCCTGGGCTTCTTCGCAGAGAGCCTGCCGGCTTCCAGGGAGCTGCAGACGGTGATAAAAGAGCGGCTCGCAAGCCGCCAGAAGGGTCTGCAGGTGCGAAAGGAAAATGGGCTTCTTAGCTCCGAAGAGGAAGAGCGGGAAAAAAGACTGGCCCGAATCATCCGCGCCTGTGCGGAAAAGCTGCGTCTGGGCGGCGGAATGTCCGTATTCACAGACAGAAGCCGGGAGGAAGCGCAGAGAACCAGAGAGCAGCAGGAGCGGCTGGCCTCCGGCATGGAACACGCTTCCGCTTTCATCCGGGAAGCCTTTGGAGACGGACAGGAGCTGACGGTCCTTCTGACAGGGTTTACAGAGCATCCCGTATGCCGGGAGCTTATGAAAAGGGAGTGCCCGGAGCTCTGGCAGGAAGCGGGACGGCAGCTGGACGCGGAGGGCCGCGAGGAAGAGCTTAGGCGGAAGCTCCAGAACCACGCCCGGGAATAGCTGCCCGGGATTAATGTCCTGGAATACATTGTCTGGCTGGATAAACACAAATCAGAAACTCCCTGAGTACCGTGAATGCAATCTGGACAGCTGCCGTGTTCCGGCAGCTGTCCAATTCTGGGGCCAGATTCAAGTCCTGGGAAAGGGGATCTTCCAGAACTGCTTGAAGAGCGTGGCTTCAACAGGGAAGAGAATCCTATTGCTTCTTTAATTCTACATCAGTAATTTCTCGGGTTTTATACCGCTGAGGATTATCCTCTTGGGGCGGATTGTCATTTGCGCGGTTCTATAGTATAATGAGTGTCGGAAATCAGAAGTCTGCGATTCTTCTGAAAAATAAAATGAGACAACATGATTCCCCAGCGAGGGCGCTTCGGGATCAGAAAGAGAAGGAACCATATGACAGAAGAAAGACATACCCATACGGCTCCGGACGGAACGGTATACGAGCACAGCCATTCTCATGCTCACGCTCACGGAGCGGAAGAAGCTCATTCTCATGAGCATGCTCACAATCATACACACACGCACACGAATACGAAAGCAGTGCTGAACCGTCTTTCCCGGGCCATCGGCCACATGGAGTCCATCAAGCGCATGGTAGAGGACGGACGGGACTGCAGCGAGGTCCTGGTGCAGCTTTCCGCAGTGAAGGCAGCCATCAATAATACAGCGAAGGTGATTTTAAAGGATCACATCGAGCACTGTCTGGTGGACGCAGTGGAAAGCGGGGATCACGAGGCGATCGAGGAGCTGACAGCGGCCATCGACCGGTTTATGAAATAGGCTTGCAAAATGACGCGCAGAAGCTTATAATAATGCTGTCAATCAAATAATACAGCTATGGGGAGCTGGCAGGAGCCGGCTGAGAGGAGACTGGACCGTCTCGACCCACGACCTGATTTGGATAATGCCAACGTAGGGATACCCTGAGTGAAGAGGAAGTGCCTGCGCACTTCCTTAATTTTTCGGGAGACGCCTTTACGGCGTCTCCTTTGTTTTTCCCACTGACATTCCAATCGGCAGAAAGGAGAAGACATGAAGACAGAACAGAAGAACCTGACAAGAAAGCTGGCTGCGGCGGGCGTGCTGACAGCCGTCGCAGTGGTGGGAAGCACCCTGGGCTTTCCGGTGGCGGGAAGCAAGTGTGCCCCGGTACAGCATATGGTAAATATCCTGGCCTCCGTGATGCTGGGACCGGCCTGGAGCGTAGGCATCGCCTTCTGCGCCAGCCTGCTTCGCAATCTGACGGGCCTTGGCAGCCTGATGGCCTTTCCGGGAAGCATGGTGGGCGCGCTTCTGTGCGGCCTGGTCTGCAGATATACCGGCAATCTGAAGCTGACCTGTGTGGCGGAGGCCTTCGGCACAGGCGTGCTGGGCGGGATCGCGGCCTACCCGGTGGCCAAATACATCGTAGGCTCGGCTCCGGCCGGCCTGTTCATTTACGTGGTGCCCTTCCTGATTTCCACCGTGGCCGGCAGCATTCTGGCCTTTATTCTGGTGACGATTCTGGAAAAGGGCGGCGTGCTCGAGCAGCTGGTTCCCCGCCAGGGCCGGCAGGTGAGGTAAACAGTAAACAGCTTTTTCATCCTTAGAAGACGAGGAGGAGGCTGTCTTATGGAGAATCCGGATTATTTCAAAGCCGGATCCCTCCATGGGACAGCCTCTTCTTTCATTTAATCATTAATCAGGCACCCAATGCAAAACTGATGCGCCCTGCCAGGTAATTGGGCACGGCAAGCTTCTTTCCATCACGACCGCCATAAGTGTCTTTTAAGGTATACACATAATCCAGCTTCCCGGCTTCCAGCAAAGCATTCGCCGTTTTCCCGATATTATTTCCCGGCTGCGGTATTTTCTTCTTTTTCTTCTGCTTCCATGCATATCTGCATATATTATACGGAAAATCTGAACCTGAAAAGAGAAATCTATGGAAAAATTCATGCGCAGCTTTCCCATAAAGGCCATGCAGGCGGATCAGCCGGAAAAGGGCCGCCTGAAAGTACATGTCACGACAGAGGCCGGAGCGGTGCCGGTTCCGGACGCCCGGGTGTCTGTTTCCTATACGGGAGAGCAGGGACAGCCTCTCCAGGAGGTGTCCACCGACAGCTCCGGCAATACGCCGGAGCTGGAGCTTGCGGCTCCGCCGCTGGAATACAGCGTAGAACCGAGCGAGCAGCAGCCCTATTCTGAGTATACGCTTTCGGTCACCGCGCCGGGCTTCGAGCCGGTAGAAGTGGTGGGAACGGAGATTCTGCCGGATGTGACAGCCCTGCAGGAGATCCGGATGCTTCCGCAGCAGGGAGAGGCATACGAGCGCTTCGTGATCCCGGCCCACACCCTGTTTGGGAATTATCCGCCCAAGATCGCCGAACCGGAGATTCAGCCCACCAATGAGACGGGCGAGATTGTCTTGAGCCGGGTGGTGGTGCCGGAATACGTGATTGTCCATGACGGGGTCCCCACGGACAGCACGGCGGCAAATTACTGGGTGAAGTACCGGGATTATATTAAGAATGTGGCCAGCAGCGAGATTTACGCCACCTGGACGGACGCGGCCATCCGGGCCAACGTCCTGGCGATTATGTCCTTTACGCTCAACCGCGTGTACACGGAATTCTACCGGAACCGGGGCTATGATTTCACGATCACTTCCTCCACAGCCTTTGACCACAAATGGATCCCCAATCGGAACATTTACGACACCATATCCAGGGTGGTGGATGAAATGTTTGGAAACTATCTGTCCCGGCCCAACGTCAAGCAGCCCATTCTGACCCAGTACTGCGACGGGCGCAGAGTGACCTGCCCGGAATGGATGAGCCAGTGGGGAAGCCAGGCCCTTGGCGAACAGGGCTACAGCGCCATTCAGATCCTGCGCAGCTATTATGGAGAATCCATGTACATCAACACGGCGGAGGAGATCTCCGGCGTGCCCTACTCCTGGCCCGGCTCCAATCTCACGGAGGGCTCCAGGGGACAGAAGGTCCTGCAGCTCCAGGAGCAGCTGAACCGGATCGCGAAGGCGTACCCGGCCATGCCGAAAATCTCCGAGGACGGCATCTACGGGCCTGCCACCGCCAATTCCGTGCGGACCTTTCAGTCCATTTTCGGCCTGCCGGAGACGGGCATCGTGGATTACCCCACCTGGTATAAGGTGTCGGAAATCTATGTGGCGGTGTCACGGATCGCCGAGCTGAATCCATGAGAGGGGCCGGGGCCGTTCCACAGAACGGCGCCCAGGAAGAGCCACAGACAGCGCAGGACGGTGGGAGGAGCGTCCAGAAACAGATAGCCGAAATCACAGCTCCATAGAAACAGAGCCTCCGGAAAGAAGGCAGGGATCTCTCCTCTGAAGGCAGGAGGATAGCCGGGGTGAACGGGCGGGAAGCCCAGGGCAGCGGCGGACATCTCCGCGCACAGGGGAAGCACGCCCAAAAAATACAGGATGAGCAGGAGCAGTACGGCGAAAAATGCGGGACGCACCCATTTCCGGCGCAGGGGCTTCGCCTTCCAGAGAATTTTCGCAAGCTGCAGGAGGCCCCAGCCGCCCAGAAGAAGCAGGACCGGCTGCAGGATCAGAACGGTGGGAAAACCGACATATGGTGCAAAATAGTTTTTTTCTAGAAAGTGGTTCCAGAGGCCCAGCACATAATTCAGCGCAGACAGAAGGATCAGAGCGCATCCGGCGGCGGCAAGCCGCCGGATATCCTTCCTGCGCCCGGCCAGATCGGGTGGGCCGAAAATCAGGCCGTCCACGTCCGTTTCCAGGACTTCCGCGATTTTCAGCAGTGTATCCAGATCAGGATTTGATTTTCCTGTTTCATAATTGGAGACAGTCTGGCGGCTGACAAAAAGCCTTTCAGCCAGATCGTCCTGCGTCATATGCCTTTTGGTCCGAAATTTACGGATATTCTTTCCCACGTCTGCCATAATCCCACCTCTTTTATCGCGTTTTCCATACCCTCGACGGGCAAGAGCATAGATTCGCAAAGAACATTCACAAGCTTTCCTGCTTCCAGTGTATAGTATAAGGCCTGGAAAGTCACGCAAAGTTTCTTTGCGGGCTGAAAATTTCCGCTTTTCCCCCGTCCCGCTTCATGATATGATAAAGAGGTGTAAAAAGAGGCGGGATAGAATTTGCGCTTGCAATTTCCTTTTCTCCGGCGTATAATTCCCTGTAGAAAACGGTTAATTCTTCAGGGCAGGGTGCCCGGTTCCAGTTAAGGGAGGTCAGCTTCCCGGCGCGGTGGACCGGAATTCCCGACCGGCGGTAAAAGTCCGCGACCCGCCTTCGGGCGGCTGAACCGGTGAATGACGCAGCGCACAGCAAGCAGGAAGAGGAGCGGCTGCGGCAGAATTCCGGTACCGACAGTATAGTCTGGATGAGAGAAGAAAAACGAAGCTTATTTTGCTTTGCTTTTTTGCCCTGAGCATTTTTTTGCTCAGGGCTTTTTTACGCAGAGAATACAGTGAAGAATTGCCCTTTCTGTGTCAAACTATTTTGCCTGCGGCAGGCAGGGAGGCTTACGGAACTGCCGGTCTGCCGGCTGCGGGCGCTGCCTTTAAGGCTGAAAGGAGAATGGAGAAACATGTCTGAACTGATTCAAAGCGTACAGGAAAATCTGGAGTTCCTGGGAGTGTGCCTGCTGATTGCGGCGGTCATTTTTGTGGCGGCCGGCGCCGCTGAAAGAGGGCTTCGCAAAAAGAACGCCATGCCCCGGACCAACACCCCGGCCCGCCGGGCGGCTATCGTGGGCGTCTTTTCCGCGATTGCGGCCGTTCTGATGTATTTTGAGCTGCCGCTGTGGTTTGCCCCCAGCTTTTATGAGCTGGATTTCAGCGAGATTCCCGTCATGATCTGCGCCTTTGCCATGGGGCCGACGGCCGGCGTGGCGGCGGAGCTGTGCAAAAACCTGCTGAAGCTGGTGCTGAAGGGAACCAGCACGGCCTTCGTGGGAGATTTCGCGAATTTCGTCGTAGGCTGCAGCCTGGTGCTGCCCGCATCCATCCTGTATTACATAAAAAAGAGCAAAAAGATGGCGATGGCGGGCCTGGCCCTGGGAACGCTTGTCATGACGGTCTTTGGAAGCGCCTTCAACGCCTTTTACCTGCTCCCGAAGTTCTCGGAGCTGTATGGGATGCCCATGGAAGCCATCATCGGCATGGGCAGCGCCATCAATCCCAGCATCGACAGCGTGTGGACGCTGGTGTTCTTTGCGGTGGTGCCCTTTAACATTTTGAAGGGCGTCATTGTCTCCATAGTGACCATACTGCTTTACAAGCACATCAGCCCCATCCTGAAAAAGCACTGACGCCAGAGCGCTACGGCAGGGCGGACGCGCGCCGGTTCCGGGCAGATGGGCAGATCCGGGTAGACAGCGGCAAAATGAGTGTGCTATAATAGGAGCCGCAGAAAAACGGCTGATGATTGACTGATTAAGTTTAGAAGAAAAAGAGCTGGGGCTTTCTGTCTCCGGCTCTTTTTGGAGTGTAATAGATGATAACAGAGACATTTTCAGAAAAAGAGACAAGGGCCCTGGGAGAAGAACTGGGGCGGCAGGCGGTTCCCGGCAGCCTCTATACCCTGACCGGAGACCTGGGGACGGGAAAGACCGTCTTCACTCAGGGCTTTGCCAGAGGACTGGGCATCACGGAGCATGTGAACAGCCCGACCTTCACCATCGTCCAGGAGTATGACGGAGGACGGCTGCCCTTTTACCATTTTGACGTGTACCGGATCGGAGACCTGGAGGAAATGGACGAGATCGGATACGAAGATTATTTCTACGGGGATGGCGTCTGCCTGATTGAGTGGGCGGAGCTGATCGAAGAGCTGCTGCCTCTTAAGAGGACGGCCATCCGGATCGAAAAGGATCTGGAAAAGGGCTTTGACTACCGGAAAATCACAGTGGAGGAGATTCGATGAAGATACTGGCGCTGGACAGCTCGGGCCTGGTGGCCTCTGTGGCTGTGGTGGAGGACGACGGCGTAAACGCAAGCCTCCTGGCGGAATATACCGTAAATTACAAAAAGACGCATTCTCAGACCCTGCTTCCCATGCTGGACGCGATTGCCCGCATGATAGAGCTTGATCTGGGCACCATAGACGCCATTGCGGTGGCGGCGGGCCCCGGCTCCTTTACGGGCCTGCGCATCGGTTCGGCTACGGCCAAGGGGCTGGGACTGGCCCTTGGAAAGCCCCTGGTGCATGTGCCTACGGTGGATGCCCTGGCGTACAATCTGTACGGCACGGAGCGGGTGATCTGCCCCCTGATGGACGCCCGCAGGAACCAGGTCTATACCGGAATCTACGAGTTCCGGGACAACCAGCTTTCCGTCATCGAGCCGCAGATGGCGGTGGGGATCGAAGTGATCGCCGAAAAGCTGCGGGCCCTGGGCCGTGAGGTGATTTTCCTGGGGGACGGCGTGCCGGTGTTCCGGCAGGCGCTGACAGAAGGGCTAATGGAGGGGACGAGATTTTCCTTCGCCCCTGCCCACCTGAATAAGCAGAGGGCCGGAGCCGTGGCGGCGCTGGCGGTCTCCTATGTGCGGGCGGGAAAGATCGAGACGGCCGCTGACCACCGGCCCGACTACCTGCGCCCCTCCCAGGCGGAGCGTGAGCGGGCGGAAAAGGAAGCCCGCCTGAAAAAGGAACAGGAGTGCCAGAAGACAGAACAGGAGCCGGAACAAAAGGCAGAACAAGGGCAGAAAACAGGAGAGACCCATGGGTGACGGGCAGCTTCTGATTCGTCCAATGGAAGAACGGGACATCGCGCAGGCCGCCAGGATAGAGGCGGAAAGCTTCTCGACGCCCTGGTCGGCGGAGGCCTTTCGAAAAAGCCTGGCGCTTGATTACACCATTTTCCTGACAGCGGAATGGGAGGGAAGGGTGGCCGGCTACTGCGGCTGCTATGTAAGCCTGGAGGAAGCGGAGATTACCAATGTGGCGGTAAAGGAAGAGCTTCGCGGGCGCGGAATCGCCCGGGCGCTGCTTCTGGAGCTGCTCCGGCAGGGGGAAGCCCGCGGCGCGAAAGCCTTCCTTCTGGAGGTGCGGGCAGGCAACGCGCCTGCGATCCGCCTTTACGAAGGCCTGGGCTTTGAGCGGGAGGGACTGCGCCGGAACTTTTACGAGCAGCCCCGGGAAGACGCCCTGGTGATGTGGAAACGATTCCCGGCCCTTTGACAGCGATTCCCACTGTCTGGGAAGAAGATTCTTATGTAAAATATTCACGTGACAAAAAGCAGACGCCGGAGGCCCCGGCGGTATCCGAAATCAGGGAGGATGAGCAGGATGCGTGAGTATAAGAATAAAGAAGCAAGGATTCTTGACAGGATTATCTGCAATGGCTGCGGAAAGATCATCGCGGTAAAGAGGGGGATGCCCATGGAGGGTGTCTTCTCCGTGTGCCAGGCCTGGGACTACCTGTCCGGCAAGGACGGGGAGACGGACCGCTTTGATCTCTGTGAAGAGTGCTACGACAGGATGACAGAGACGTTCCGGATTCCGCTTTCCAGAACGGAGCGGACGGAGCTTTTGTAAAGAGATAGAGAAGCCGGCGGGGCGGAAGCGCCCGCCGGCTAAAAGATAAAGATGGAGAAAAGAGATGTTGGATGTATGTCTGCTGGGAAGCGGAGGCATGATGCCGCTTCCTTACCGCTGGCTCACAGCGCTGATGACCAGATACAATGGAAGCAGTCTTTTGATAGACTGCGGAGAGGGCACGCAGATCGCGATCAAGGAAAAGGGCTGGAGCTTTAAGCCCATTGACGTGATCTGCTTTACCCATTTTCACGGGGATCATATCAGCGGCCTGCCGGGCCTTCTGCTCACGATGGGAAACGCGGAGCGCACAGAGCCTCTGACCCTTGTGGGCCCCAGAGGGCTGGAGCGGGTCGTGACCGCTTTGCGCGTCATCGCGCCGGAGCTTCCCTTTCCCATTGAGTTTCGGGAGCTTACGAAGCCCCAGGAGGAATTTGCGCTGAACGGCTACCGGATCCGGGCCTTCCGCGTGAACCACAATGTGACCTGCTATGGGTATGCCATCGAGATCGACCGGGCGGGGAAATTCCAGCTGGAGCAGGCCTTAAAGCTTGAGATTCCAAAGCCCTTCTGGAACCGCCTTCAAAAAGGGGAGACGGTGGAGGAGGGCGGCGTGGTCTACACTCCGGATATGGTCATGGGCGCGCCGCGCAAGGGCATCAAGCTCGTCTACTGCACCGATACCCGCCCCACGGCCTCGATTGTGGAAAATGCCAGGAACGCGGATCTGTTCATCTGCGAGGGCATGTACGGCGAGAAGGACAAGCAGGCCAAGGCGGTGGAAAATAAGCATATGACCTTTTACGAGGCGGCCCGTCTGGCGAAGGAAGCCGGGGTGTCGGAGCTGTGGCTGACCCATTACAGCCCGTCTCTGACCCGCCCGGAGGAATTCATGGACGAGGTGCGGCGGATTTTCCCCCGCGCGAAGGCCGGGAAGGATCGGAAATCCGTGGAACTGAAATTTGAGGATGAAGAAAATGAGTGACAGTACAGAAAAGGATATCTATATACTGGCCATAGAGAGCTCCTGCGACGAGACGGCGGCTTCCGTGGTAAAGAACGGGCGCTGCGTGCTTTCCAATATTATCTCGTCCCAGATCGAGCTGCACAAGCTCTATGGCGGCGTGGTGCCGGAGATCGCCTCCCGCAAGCACATCGAAAAAATCAACCAGGTGATCCAGGAAGCCCTGGATACGGCGGGCATGACGCTGGATGATCTGGACGCCATCGGCGTCACCTACGGGCCGGGCCTGGTGGGAGCCCTTCTGGTGGGCGTGGCAGAGGCCAAGGCCATCAGCTACGCGAAAAAGCTGCCGCTGGTGGGCGTACACCATATCGAGGGCCACATTTCCGCCAATTATATCGAAAATCCGGATTTGGAGCCGCCCTTTATCTGTCTGGTGGTCTCCGGCGGCCATACGCATCTGGTGGCAGTGCGCGATTATGGAAAATACGAGATACTCGGGTACACGCGGGACGACGCGGCCGGCGAGGCCTTCGACAAGGTGGCCCGCGCCATCGGCCTGGGCTATCCCGGCGGCCCCAAGATCGATAAGCTTTCCAAAGAGGGAGATCCGCAGGCCATTCCCTTTCCCCGGCCGAAATTCGAGGATTCTCCCTACGATTTCAGCTTCAGCGGCCTGAAATCTGCCGTCCTCAACTATCTGAACGGCTGTCAGATGAAGGGGGAGACGGTAAACAGGGCGGATGTGGCGGCGTCCTTCCAGAAGGCGGTCTGCGACGTGCTGGTGGAGCACGCGATGCAGGCGGTCCGGGACAGCGGCCTTGATAAATTCGCCATCGCGGGCGGCGTAGCCTCCAATTCCTCACTGCGGGCGGCCTTTGCGGAGGCCTGCGCGAAACAGAAGGTGAAATTTTATCATCCGTCGCCGATTTTCTGTACGGATAACGCGGCGATGATCGGAGCGGCGGCCTACTATGAATATATTGCCGGAAAGCGGGACGGCCTGGACCTGAATGCGGTTCCGAATCTGAAGCTGGGAGAGAGGTAGGAAAAGGTGCGCAGAGCAAGAAAGAAATGTACAGCTATCATACTGGCGGCGGGCCAGGGAAAGCGGATGGGCGGGAAGGTGCAGAAGCAGTATCTGGAGCTTTTGGGCCATCCGATCCTTTACTATTCCCTTGCCGCTTTTCAGGATTCCCCTCTGATCGACAGCATGCTCCTTGTGACCGGCGCCGCCGAAATCCCCTACGTACAGCAGGAAATCGTGGAAAAATACCATTTCAGCAAGGTAAGGGCTGTAGTGGAAGGCGGCACGGAGCGCTACGCTTCTGTCTGGAAGGGACTGCAGGCGCTGGAAAATGAGATGACCGGGGAAGAAAAGGACGGTTATGTATTCATCCACGACGGCGTCCGCCCGTTCGTCCATGAGGAAATCCTGTCCCGTGCCTTTGACGCGGTGGAGAAATATCATGCCTGCGTAGTCGGCATGCCCTCCAAGGACACGGTGAAGCTGGCGGACGAGGAGGGCTTTGTGGCGGTGACGCCTGCCCGCAGCCTTGTGTGGAGCATCCAGACGCCCCAGGTCTTTGATTTCCGCCTCGCGTACCAGGCCTACGCGCAGCTGGAGAGAAGCGGGCGCAGCGACGTGACGGACGACGCCATGATCGTGGAAGCCTTTACTGAGACGAAGGTCCGGCTGGTGGAGGGCTCTTACGAGAATATCAAGATTACGACGCCGGAAGATCTGAAGATAGCGGAGGCTTTTCTGAAGAGGCGCTAGTGGATCGCGGCTGCTTCACAGCGGGTCGAAATTTTTGACAAAAAAGATGAAAAAAGTGGTTGACATCCCAAGTCAAAAATGCTAGAATACAATTCGTCGCCACGCTGAGGCGTTGAGCGCGTCAGACTGTGGAGAGGTATCGAAGTGGTCATAACGAGGCGGTCTTGAAAACCGTTTGTCCGAAAGGGCGCGTGGGTTCGAATCCCACCCTCTCCGTTTATTGCCACTGTCGATGACAGGACAAGCTTCATTAATATATAATACCGGGTTTTAGAACCGGGCATCTTGGAGAAGTACCCAAGCTGGCCGAAGGGGCTCCCCTGGAAAGGGAGTAGGTCGTTAACAGCGGCGCGAGGGTTCAAATCCCTCCTTCTCCGCTCGCTTGAAGAGAGCAGAAAGATATCGAAAAAAAGTAAAAAAGTGCTTGACATTCGATAACTGATGTGCTAAGATATTCAAGCTGGTTCGAGAGAGAACCAATAAAGCGAACCTTGATAACTGAACAGTGCTTGAAAATCCTTGAAAATTCTTAAGAGAATAATTCAAAGAACAAACCTT
>CALWQJ010000066.1 GCA_944383645.1 uncultured Merdimonas sp.
TGCGTAAAAACGGCGGCAATGACAAGTCCTTGTATTTTCATGGGAAATTTGCTATGATGAGGTAAACTTGCGGGAGGAGAGGCGGATGGACGCATACACGGGCTTCGCGGCGGTCTACGATCTGTTCATGGACGGCGTTCCCTACGAAGAATGGGCTGACCGGATCACGGAAAACCTGAAGGAATACGGAATCGAGGACGGACTGGTGCTGGACCTGGGCTGCGGCACGGGCAGCATGACGGAGCTTCTGGCGGGGGCCGGCTACGACATGATCGGCGTGGACGCCTCGGAGGAGATGCTGGAGCTGGCCGATGAAAAGAAGGAAAAATCCGGCCATGATATCCTCTATCTTCTGCAGGATATGCGGGAGTTCGAGCTGTACGGTACGGTGCGGGCCATCGTCAGCGTCTGCGACTCCCTGAATTACGTTACGGAGGAAGCCGATCTTTTCCAGGTCTTCCGCCTGGCGCACAATTATCTCGATCCGGACGGGGTCTTCCTGTTCGACATGAATACGGTCTACAAGTACGCGGAAATTCTCGGGGAAAGCGTGATTGCGGAAAACCGGGAGGAGGGCAGCTTTATCTGGGAAAATTATTACGACTCGGAGGACAGGCTGAACGAGTACGATCTGACCCTCTACGTGCGGGAGGCGGACGGGCGGTACAGCCGCTATGAGGAGACGCATTTCCAGCGGGCCTACGAGACGGAGACGGTGCTGGGGCTCCTGGAGAAAGCAGGCTTCCGGGTGGAGAAGCTTCTGGACGCGGAGACGGGGGAGAAGCCCCGGCGGGAGACGGAGCGGATTTTTATCGCGGCCCGGAAGGCTTAGGAAAAGACGTGGAAAAGGAAATGAAGATAAAAATGAAGATAAAAATGAAGATAAAGATAAAGGAGCAGCTATGTCAGATTACATTGTAAGGGCGGCGGCAGCGGATCTCCAGATCCGGGCCTTTGCCATCACCTCCAGGGAGCTGGTGGAGGAAGCCCGTTCGATTCACAATACAAGCCCGGTGGCCACGGCGGCCCTGGGGAGGCTCTTAAGCGCGGGAGCCATGATGGGAGCCATGATGAAGGGAGAGCAGGATCTCCTGACGCTTCAGATCAAGGGAGACGGCCCCTTAGGCGGGATTACGGTGACGGCGGACGCGAAGGCCCGGGTCAAGGGCTACGTGAACGAGCCGGCCGTGCTGATTCACGCCAACGCGAAAGGGAAGCTTGACGTGGCGGGAGCGTTGGGAAATGGAATGCTCCGCGTCGTCAAGGATCTGGGCCTGAAGGAGCCCTATGTGGGCCAGACGGAGCTTCAGACCGGTGAGATCGCCGAGGATCTCACCTACTACTTTGCCACCTCGGAGCAGGTGCCCTCGTCTGTGGGCCTGGGCGTCCTCCTGAACCGGGACAATACGGTCCGCCAGGCGGGCGGCTTCATCATCCAGCTGATGCCCTTTACGGACGATAAGGTCATCGATGAGCTGGAGAGAAAGCTTTCCGGGGTCAGCTCTGTGACCAGCCTTCTCGACCAGGGGCTGACGCCGGAAGAGCTCCTCCAGAAGCTTTTGGGAGATTTCGGGCTGGAGATTACGGATACGCTTCCGGCCTCCTACTACTGCAACTGTACGAGAGAGCGGGTCGAGCAGGCCATCGTCAGCATCGGAAGCAGGGATATCCGGGAAATGATTCAGGATAATAAGCCCATCGAGGTCAAATGCCAGTTCTGCGGAAAGGCGTATACCTTCGATATCGAGGATTTGAAACGAATCCTGGCAAGGGCAGAGGGGGGCGTATGAAAGACGGATTTATCAAGGCTGCGGCGGTGACGCCGAAGGTACAGGTGGCGGACCCGGAGGCCAACGCGGAGGAAATCATCCGCCTGGCGGCGGAAGCGGCGGCTGGCGGGGCGAAGCTTATCGTATTTCCGGAGCTTTGCATTACGGGCTACACCTGCGGCGACCTGTTCCTGCAGGAGCTGCTTCTCAGGGGCGCAAGGGAGGCGCTTTTTCGGATTATCCGGGAGACGGCGGGGCTGGACGCCCTGATGTTCGCCGGCCTTCCCTGGGAGAAGGACGGAAAGCTTTACAATGTGGCGGCGGCCTTCCAGGGCGGAAGGCTTCTGGGCCTGGTGCCGAAGACCTGCCTGCCCAATTACGGGGAATTCTATGAGCTGCGGCATTTTGCCCGGGGAAATAAGGAGGCGGACGCCGTCTGGGTGGATTTCGGGGACGGCGCGGAGGGAGACTACGTTCCCTTTGGCACGAAGATCCTCTTTACCTGCGGGGAGCTGCCGGGACTTGCCGTGGCGGCGGAGATCTGCGAGGATGTGTGGGTGCCGGATCCGCCCAGCATCCGCCACGCCCTGGCCGGGGCCACGGTCATCGTGAACTGCTCCGCCAGCGACGAGACGACCGGCAAGGACGTGTACCGAGAGGAGCTGATCGGCGGACAGTCCGCCCGCCTGGTCTGCGGCTATGTCTATGCCAACGCAGGGGAGGGGGAATCCTCCCAGGATCTGGTGTTCGGCGGCCACAATATCATCGCGGAAAACGGGAAGATTTTAAGCCGCTCCGCTCGTTTTAAGAATGAGACCATTTACGCGGATCTGGACATCGGGCGGATCGTGGGAGAGCGCCGGCGGATGACGACGTTTTTCTCCAAGTCCGACGAGGTGTATACGGAGGTGGGCTTCCACCTGAAGAAGGAAGAGACGAAGCTTTCCCGCTATATCGATCCGGCGCCCTTCGTGCCGGACGATCACGGGGACCGGCAGAGGCGCTGCGAGGAGATCTTCTCCATCCAGTACCTGGGCCTGAAAAAGAGGCTGATGCATACGCGCAGCCAGACGGCTGTGGTGGGAATCTCCGGCGGCCTGGATTCCACCCTGGCCCTGCTGGTGACGGTCCGCGCCTTCGACAGCCTGGGCCTGCCCCGGTCGGGTATCCTGGGCGTGACGATGCCCTGCTTTGGCACGACGGACCGGACCTACCGGAACGCCTGCGAGCTGGTGCGAAGGCTGGGGGCCACGCTTCGGGAGGTGGATATCCGGGAGGCTGTGACGACGCATTTTGGGGATATCGGCCATGATTCAGAGAAGCATGACGTGACCTACGAGAATTCCCAGGCAAGGGAGCGGACCCAGGTGCTGATGGATCTGGCGAACCAGTCCGGCGGCCTGGTGATCGGTACGGGAGACATGTCGGAGCTTGCCCTGGGCTGGGCGACCTACAACGGGGATCACATGTCCATGTACGGCGTGAACGCCGGGGTGCCCAAGACCCTGGTCCGCCATCTGGTGCGCTACTGTGCCGATACCTGCGGGGATGAGGGGCTGGCGGCGGTGCTGCTGGACGTGCTGGATACGCCGGTGAGCCCGGAGCTTCTGCCGCCGAAGGACGGAGTCATCGCCCAGAAGACAGAGGATCTGGTGGGCCCCTACGAGCTCCACGATTTTTACCTGTATTACGTACTCCGCTTCGGATTCCCGCCGTCGAAGATCTACCGCCTGGCCTGCAGGGCCTTCGCGGGAACCTATGAGGAAGAGACGATTCGCGGATGGCTGAAGACCTTTTACCGCAGGTTCTTCGCCCAGCAGTTCAAACGGTCCTGCCTGCCGGACGGCCCCAAGGTCGGTTCCGTGGCAGTGTCTCCCAGAGGGGATCTGCGGATGCCCAGCGACGCGTGCGCGGCTCTCTGGCTCAAGGAACTTGAAAATCTGTAATTACGGCTTCGCAGGGCATGGCGCAAGCAGTAATCATCTGTAAGCAGGGGAGGAAATTATGGCATTTAAAATCATCACGGATTCCGCGTCAGATCTGCCGCGGGAGCTTATCGACAAATATCAGATCCACGTGATCCCGACGCCGGTCACCATCAATGGAACGGACTACTTCGACGGAAAGACGATTTTCCCGGAGGAGTTCTATAAGATTCAGGCGGAAGGGGCCGATATCAAGACCTACCACATCAACCAGTATATGTTCTATGAGAACTTCAAGCCTTACGCGGAGGCGGGAGACGAGGTTCTGTACCTGTGCTTTTCCACGGGAATCGCCGGCACCTTCAACGCGGCGAACCTGGCAAAGGAGCAGCTTCTGGAGGAATATCCGGATTTCCAGATCACGATTATAGACACGAAATGCGCTTCCATGGGCTTTGGCCTGGTGGTGTACAAGTGCCTGCGCATGCAGGAGAACGGCGCGCCCAAAGACCTGATCATCGAGGCGGCCCAGTATTTCTGCTCCCACATGGAGCATATCGTGACGGTGGAGACCCTGGAGTACCTGTACCGCGGAGGCCGCTTAAGCAAGACGTCGGCGGTGCTGGGCGGCGTGCTCGACATCAAGCCGATTATCGAGATTGACAAGGACGGTGCCCTGGTGGCCACCGAGAAGGTCCGCGGCCGCCAGAAATCCCTGAAGCGCATCGTGGATATCGCCTGCGAGCACGGCGTGGAGCTGGATAAGCAGATCATCAGCGTCGTGCACGGCAACGACCAGGAGACCTGCGACAAGGTGGCGGAGATGATGATGGAGAGGGCCCACTGCAGAGGCATCATCAAGTCCTGGGTCGGCTGCGCCATCGGCGCCCACACGGGCCCCGGAATCGTGGCGGTGGTATTCTCAAACGCCAGCGATGAAAAGTACGCGCAGTATCTGAAATAGGATTCCGGTCCGCAGAAAAATCAGTCTGAAAAAATCCCGCCCGGCGGGATTTTTCTGATCCCACATAAGCAGTCTTAGCTCCGTAAGGAGCGGGACTGGAGCCCAGGAGGGGCGACGAGTGCGCATGTGGGAGGGGCGGCTGTGAATCGCAACGATCCTGCGGATTCGCAGCCGCTCTCTTATTTTCCGGATCACAAGAAAATCTTAAGAATTCCCTTTTACTGGATTTAAAAAAGCCTTGTTATAAAAAAGAGTAGACAGTAAAATGGGAGTCAGAGGTGAAGAGAATGACAAAGAATAACAATACAATTCTGGTATGCGACGACGATAAGGAAATTGTGGACGCGATTGAAATCTATCTCTCCCAGGAGGGGTACCGGATCCTGAAGGCCTACGACGGCCTGCAGGCGGTGGAGATGCTCCAGAAGGAGGATGTGCAGCTGCTTCTGATCGACATCATGATGCCGAAGCTGGACGGCCTGCGGGCCACGCTGAAGATCCGGGAAAAGAGCAGTATCCCGATTATCATCCTGTCCGCGAAATCCGAGGACGCGGACAAGATCCTGGGCCTGAACATCGGGGCGGACGATTATGTGACGAAGCCCTTCAACCCGCTGGAGCTGACAGCCCGGGTGAAATCCCAGCTGCGCCGCTATACGAAGCTTGGGACGGCGGCCGGGGAGAATCAGAAGGTCTACCAGACAGGCGGCCTGGTGATCAACGACGACCTGAAGGAAGTGACGGTGGACGGGGAGCCGGTGAAGCTTACGCCCATTGAATACAACATCCTCCTGCTCCTGGTCAAGAACCAGGGCAAGGTGTTCTCGATCAATCAGATTTATGAAAGCATCTGGAACGAGGACGCCATCGGAGCGGACAATACGGTGGCGGTGCATATCCGCCATATCCGGGAGAAGATCGAGATTAACGCAAAGGAGCCCCGGTACCTGAAGGTGGTCTGGGGTATCGGCTATAAGGTGGAGAAGCTGTAACATGAGATGGGAGTATGCGAAATCCTGGAAAATGCTGGCTGTCGTCCTGAACCAGATCTGCGCGGTAGTCCTGGTTCTGTCTGTGGCCGTCTGCACCTTTTTCGCGGGCAGCAGGGGCTTCAGCTGGGTCGGAAGCGACGAGAGCTTTGAGAGCACCGCCTATTACCAGAGCGAGGTGCTGGAGCAGATTTACCGCTGCATCCGGGCGGCCAGCCGGGAGAGCAAATTTGAAAAGGACGGCGTCTATGACTCGGATCTGCTGGTGGACGTGGAGGAATACGCGCAGAGCAGCACGATTCTGGAAGGAGACCCTGCGGACGGCAGGCTGTATTACCGGCTGACGGATCTGCTGAACTGGTCCCTGGACGGCTTTGAGACGGTCACGCTGATGAAGCTGACCTATGACGACGGAAGCGTGGGCTATCTGTCAAAGAGTTCCAGGAACTATACAGAGCAGTCGGTGTACGAGGATGGTTCGGCAGTCGCCTCGATTTCCTCTGTGGGCGGCTCGGAGGAGTATTCGGAGGAAAACTTCGAGGACGGGCTTCCGGAGGAAATCGCGGCGCAGGATTCCGGAGGCGCCCAGGAAGCAGGAGATTCCGGACAGGTTTCGGAAGCCGCGCAGACGGAAGAGGGGGCCGTGCCCTGGGAGGATATCATCAGCGCGGAGCCGGGAACCCTGGAAGAAGCGGATATTTTTGGCATGGGCCAGGCTACGGTCCAGAACGTGGAGCAGATTGAGGCGGTGGAAGAGCGCTATTCCCCGGCGGGCTATGACAGCCTTACCTCCTACGCGGAGGAGCACGATCTGAGTACGGCCAGGCTTCAGAATCTCTATTATGATCTGGAGAATATCCTTCCTGTCATTTATAATGATTTTTACGCCTATAAGGAAAACCTGGAGCTGTTCAGCCCCAGCATGACGAATATGCGTTATCTGGTGCTCCCCAAGTCTGTGACGGAGGTGACGCCGGAGGACTGCGAGAAAAAAGTGTATACCAATATCCGTTCCTTCGGCGGCGCGCAGTTTACGGATCCGGAAGGGCTTCTGGCCTATATCCGGAGCTTCCGAGATTATCTGATTTACGACAGCTCCAATATGGATCTGGAGTCTGCCAACATGCCCATTTCCTTGAGCGAACTGAGCAGCTACGTAAAAAGCTACCCGCCCTCCGTGGAGGGGGATTATATTCTGGCGGTGGCCGTGGATCCCAGCTATATGGCCAGCGATAACCTGCAGCAGTACAAGCAGCAGTTCGAGGAAATCCGTCCTGTCAGCCGGCTGGCTGTCTACGGGGCGGTGCTGGGCGGTCTTCTGTATCTGCTGACCATGGTGTATCTGACCATGGCCGCAGGGCGTGCACCGGACGGAGACGGCGCCATCCGCCTGAACCGTTTTGACCGGATCCGGACGGAGGCCGCGCTGCTTCTGGTGGCTGTGCCCGCGGTGCTTCTGCTGGCGGCGGGCATCCTGCTAAGGCCGCTGAGCCTGGGGATGACGGGATTTGCGCTGGGAGGCGGAGGCGTCACACTGCTTTTTAACTGTCTGTTCCTGACCGGCTACCTGAGCCTGGTGCGGCGGGTGCGGAGCGGAACGCTCTGGACGAACAGCGTGCTGAATCTGCTTGTGAGCGCGGCCAGGAAGGCCCTGCGCGGCCGCAAGGCCACCACAAAGATGATGCTCAGCTACGGAAGCTTCCTGCTTTTGAACCTGCTGTTCCTCTGCCTGGGATTTCTGGGCCTGTTCCTGGCGGTGATCTTCGACGTGGGCGTGGGCGTCTTCCTGCTTCGCCAGGCAGTCCAGCGCCAGAGGGTTCTGGACGGAATCGAAAAGATTTCGGAAGGGGATCTGAAGGCGCAGATTCCTGTGGAACATCTGGGCGGAGACAACCTGGTTCTGGCGGAAGCGGTGAACCAGATGGGAAAAGGCCTTTCTGTGGCGGTGGAAAAAAGCGTCAAGGATGAAAAGCTGAAATCCGATTTGATTACGAACGTGTCCCACGATATCAAGACTCCGCTGACCTCCATCATCAACTATGTGGATCTCCTGAAACGGGAGGATATAAAGAACGAACGGGCGAAGAATTACATCGCCATCCTGGAGGATAAGGCTCTGCGGCTGAAGCACCTGACGGACGATCTGGTGGAGGCCTCGAAAATCAGCTCCGGCAATGTGAAGCTGGAGATGACCCGCATTAATTTCCAGGAGCTGATCAATCAGACCAACGGGGAATTCAGCGAGAAATTCGAGGACAAGGGCCTGCAGTTTGTGGTGAATCTGCCGGAGGAGCCTGTGGTGATCGAAGCCGACGGCCGGAGGCTCTGGCGCATTATCGAAAACCTTTACAACAACGCGGCGAAATACGCCATGCCGCATACGAGGGTCTACGTGGATCTGACGACGGTAGGGCACATGGCCCGCTTCAGCATCAAGAATATTTCTGAGCAGCCCTTAAACATCGGGGCAGACGAGCTGACCGAGCGTTTCATCCGGGGCGACGTGGCGCGCAGCACGGAGGGCAGCGGCCTGGGCCTGTCCATCGCGAAGAACCTGACGGAGCTGCAGAAGGGAAGCTTCGACATCTATCTGGACGGCGACCTCTTCAAGGTGACGATCATTTTCCCGGAGGCTCCGGAGCCCGCCGGGAAGGCGCAGGAGCAGTAAGCGCAGCAGTCTTGGCGGCAGAAAACAGCTTGCAATCTTTCCCGGCGCTCTTTATAATAAGAATAACGCGGCGCCGGGAAAGAAAAAGAGGAAGGGCGCCTGTTCAGGAGGAAAATATATGGTTCAGTTACTGGAAGGCGGAGCATATCTGCTGAATGGAACGGAGATCGTTCCGGATACCAGGGACGCGGCCAGCGTGCTGGAGAGCCAGCTTGGCAGCGCCCCGACCAAAGAAGACGCGAAGAAGCAGACGATTGCCTATGGAATCCTGGAGGCGCACAATACCTCCGGAAACATGGAGAAGCTTCAGATTAAATTCGACAAGCTGACGTCTCACGATATCACCTTTGTGGGAATCATTCAGACGGCCCGCGCCTCGGGCCTTGAGAAGTTCCCGATCCCCTATGTGCTGACGAACTGCCATAACAGCCTCTGCGCGGTGGGCGGAACGATCAACGAGGACGATCACATGTTCGGCCTGACCTGCGCCAAGCGGTACGGCGGAATCTATGTGCCGCCCCATCAGGCGGTCATCCACCAGTTTGCCCGCGAGATGCTGGCGGAGGGAGGCAAGATGATTCTTGGCTCCGACAGCCATACCCGCTACGGCGCCCTGGGCACCATGGCTATGGGCGAGGGCGGACCGGAGCTGGTCAAGCAGCTTCTGAATAAGACCTACGACATCAACATGCCCGGCGTAGTGGGCGTCTATCTGACTGGAAAGCCCCAGAAGGGCGTAGGTCCCCAAGACGTGGCCCTGGCTATCATCGGAGCAGTTTTTGAGAAGGGCTATGTAAACAACAAGGTCATGGAGTTCGTAGGCGACGGCGTGGCGAACTTAAGCGCGGATTTCCGTATCGGCATCGACGTGATGACGACGGAGACCACCTGCCTGTCCTCCATCTGGCAGACAGACGATGTGATTAAGGATTTCTATGAGATCCATAAGAGGCCGGAAGCCTACCGGGAGTTAAAGCCTGGCAAGGTGGCTTACTATGATGGAATGATTTATGTAGATCTGAGCGCGGTGAAGCCCATGATCGCGATGCCCTTCCATCCCAGCAATACCTATACGATTGAGGAGCTGAAGGCAAATCTGGGCGATATCCTGCGGGATGTGGAGAAGAAGGCCCTGGTGTCCTTAGGCGGCGCGGTGGAGTACCATCTGACGGACAAGATCCGCGGCGGAAAGCTCTACGTGGATCAGGGAATCATCGCCGGCTGCGCGGGCGGCGGCTTCGAGAATATCTGCGCGGCGGCCGATATCTTAAAGGGCGCCAGCATCGGCCCGGATGAATTTACCTTAAGCGTATACCCGGCAAGTATGCCGGTTTATATGGAGCTGGTGAAAAACGGCGCGGCAGCCACACTGATGGAGACGGGAGCGGTCATGAAGACGGCCTTCTGCGGCCCCTGCTTCGGCGCGGGCGACACCCCGGCCAACAATGGCTTCAGCATCCGCCACTCCACCAGAAACTTCCCGAACCGGGAGGGCTCCAAGCTGCAGAGCGGCCAGATCGCGTCCGTAGCTCTGATGGACGCCCGTTCCATCGCGGCGACGGCGGCGAACAAGGGCTTCCTGACGGCGGCTACCGAGCTGGATGTGGACTACTCCAATCCGCGCTACTATTTTGACAGCAAGATTTATGAGAACCGTGTCTTTGACAGCAAGGGCGCGGCGGACCCGACGGTGGAAATCAAGATGGGACCGAATATCAAGGACTGGCCCGCCATGCCGGCTCTGCCGGAGCACCTGATCCTGAAGGTGGTGTCCGAGATTCACGATCCGGTGACGACGACGGACGAGCTGATTCCCTCCGGAGAGACCTCTTCCTACCGTTCCAATCCCCTGGGACTGGCAGAGTTTACGCTGTCCCGTAAGGATCCGGCCTATGTGGGTCTGGCGAAGGAGGTACAGAAGGCGGAGAAGGCCATCGAAGCCGGAGACTGCCCGGCTGAGGCTCTGCCGGAGCTGAAACCTGTCTTCGAGGCCCTGAACGGCTGGCATCCGGGCGTGGACAAGACGAACCTGGGCGTGGGCAGCACGATCTTCGCGGTGAAACCGGGCGACGGCTCCGCCAGAGAGCAGGCGGCCTCCTGCCAGAAGGTGCTGGGCGGCTGGGCGAACATCGCCAACTCCTATGCCACCAAGCGCTACCGCTCCAACCTGATCAACTGGGGCATGCTGCCCTTCCTGATCGACGAGGGTGAGCTTCCCTTCACCAAGGGCGATTTCCTGTTCGTCCCGGAGATCCGAAAGGCCATCGAGGAGAAGCAGAGCGAAGTGAAGGTCTATGTAAACGGCGACAAGGCCCGCGAGGTGGTTCTGCGCCTGGGCGGCCTCACCGACGACGAGCGCGAGATCATCCTGAAGGGCTGCCTGATTAATTATTACAGAGGATAAACCTGACAGAATAAAAGAGAGCAAAAAGGGGGAGGCCCCGTGTTATCATCCGTTTCGATGATAGCGCGGGGCCTCCCCCTCTTTAACCGATGGCTTTACAGAGCCGTCCCCTTCTTCGGGATAAAAAGACGGCTCATATCCACGCCCTCCAGCGCCAGCAGCTTGCTCTTTCTGTCAATCCCTCCGGCGTACCCGGTCAGGCTGCCGTCCGTTCCCACGACCCGGTGGCAGGGTACGATGACGGAAATCCTGTTGCGGCCCACCGCGCCGCCCACGGCCTGGGCTGACATGTGCGGAAGGCCCCGTTCCCGGGCAAGCTGGCGGGCGATTTCCCCGTAGGTCGTGGTCTGGCCGTAGGGAACCGCGCGGAGGATACGCCACACCTCATTTTGGAAATCTGTCCCGGTGAAATGGAGGGGCACGGAAAAATCCGGCTCCTTTCCCGAAAAATAGAGGTCGAGCCAGCGCTTTGCCGTTTCAAACAGAGGAAGCTCTCTCTCCTCCCGCTCCGGATCCAGATGGAGGGCAAAATACTTCTGCCCCTCAAACCAGAGCCCGGTCAATCCAATGTCGTCCGCGGCCAGCAGGATGGGGCCTAAGGGGGAAGAATAATGGCTGACGTACTGCATCATACACCTCCATGTCAGAAATTTTTCTTCATTTAATAAGATAATTCTATCACAGAAAGACAGGGGGCACTATCAAAAAATAGCCCCAGAATAATAACTGATAGTTAATATTATTTCTTAAAAGTTAATTTCACTTCAATTGTACCGGCCGGAAACCTGTGCTATTCTGAAGACAGCCAGAGAGCTTTGGCAGAGCAGAAAAGAAGCACAGAACAGAAAAGAAACACGGTCCCGGCGGGGATGAAAGAGGGCGCGGCTTTTATCCGGACGCCGGACGAGGAGGATTTTATATGCAGACAGGCGAAGTGATAAGAAAATACC
The DNA here is from genome assembly GCA_944383645.1 of uncultured Merdimonas sp. Lineage (GTDB taxonomy): Bacteria > Bacillota > Clostridia > Lachnospirales > Lachnospiraceae > Laedolimicola. Next base: position 11,670 of record CALWQJ010000066.1, read on the forward strand.
GAAAACAAAGGAACCTGACGCAGGAAGAGATGGCGCAGCGTCTGGGCGTGACGGCCCCGGCGGTCAATAAATGGGAGAATGGAAATTCGCTGCCGGACATCACCCTGCTGGCGCCCATCGCCAGGCTTCTTCGCGTGCCGCTGGACGAGCTTCTCTCCTACCGGGAGGAGCTGACAGAAAAGGAGCGGCAGGATTTGATCCGGGAGCTGGGAGACCGCATGAAGGCGGAGGGCTATCCGAAGGCCTTTGGCTGGGCGGAGGAAATCCTGCGGCAGTATCCGGGGGACGAAGAGCTTCTGCTTTACATGGGCGTGATGCTGAACGCCTATCGGATTACGGAGAAGCCGGAAAATCCCCAGCAGTACGACGAGGCTGTCTGCGGGTTCCTTTCGCGGGCGCTGGAAAGCCCCCGGGAGGAAATCCGGCTGCAGGCGTCCACGTCGCTGTTTCAGCTGCATTTCCAAAAAGGACAGTATGAGCAGGCGGAGAAGTATCTGGATTACCTTTCCGTCCAGAATCCGGAACGGAAGCGGCTGCAGGCGTCCATCTGCGAGAAGACCGGCCGGACGGAGGAGGCCTGGAGGCTTTATGAGGAGCTTCTCTATTCTTATTATACGATGGTGAGCCTCGTCCTCCACAATCTCTTTAACCTGGCGCAGTCGGAACATGACAGACCGAAGCTGCGTTATCTGCAGGAGAAGCAGGCGGACGCCGCCCGGCTTTTCGACATGGGAGAGTACAGCGTCAAGGCGCCGGCCCTGGAGCTGGCCCTGCTGGAGCAGGATGCGGATGTCTGCCTGGATATTCTGGAGCAGCTTGTGGAAAACGTGGACAGCATGGACGGCAGCTTCCGGAGCTCCCCGCTTTACGCCCATATGAAATTCAAGGAGGTGCCCGGCAAAGAAAAGCTGGATTTCCGGGAGCTGCTGAAAAAGAGCCTGCGGGAGGATGCTTCCCTGGATTTCCTGAAAGGCACGCAGCGCTGGAAGAAACTGATAGAGGGTTGACAAACGGGAAAGGCTCTGCTACAATACCTCTCGTAACAGAAATGTAACATTTGTAATAATATATTTAAGAAGTTTTAATATGTGAAACAAAAATGTTACATCAGACACAAAATGGGAGGTTGTTATGAGCTTTATCAGTAGGAAGGTGCTTCCGCTGTGCGCCCTTGCGGGCCTCTGGGTCATGGGTTCCGGTTTTGCGGGCCTGGACGTGGAGATGGCGGCAGGTATCGAGTCCGTGATGGACGATCTGACAAGCGAGGATTTTGAAGAAATACAGGCACAGGATGAATGGAATGACAAGGTACTCGCCAATGTGGAGGATTATGTGACGGTCCGTTCAGAGCCCAGCTCTGAGGCGGAGGCAGTCGGACGCATGTTCAAGGGCAATGGCGGCGATATTGTGGAGCAGGCGGAGGGCTGGACCAAGGTGAGCTCCGGCAATGTGGAAGGTTATGTGAGCAACGAGTATCTGCTCTTCGGCGAGGAGGCCTACAACCAGGCCCAGGAGGAAGCGGAGCTTGTGGCTACTTCCCTGACAGGGGGCCTGCGCATCCGCGAGGAGGCCAGCACAGACGCGAAAATCCTGAAGAACGTAGAGGAGGGCGCGAAGCTGGATGTGGCCGATGAGAGCACCGCAGATTCCGAATGGGTCCAGGTGGAATACGCCGAGGATAAGACAGGCTTTGTCTCCGCAGAGTATGTGGACGTACAGTATGAGCTCGGCGAGGCCATGACGATGGAAGAGATCGAGAAGAAGGAAGCGGAGGAGAAGCGGGAAGCGCTGAAGCAGCAGCTGGAGGCCTTCAAGGCAAACGGCGACGAGGTGACGCTTCTGGCGGCGCTGATTCAGGCTGAGGGCGGCAACCAGCCCTACGAGGGACAGGTAGCCATCGGCGCGGTGGTCATGAACCGCTTAAGAAGCGGACGCTACGGCAGCACGATTGCCGACGTCATCTACGCTCCGGGCCAGTTCGGCGTGGTGAGCAACGGTTCGATTCTCCGCTACACAGGCGGCCCCAAGGCCAGCTGTGTGCAGGCGGCCCAGGAAGCGATCAACGGCTACACGAATATCGGCGGCTTCACTCGCTTCAAGAACGCCCGGTCATCCGTAAGCTCGGATCATATCGTGATTGGAAACCATGTATTTTATTAAGCGTGAAGCGCCGGGACACCGGCGCTGAGATTCAAAAAACAAAACAAGCCTGCCGGGAAACAGGCAGGACGGTTAGAAAGACGGCGCGGGATGCTGAATGCTCCCGCGCTTATTCGTTTTATGGACGATTTGCAATAGAAATAAGCTTATATGTACAACGATGTATCCAAGTGCGCCGTTTTCCGGTCTAATAGATAGAATGTACATTCTGCTGATACAACTGATACAAAGGAGATTTGGCATGGAACATGACAAGACGGCAGGGCTTATCCTGCGGGCCAGGAATGGAGACGCGGACGCGTTTGTGGAGCTGATGGAGCGGAACAAGCAGTCTATGTACAAGACTGCCAAAGCCTGGCTCGTGCAGGAGGAGGATGTGGCGGACGCCATATCGGAGACGATCCTGGACTGCTTTGAGCATCTGGATACGCTGAGGGAGCCGCGGTATTTTAAGACCTGGCTGGTACGGATCCTGATCAATAACTGCAGCAATATCCGAAGGCAGAACCAGAGAAGCGGACCGGCGGCGGATCCGGGAATCTGGGACAGAAATGACGCGGACAGGGTGGGAAACAGCGCGCCGGAGGATAACCGGGTGTTTCTGGAATACCTGGAGCCTTTGAATGAGGAAGACAGAAGGCTGATGATACTTTTCTATGTATGGGGCTTTCGCACCAGGGAGATCGCAAAGCTGCTTCACCTTCAGGAGACGACGGTGAAGGCCAGGCTCCAGCGGGGCAGGGAAAAGATTAAGAAGAGCTTTTTTCCGCTGGTGGTGTAGAGAGGAGGAAGACGGATGAGCAGAAGCAAAGACAGAAATGCAGAACATATTCTGAAGCAGGAGCTGGAAATTCCACCGAAGACGCAGCAGAAAATAGAAGCGGCCTATGATATTGTGCGGGCCAGAGCCAATGAGAGGCAGAAGACAGGGGACAGGATGGGCGAAATGGCAGAAGGAACGGTAAGCTGCCGGGGCCGCCGGCGTGTGCTGAAGCCTTCCGCGGCAGCCGTACTGGCAGCGGCCATGATTCTGCTCTGCGGCCTGGGCGTCGCGGCGGCAGTGGGCCATTTTACAAAGCAGGTGGAGGAAGCGGACGGCGCAGTCCGCTACGCCTTTGAGGTTAATTATGAATTAAAGCCGGTGGAGGTGGCGGCGGTTCCGGAGTACCTGCCGGAGGATATGACCGTGGCGGACGGAGACAAATATGGTTCCGGGAAGGAGGATGGACGGGATATTTCTATCTGGGCCATGAATATGGCGGATATCGACTATTTCTGCCAGACGATGGATTTTTCCGGAGTGGAGAAGGTGGAGAAGACCACGATTCAGAGTATGGAGGCCCATCTGATTACCTATCAGGACGCGGAAAAGAACAGGAGATCAAAGGATATTTACCTGTTTAATCCGGAAGACGGCTATGTGCTCTGGGTGTGGGGCGACTACGCGGTTTCCATGGATGAACTCGTGAAGGTGGCCGAGAGCCTGACGATCACGGTGACGGAAAATCCGGATCTGGCTTATATGACAGAGGAGGAGAAGGCAGAGGAGGCGCGGCTTGAACAGGAGGCGCAGGAGGCCTGGGAGTCTGCGGTAAATTACGGCGTGGCTCCGGAAGAGATCACGGCTGTGGGAGAGGCTCTGGATGGATCGGACTTCATAGGCGCCAGCTATACGGTGGAGGAAGCGGCCTTTTATGACAGCCTCTATGAGGCGCCCGGGTACAATCCGGAGGGAGTCTGCGATCGGGAAGAGCTGGAAGCCTGGCTGAACGAGGACGGCACCCACAAGCCCTATCTGCGCTATACGCTGGATGAGAACGGGCAGATCCTGGAGGAGAAAGAGACCGGAGTGAAATTCCTGGCCGTGACGGTGACGGTGCGCCAGGAGAAGGCTTATGACGCGCAGTGGGACGACGGAACGCCTTTTGACGCCGTGCTGGTCCGCCTGGAGGAGAACGGGGAAGGGCGCCCGGTGCAGGCTCCGGAGCGCTATGCGCCGGTTCCCAGCGAAGACTATGAGCTTCAGATGGATGGCAGCTGCTTTTACCTGAACCAGACAGCGGACACCATGAATGATCCCCAGCATTTCTGGCGTCAGATGGAAGAGGGGGACAGCCAGACCTACACGATGGTCTTCGCGGTGGACGCGGATCTGGCGGAAAAACAGGAAGCATATCAGAACCTGGCGCTGTGGTTCAACGGGACCGGAAACGATCCGGAGCATCCCCGGTACAGCGCGCTGTGGTAAAGTCCATTCACAGCGCCCCACCCATCTGTTGCCCTGTCTGAATCGGCTGTGAATGGTAACTTGTAGTGCAAAATTAAGAAATTCTTTCGTGTGCAAAAGAAAAGCC
>CALWQJ010000067.1 GCA_944383645.1 uncultured Merdimonas sp.
AAACGGCATTTCGGCGCCTTCCGCCGCAGCCTGCCCCGGGAGACCCTTTCCAAGGCCTACCTGATTACGCTGCTTTCTCTGTGCGTCGTCTGTACCGGAACCTTTCTGGTAAGCGTCCTGGAGCCCCATCTGTCGCTGATGCAGGTACTGTTTGAGGTGACCTCCGCGTTCGGCACGGTAGGACTTTCCACCGGCATCACGCCGAATCTCTGCGACGCCAGCAAATATATTATCACCGCGATTATGTTTATCGGCCGTCTGGGCGCCCTGACCATCATTACCATGTGGATCAACCGTCCGGAGCAGCAGGCCCGCTACACAGAAGAATCTATCACCATCGGATAGAGAATTCAGATAAAAAATTCGGATAGAACATATAGGAGAATGGAAATCATGAAAAAATCGAAAGCTAATTTATTCGGCGTCATCGGACTGGGCCGCTTCGGAACCGCCCTGGCCATCAGCCTCGCGGAGGCCGGAAAGGACGTCATCGTCGTGGACAGCAACGAGGATAAGGTGCGGGAGCTCCGCCAGTATACGGAGTACGCCTTTGTGACTGAGAACCTGTCGAAGGAGGCCCTGACAGAGGTGGGTATCCAGAACTGCGACACAGCGATCATCTGCATCGGGGAGCGGATCGATACCAGCATCCTGACCACCCTGAACGTCATCAGCCTGGGCGTGCCTCATGTCATCGCCAAGGCCATCAGCCAGGATCAGGGAGCCGTTCTGGCCAAGCTCGGCGCGGAGGTCGTCTACCCGGAGCGTGATATGGCTCTGCGTCTCGGAAAGCGCCTCGTCTCCAACAACTTCCTGGATTTCATCTTCCTGGACGACCAGGTGGAGATCCAGCAGGTTCCCGCGGGAGAGCGCATGGTGGGCGTCAGCGTCCAGGATTTCAATATCCGCCAGAAGTATAACCTGAACATCATTGCCATCGAGCATGGCAGCTCCACCGATATCGAGGTGTCTCCGGATTACCATTTCGCAAAGGGAGATATCGTCGTAGTCATCGGCAAGGTGGACAATGTAAAGAGATTTGAAAGGGATATGGCGGAGTAGCCGTCCCCGGCAGAATGCGTCAGACCTGTCTGCTATCTGCGCGCTGAGAAAGCGCGCGGCGCATGAGGGCGCCGCAAAATCATCCGGCTTGGATGATTGAGCGGCGCCCCTGTTCATACGCTCTCCCCGCTGCCCGTCAGTCAGCGGAGCTTTCACTGATCACATGATATTTATTTTTTCCTGTCCTCTTGGCCGCGTACAGCGCGCGGTCCGCCATGGCATAAAAGTCAGAATAAGAGTTCCTCCTACTTCCTATAAAAATCCCGGCGCTGCACTGCATCTCAAAGCCTTCCTTTCCCGCCTGCTCCAGCTGCTCATACAGCCGTCTCATAATCCTCTCCACGGCCAGCTCCGGCATGGATACGCTTTCGGCAAAGCCGATAAACTCATCGCCTCCCATGCGGTAGACAATATCGCTTCTGCGGAACACGTGCTTCAGAATGGACGCAAGGTGCTTCAGATACTCATCCCCTGCCTGATGGCCGAGGGTGTCGTTGATCCGCTTAAAATTGTCAATGTCTATCAGGAACATGATGCTGAAATCGCCTTCTTCCATCCTTTCCAGAGCCTCGGTCACCAGCTCCTTTCCAGACTTCACATTATAAAGATCCACCAGTGGATCCCGCATGGCTTCCTTTCTCAGCTCCTCCTGCTCGCGCATCAGCTGATCGACCTTCCGCAGATACCGAAGCAGCGCGGCGGATTTGGTGTAATGCCCCTTCTGCTCCGCCTCCTGCCTCTCTCCATGTTCGCATTCCTGCAGAAGCCTCTGGCTGGCCGTCATATCCTGAAACATACAGGCGCAGCTGCCCTTCTCCAGAGGATATATATAAATCAGATAATGCCGTTCCCTCTCCGCATTATAATCGCTTATGACATGATCTTTGCCGTGAAACGCCGCTTCATAACAGCACTGTAAAAACTTTTTCCCGATTTTCTCATGAAGCTCCAGATATCTCTTTCCAGCCAGTTCCCCCTCATTCAGGCCCTCCAGCCTGGTATGCGCTTTGTTGGAATAGATGAAAAGATAATCCACAGGATTCCCTTCTTTATCTGTCAGCACTTTTATCGCGCAAAACGCGATCGGCATATTCGCAAGGTAAAAATCGGCGCCTTTCACTTTCTACGTCCCCTTATAAAACCGCATCGATAAGAATGTCACTCTTGGAAATCAAACACCCCGCAGCAAACTGATGGGTATAAAAATAACCAGCACAGCAGGTCCTCATCTTCTGCGAACTTACTGTGCCTGTCTTCTTCAAGTATATAGGAATTTCTGTTAAATGTAAAGAGTCTTATTCCTTTTCTGCCGGTATGCTTCGTACATTAAGAGCGAAGCTGCCACGCCTGCGTTCAGGGACTCCACCCTTCCCTCCATGGGAATCCGGATCAGGGCGTCCGCCCTCCCGGCGAGCCCGTCCGTCAGGCCTGCGCCTTCGTTTCCGATGAAGAACGCCGTCCCGCCCGTGTAATCCTCCTGATCGTAAAAGCGCTCCCCGTCCAGATGCGCGGCAAAGGTGCGGATTCCTCTCTCCCGCAGGCGCTCCGCCGTCCGGACCGGATCGTCCACATACAGGGTGGGCACCCGGTAAATGGAGCCCATGGTGGAGCGGATGGTCTTCGGATTGTAGAGGTCTACCGAGCCCCTGCTTAAGATGACGCCTGCCGCCCCCGCGCCCTCTGCAGTCCGAAGGATAGTCCCCAGGTTTCCGGGATCCTGCAGATTCTCCAGAAGGAGCAGAAGCGGGTTCTCTGCCTGCAGGAGCTCCTCCAGCCCGTACTGGCGCCTCCTTACGATACAGAGGATACCCTGGGGCGTCTGGGTGTCGCTGGCCGCCCGGAATACACTGTCCTGCATCACCTCCCAGGAGAGCCCCTCCAGGTCAAGCTCCTGCCTGTGTGCCCCAAGGAAGCTTTCTGAGACATAGACCCTTTCGATCCGATCCCGGGGGGCCTCTTCAAACATCTTCAGGCCCTCCGCCACAAATACGCCCCGCTCGTCCCGGAGCTTTCTTTTTTTATTCAGCTGGATCAGCTGCTTTACCTGCTGGTTGGCTGTACTTGTAATCATAGAATCATACGTTCTCCTGGCAGTGCCGGGACAGATCCTTCGCCACCTGGTACTGATACGGATCGATGCCCTTCACCATGTTCAGGGCCTCGTTGATATCGAAATCCTGGAAGCGTCCGTGCTGGTAGCCCACCACGCGGTTCGTCTTGCCGTCGCAGAGGAGATCGGCCGCCATGGCTCCCATCATGGAAGCGTAGACGCGGTCCTTGCAGGTGGGGCTGCCGCCGCGCTGCATGTGGCCCAGGATCGTGGCCCGGGTCTCGATGCCGGTGGCCGCCTCGATCCGCCTCGCCATGCTGGCGGAGTGGCCCACGCCCTCGGCGTTCACAATAATGTGGTGCTTCTTTCCGCGCTTGCGGTTCTCGATGATATTGTTGATGATCTTCTGCTCGTCGTAGTCATAATTTTCCGGCAGAAGGATGTCCTCGGCCCCGTTGGCAATGCCGCACCAGAGAGCGATATAGCCGGCGTTGCGGCCCATGACCTCGATGATGCTGCAGCGCTCATGGGAGGTGGAGGTGTCGCGGACCTTGTCGATGGCTTCCATGGCGGTATTCACCGCTGTGTCGAAGCCGATGGTATACTCGGTACAGGAGATATCAAGGTCGATGGTTCCCGGCACGCCGATGGTATTGATCCCTAAGTTCGCCAGCTTCTGGGCTCCCCGGAAGGAACCGTCCCCGCCGATGACCACGATGCCGTCGATGCCATGCTTCCGGCAGATCTCGGCGCCCCGCTGCTGGCCCTCCTCTGTCATAAACTCTTTGCAGCGGGCCGTGAAGAGAATGGTTCCGCCGCGCTCTATGGTATTGGACACGTCGTTGGCCGACATGTCGATGATCTCTTCATTCAGGAGGCCTGAATAGCCCTTTAAGATGCCTTTTACCTTTTTCCCGTTCACCAGGGCTTTTCGTACCACGGCGCGGATCGCCGCGTTCATGCCCGGCGCGTCTCCGCCGCTTGTCAGTACTCCGATGGTCTTAATCTCTTTTGCCATGTTCCTCCTCCTTACCCTTTGTCTGTTTTTTGCGGCACACCCTGCGGGCAGCCCCTCCGGCTGCCCGTATGGAGGCCTTCGAGTGTGATTTTACTGCATCCGCCTTATATTTTCAATACGTTTCTCTACAACTTTTACATTCCCTTCACCAAAGCTTTCCTCAAGCTTTACAATCAGATCCTTTCCTGCGTCCACGGTCTGGCCCGCCGGGAGGCGCTTCACGGACTTCTCCGCCGCCGCGTACAGAACCACCCGATCCTGCCCGTCGCTGTCGGCAAGGAGGGCCAGAAGCTCCGGCTCCCTCCGGATGCACTCCTTCTGATCCGGAAACTGGATCCACAGCTCCCGCCTGCCCGCCTCGAAGGGAATGATCCGGTCGCAGATCAGCTTGGCAGCCCGGTCGTCTCCGGCGTCCACATGGCCGCTGACGAAGATCTTGGCGTCCTCGGAAAGCAGCTCCGTGTTCTTCTCATAGACGTTCGGGAAGACCACCACCTCCACGGCTCCCAGCAGATCCTCCAGCTGCAGGAAGGCCATGACCCGGTTGTTCTTCGTGTATTTGACCGTCTTTCCGGTGATCATGCCGCCCAGAACCACCTGCTGCCCGTCCCGCACCCGGGTCTGGTTCGTCTCCTCGTCCAGCTGGAAATCTGAGGTCACCGCCGTGATATTCTTCCTCCAGCGCTCCTCGTACTCCTCCAGGGGATGGCCGCTGACATAGATGCCCAGCACATCCTTCTCGAAGGAGAGCAGAAGCTCCTTCGGGTACTCGCCCACGTCCGGAAGCTTCGCCTGGAAATTCGCTTTCTGGTCCTCGTCCACCAGATCGAAGAGGCTCATCTGCCCGGTCATCATGGTCTTCTGGCTCTGGGCCACGCTGTCCATGATTCCCGCGTAGGCCAGGATGTACTGCTGCCTGGTTCCGCCCAGGCTGTCCAGGGCTCCGGCCTTGATGAGGTTCTCCACTACCCTCTTGTTGACCTCTTTTCCGGTCATCCGCTCCAGGAAATCCGTCAGGCTCTTGAACCGTCCGCCCAGCCTCCGCTCCTCCATGATGGCCTCCACCACGGGCCGGCCGATGCTTTTGATGGCCGACAGGGCGTAGCGGATGGAGCCGTCCGATACGGAGAACCGGGACTCGCCCTCGTTGATATCCGGGGGCAGGATGGCGATATTCATCTGGCGGCAGGTCAGGATATATTCCGAGACCTTGCCCGGATTGTCGATAACGGAGGTCATCAGCGCCGCCATGAATTCCACCGGATAATAGTATTTCAGCCAGGCCGTCTGGTAGGCCACCACCGCGTAGGCCGCCGCGTGGGATTTATTGAAGGCGTATTTGGCGAAGTCGATCATCTCGTCGTAGATCTTCTGGGCCGTGGCCTCGGGAATGCCGTTCGCGATGCAGCCGGGCACGCCCTCCTCCTCGTTTCCATAGACGAAGTTCTGCCGCTCTTTCTCCATGACGGACGCCTTCTTCTTCGACATGGCCCGCCGCACCAGGTCGCTTCGTCCCAGGGTATAGCCGGCCAGCTTCTGCACGATCTGCATGACCTGCTCCTGGTAGACGATGCAGCCGTAGGTGGGTTCCAGGATTTCTTCGAGCTGCGGGCAGTCGTAGGTGATGGACTCCGGATGGTTCTTGCCCCGGATGTACTGGGGGATGAAATCCATGGGGCCCGGCCGGTAGAGGGAGATGCCGGCGATGACGTCCTCCAGGTTCTTCGGCTGCAGCTCCTTCATGAAATTTTTCATGCCGCTGCTTTCCAGCTGGAACACGCCCTCCGTCTTTCCGGTGCCGATGGAGGCGTACACGTCTGCGTCGTCATAATTGATTTTATCCATATCGATGGGCTTTCCGGCCCGCTCCGAGGCCATGCGGGCTGCGTCCTGGATCACCGTCAGGGTCCGAAGGCCCAGAAAATCCATCTTCAGAAGGCCCAGCTCTTCCAGGGTCGTCATGGTAAACTGGGTCGTGATCGTGCCGTCGGAGGCCCTGGAAAGGGGTACGTACTCGTCTACCTCCTTCTGGCTGATCACGACGCCGGCCGCGTGCATGGAGGTATGCCTGGGCAGGCCCTCCAGACGCATGGACATATCGACAAGTTCGTGCACCTGGGGATCGTCCTCATATTTCTTCCGCAGCTCCGGGTTCATTTTCAGGGCCTTCTCCAGGGTGATATTCAGCTCCTGGGGCACCAGCTTGGCGATGGAATCCACGAAATTGTAGGGGAGATCCATGACCCGGCCCACGTCCCGGAGCACGCCCCTGGCCGCCATGGTACCGAAGGTGACGATCTGCACCACCCGGTCCTTGCCATATTTGCGCACCACGTAGTCGATGACCTCCTGGCGGCGCTCGAAGCAGAAATCCACGTCGATATCGGGCATGGACACGCGTTCCGGATTTAAGAACCGCTCAAACAGCAGCTGGTAGCGGATGGGGTCGATGTTGGTGATCCCCATGGTGTAGGCCACGATGCTGCCGGCCGCCGAGCCCCGGCCCGGGCCTACGGCGATGCCGTGATCCCTGGCGTACTTGATAAAATCCCAGACGATCAGGAAATAGTCCACGTAGCCCATATTTTTGATGACGCCCAGCTCATACTCCAGCCGCTCCTTTAAGGTCCCGTCATCCTCCGGGTAGCGCTCCTTCAGGCCGTCGAAGCAGACCTTGTTCAGGTATTCCCAGGAGGTATAGCCCTCCGGCACATCGTATTTCGGAAGCTTCGTCACGCCGAACTCAATCTCCACATTGCAGCGGTCCGCGATTTTTTCCGTATTCTCGATGGCCTCCGGGGCATAGGGAAAAAGGGCCGCCATCTCCTCCGGAGACTTCACGTAGTACTGGCCGCCCTCGTAGCGCATCCGGTCCTCGTCCGCCAGCTTCTTGCCCGTCTGGATGCACAGCAGGATATCGTGGGGTTTCACGTCCTGGGCGTAGGTGTAATGGATATCGTTCGTGGCCACAAGGGGAATGTCAAGCTCCCGGCTCATGCGCACCAGAGCCTGATTTACAAGCTTCTGATCCGGCAGTCCATGGTCCTGAAGCTCCAGAAAATAATTGCCCTTGCCGAAGACCTTCTCATATTTCAGGGCAGATTTCTTCGCCTCGTCGTACAGGCCCTTCACGATATAGCGCTGCACCTCGCCCGCCAGGCAGGCGCTTAGGGCGATGATGCCCTCGTGGAACTGGTTCAGCACCTCCATGTCCACCCTGGGGCGGTAATAGAAGCCCTCCACGTAGCCCCGGGAGACGATCTTCGTCAGGTTCGCGTAGCCCTGATCGTTCTCCGCCAGGAGCACCAGATGGTAATAGCGGTCCTCCCCGCCCGTCACCTCCTTGTCAAAGCGGGAATTGGGGGCCACGTAGACCTCGCAGCCCAGAATGGGCTTGACGCCCTGCGCCCTGGCCTCCTTATAGAAATCTATCACGCCGAACATGGCGCCGTGGTCCGTAATGGCCGCCGCCGTCATGCCCAGCTCCTTCACCCTGGCCACGTACTCCTTAATCTTGTTGGAGCCGTCCAGAAGACTGTATTCCGTATGTGTGTGCAGATGTGTAAATGGCATAGCTTCCTCAGTCCTTTTTCTGCAGTCCGCAGATGATGTCGAGAATCCGGTGGGCCGTCTCTTCCTTGGTCAAAAGCTCAAGGCTTATCTCCTCTTCCTTCGTGAGCACCGTCACCCGGTTCGTATCCGTGCCGAAGCCCGCGCCCTCCACCCGCAGGCTGTTGGCGCAGATCAGATCGCAGTTCTTGCTCTCCAGCTTCTTTCTGGCGTTCGCGAGCAGCTCCTCGGTCTCCATGGCAAAGCCGCAGAGGATCTGCCCTTCCCGCTTATGCTCTCCCAGGTATTTCAGGATGTCCTTCGTCCGCTTCAGGGTGAGCGTCAGCGTCTCTTCCCCGTCCGCCTTCTTAATCTTATTCTCCGCAGTGTGCTCCGGCGTAAAATCGGCCACCGCCGCCGCCTTGATGATGATGTCCGCCTCCGGCGCCCTCTCTGTCACAGCCTGGAACAGCTCCTCCGCAGAGGATACCCGCACTACGTCCACAAGGAGGGGCGGCTCCACGTCCGTGTGGGCCGCTGCCAGCGTCACCTCCGCGCCGCGAAGCCTCGCGGCCCGGGCCAGGGCGAAGCCCATCTTTCCCGAGGAATGATTGGTGATGAAGCGCACCGGGTCGATGGCCTCCCGGGTGGCTCCCGCCGTCACCAGCACCCGCTTCCCGGCCAGATCCTTTTCGCAGGCAATCTCCTGCAACACATATTCCAGGAGTACGCGCTCTTCCGGCATCCGTCCGTCGCCGCTGTCGCCGTTTGCCAGCATCCCGCGCTCCGGCGGAATGATCGCATAGCCGAAGCGGGCCAGCTTCTGAAGGTTGTCCTGGACGATGGGGTTATGGTACATATTGTGGTTCATGGCCGGTGAAATAATCTTCTTGCAGGGGCAGGCCAGAACCGTCGTGGTCAGCATATCGTCCGCGATGCCGCCTGCGATCTTTCCGATGACATTGGCCGACGCCGGGGCCACGAGCACCACGTCCGCCCGCTTCGCCAGGGCCACATGCTCCACATTGTACTGGAAGTTCCGGTCAAAAGTATCCACCAGGCACTTATTTCCCGTCAGCTCCTCAAAGGTCAGCGGCGTGATGAACTCCGTGGCGTTCCGGGTCATCAGCACCTGCACGTCCGCCCCCAGCTTTTTCAGCATCCGGGCCAGGTTTACGATTTTATATGCGGCGATGCTGCCCGTCACGGCAAGCACCACGGTTTTTCCATGTAACTGCATGATATTTGGGTCCTTTCTTTCATTTTTCTATGGCTTCTATCCGACAGCTGTGCTTTTTGTCTTTTCCGTAATTGATCCCCACCAGAAGAACCTTGCGACAATGTTCCACCTTCTGCATATAATTTTTTTGCTTTATCTGTTCAATCGCTTCCTCACAGGAGCCTCCCACTTTTAACTCCAGAATAATCGCCGGGTCTTTTTTATGCCTGGGATAAAAAAGATAGTCACAGTATCCTTTCCCGCTCTTTTCTTCTCTTTCGATACGATAATCGTCTCTCGCATAAAGATAACACAGGGTCACTACACAGGACAGAGCATTTTCATCATTGTACTGTAAAAATGGGATCTCCCGGTCATGAACCTCTTCCAGAATCGCGGCAACTCTGTCTTCATCCTGCAAAAGGGTGGCTTCTGTCATCTCCCGGGAACGTTCTACCACTGCCTTCACTTCTCCCATGCTGTCTCTTTCCAAAACCTTCTGAAATTTTTCCATCAGCTCTCCATTCGGAATGGACAGCATTCCGTCATAATAGTCCAGGAAGCCATACACTACCATAGCCGACAAAATCTCATCCCTGGTGTCCAGATTTAGCTCCGACACGCTGTATCCATCCAGCCGTATCCGAATCGGAATGCCTGCCACCAGTTTTACGATATCCTCCCTGACCTCATCCACATTATGCTCGATACATTCGGCAATTTCATTCATCGGTCCTGTCTCCGTCCAGTAATTGAGGCAGATCCCCCGCGTCAGGGCCTTATTCACAGAGCGTGGATTGAACAGCCGCCCGCCCTTAAAAAGATGGTATCCGTCATACCATGTTCTCAGCTCTTCATAGGAAACTGCCGTGTGCTTTTTACAAAGCTCCTTTACCTCTCCTTCCGTAAACCCAAAATAAATATCAAATACATTATCATTCATGAAATTATATTCGTCGAACATGTTCAGCTCAGAACCGCTGGAATACTTCCTCACCGGAAGCACGCCTGTCATGTAAGCCAGCTCCACATAGGCCTGATCCTTCAAAATGCCTTTCAGCCATTTCAGAAACAGCTCTTTGTCATCCTCTGTCATAAACTTCTCATAAAAGACGGCATCCCATTCATCCAGGATAAAGACAAAACTTTCTTTTGTGTCACGCAGCATATCCGCTACCCGGTCATAGTTTTTTCCTGACAGAAATGGATACGCTTCCAGCAAATCTTCCTTCAGGGCTCTGATAATGCTCATAATATAATCTTCATAATTTCTGCACAGATCCGGCCTGCGGCTGAAATCAATATGAATCACATTGCACTGATTCTGTTTTTTTCCATATACACTGCTGTCATGGATGCTCAGATTTTCAAACACCGGACCACTGTCATAGCCTTTTGTAAAATATGCCGCCAGCATTCCTGCATTCGTAGACTTCCCAAAACGGCGAGGCCTGGTGATGCAGATATACTTGTCATAGCTGCCGGTTCTTTTCATGATCTCTTCGATCATCATGCTCTTATCGACATAAATATTGCTGGCCACAGCCTGCATAAAAGTATCAAACGAATCTCTTGTGTTCAGATAATTCATTTGCCCTGCACCTCCTGCCTTGTTACTATTTGCAGCCTCGTTTTCTTTATTATATCGGCTCGCGAAATTTTGCGCAAGCACTTAAGGGAAAACGAAGCAGGCACTGCTCCTTTCCTTCCTGTCGTGCCTTGGCGAATTTAAGGGTATCTTTTTCCCGGCTTCTGTGGTATAAATGGAATGTATTGTATCTTCAGATGAAGAATAATAACAAGGAGGAACCCCAAATGAAAAAATCTTTTAACACCCGGCAGCTAACCATTCTCGGGCTGCTGACCGGAATTCTGCTTCTCATGGCATACACGCCTCTGGGATATCTGAACATCGGCCCTTTAGCCATCTCGTTCAACGTCATCCCGGTCGCGCTGGCAGCCGTCACCTTAGGACCTGCAGGCGGAGCCGCCGCGGGAGCCGTATTCGGGCTGACCAGCTTCCTGCAGTGCGTCGGCGTGGGAGGCTTAAGCGCCATGGGCGCCATTCTTTTTGAAATCAATCCCGTTCTGGCTTTTATCCAGCGGTTTGTACCCCGTCTTCTGGACGGCTTCCTGCTGGGCTATATTTTCCGCTTTGTCCGGAAGGCAAAGGGCGCCCGCGCGGGCTGCTTCGTCACAGGTTTCTTTTCCGCCTTCCTGAACACGCTCTTTTTCATGACTGCGCTCATCGTGCTTTACGGAAATACAGACTATGTACAGGGCCTCATCGGCGGGCAGAATATTCTCCTGTTCGTCTGCTCCTTTGTGGGCATTAACGCGGTCTGCGAAATGATCGCGTCCACTGTGCTCACAGGAGCCATCGGTTACGCCCTGTACCGCTCCCGGCTTTTTGCTTCCCAGAAGTAGGCCGCGCCCATTTGGGTGCGGCCGGAAGACGCCTGCCGCGCCAGATTCCATCCCCGAAGGAGATAAATACCCTATGATTCTCACCATAGATATCGGAAATACAAATATTGTCGTGGGCTGCTTTGAGGAAAAGGGGCCGGAAAAGCGCCTCCTTTTTTTCGAACGCTTTTCCACGGAGCAGGAAGCCACCCCCCTGGAATACGCCACGATTTTCAAGGAGACGCTGGAGCTGCATGAGATCCGGCCCTCGCAGATCGAGGGGGGGATCCTCTCCTCCGTGGTGCCCTCCGTCACCGGCGCCGTAAAGGAGGCCGTGGAAAAATACACCGGAGCCCGGATTCTCGTAGTGGGCCCCGGCCTGAAGACCGGCCTGAAAATGAAGGTGGACGATCCGGCCCAGCAGGGCAGCGATCTGATCGTCGGGGCCGTGGCAGGCGTGAACCTCTACCCGGTTCCCCAGATTCTCATCGACATGGGAACCGCCACCACCGTCTCCGTCATCGACCGGGATAAGGCCTATATCGGAAAAATGATTCTGCCGGGCCTGGCCGTCTCCCTGGAGGCCCTGTCCAGCCGGGCGGCCCAGCTGCCGCGGATCTCCCTTGACCCGCCTGGAAAGCTTATCGGCAGTAATACGGTGGACTCTATGAAAAGCGGGATTCTGTACGGAAGCGCCGGGGCGCTGGACGGCCTGATCGACCGGATTAACGAAGAGCTGGGAGAGGACTGCACCGTCGTCGCCACAGGCGGCCTGGCCTGCGTAGTCGCGCCGCTGTGCCGGCACAGGATGGTCCTGGAGGATGATCTGCTCCTGAAGGGGCTGCTGATCCTCTATGAGAAAAACAGGAAACGTCAAAAATAATTTGAGCCGCAACGAAAAACGAGGTGATTCGCTCTTTCCTAAGAGCCTCACCTCGTTTTACTTAACCATTAATCATAAATGAAACTAATTTGTCGATGTCTTCCTTCTCGTAAGCGATAATCTCAAGCTCCGGAATCTCACCGTTGGAGAAGATGTTCGCCATAGAAACGTACTGAGAAAGCTTGGACTTCAGATTCAGTCTGTCTCCCTCGCCTGTAACCAGCTCTACCTTCCCTTTGCAGCTGTCAACTACCTTGAAGAACTTATCGATGTCAGTAATATTCTGAACCTTCATCTTGTTCACCCCTTTCTTCTCCCCCATTATAACCATAAAACCAGTGTTTGGAAAGAGCTTTTTTTCATTTTTTCAAAATTTGGTACTTTTTCATGATCTGCGGCGGATGCTCTTCGGCGTTATCTCTATTTTTCCTTCCTTCAAAAGCCTTCCCACCGCCCGCTTAAAGGCATTTTTACTGAGCTTCAGCTCGCGCTCGATCACCTCAGGCGACGCTTTGTCATTGAAGGGAAGCACGCCGTCGAACTCATCGATGACCTTCAGTACGGTCTCCGCGTCCTTATCCATCTGCAGATAGGCCTTTTCCCGCATGCTTAAGTCCAGCTTTCCGTCCTCATGAACCGCTGTCACACGGGCCTCAATCACGTCTCCTATCTGCGCGCCGCCGTGAAAATCCTTTCTGGGAATCAGTCCGGAATAACGGTCGTCCACCGCCACGAAGGCCCCGAATTCCCGGCTGATCTCGTAGATGGTTCCCTGTACCCGGTCCTCCTTCTGATACGGGGACTGCTTCTCCAGATATTCATACACGTTCATCGTGGCGCAGAGCCGGCCGCTCTTGTCTATGTAGAGGGCGATCAGAACCTCTTCTCCCTCCCGCACTCGCCGGGTCTGCTGACGGAAGGGGAGCAGAAGGTCTTTTTCCAGTCCCCAGTCCAGGAAGGCGCCGATCTTTCCCACCTGCGCCACCCGGAGCCTGGCCAGACCTCCCAGCTCCACCTTCGGCTCCTGGGTGGTGGAGATCAGCCGGTCCTTCGAATCCCGGTAGACGAACACCCTGAGCCTGTCTCCGATGGCCGTCCCCTCCGGCACCTGCTTCTTCGGAAGCAGCACCCGCTCGGAGGCTTCTGGTCCTTCCGCCAGATAGACACCAAACTCTGCCTTTTTTACTACTGTCAGTTCCTGCTTTTTTCCAAGCTCAATCATCTCTTACATCCTCTTCTCTGCCTGTCTTTTAAGAAAGCTCCACTACCGCGTAAGGCTTTCCCAGCTCATCGCACAGGCCAATCGTATACTTGCCATCCTCAAACGCCGTCACCGGGTAAATCATATTTCCCAGCAGGGCTGATTTCTTGTATTCCGCGCGCATCTGGCGTATCGGAAAGCCTTCCGGGACGTATTCCCGGGCCATCTGGATATACTGGCCGTTATTCACATGATGGTTCGTGTCCAGATGGTGCTTCTGCACCGCAAAGGGCTCTCCCGCCTCCCCGTTCTCCGGCATGGGAAGTTTTCTGGGCGCGTAATCCATGTCCAGCCTGTCCTCCAGCACGTATTTTTTCACAATCTCCTCCGGGACCCGGGCCGGACGCCCCGTCTGCGTATCCAGGAAGCTCCAGAGACTGTTCGCCCAGGCCAGCAGCTTCCCGTCCCGGTCCGTCATCGTGAAATTACGGCTGCCGCAAAAGCCCTGAAAGCCGTAGGGCCAGGTGGAAATCCGGATCTCCTCGCAGAGCGCCGGATACCGTTCAATCACAATCTGCCAGGAGGAAAGCACCCATACCCGGTGCAGCTTCTCCAGCATATCCACGCCTATCTCCAGCTCCTCCGACTGAAAGGTGCTGGAATCCTGAAAATAATTGATAATTCCGTCTAATGTCAGTTTCTTGTCCTCGCCCACCTCGCTGTAGCGGACGTGGCTGTCAAATGAATACATGTACTGCCTCCCTGCCATTATGAATCAAAGCGTCAATGAATCAAAGCATTCCAAGTATACCACCTTTTGAGCTGATTTCCAATTATTTATTATCAGAATCTTCTCCGGCTTCTTCAAAACCAGCGCTAAATCCACTGTCTTTATACCTTAAGGCTTACCGCTTCGCAGTAGATCTGCCCGGCTTTGAAAAGAACGAGATCCATGTGGATGTCAAGGATGGTTATTTGACCGTCAGTGCCGAAAAGGCCCTTGACAAGGACGAAGAGGACAAGAAGGAGCGTGTTCTTCATCAGGAGCGTTATGCTGGCGCTTGCTCCCGCAGCTTCTATGTCGGCGATGTAAAGCCGGAAGACGTCAAGGCGAAATACGAGCACGGCGTTCTAACCCTTCTGGTTCCGAAGCATGATCCGAAAAAGCTGACTTCGAGCAGCAGGATTACCATTGAATAATTGTGACGGGGTCTGCCGCCTGCGCAGTGCAGGCTGCAGATTTTTTATAAGGAAGCGAAAACATGAAACAGAAAATTTCACTGAACGGCGTCATTGATATGCATGTTCACACAAGTACTGGGCCGTGGATATGAGTCTTGAAGGTCAAAAGGAATTGATATCGGATTAGCTTCCCAGTCCCGATTCAGAAGATCCTGATTCAGAAAGGATAAATTTTTAAAAAATTTGAAAAAGTACTTGCATTTGGGAAAAACCTGTGCTACAATAACATTCGCTGATGACAAAGGGCTATCGCCAAACGGTAAGGCAACGGACTCTGACTCCGTCATTTCAAGGTTCGAATCCTTGTAGCCCTGCTTGAGACGCTCCGGTGAGAATCCACCGGAGCTTTTTCTATGCCTGTTTTCTATGTCTCTAAAGCCCGTATTTACGGACTTTTCCTTTCCCTTTATTTCTGAAGCTTCGCCATGCACTCCTTCCTATAAAAGGCGACTCCGTATTTCATGATATGCTGGTAGCCCTCCTGGCGCAGGGCCTCTTCGTACCGCTGCTCCTCGATCTGGCGCAGGGCCTCGTCACACTTCTCCTCCAGCCCCTGGTAGGTCTTTGAGACCTTGATCTCGATAATCACGGCCTTGCCCCGGACGCTTGGATATTTCAGCAGGATGTCGGGCCTTCCGTTTCCCGACTCCCGGTTCGACTGGACGATGTAATTTCCGATGTTTTTCAGCATTCCTGCAAGGAAGCCATGATAATAGCTTTCCTGATAATCGTAAAAGCTGATGGTCTCCATCAGGTTCTCCGACAGGATCTCCGCCATTTTTTCCGTGTCCCCGTCCAGAATGCTCTGATAGAGCGGCGACAGTTCCTTTTTGTCCGTCTTCTCCTCGAACCAGCGCAGGACCGTGTTCTTGTAGATGTAGCGGACCTCGCTGTTGGGGATGGCCATCTCCATATAAATGGTCTCGCCCTCCTGGCTCTCCCGGATCTTTTTCAGATACCCGGTAAAGAACAGGAAATTCCACAGGTTGTCCTGGGTGGAATCCATGTCCTCACAGGTGATGTCCTCGTGGATGGGCTTCGTGATAGTCTTCCCTTCAATCAGGCCCTCTATCTCCTGCTTAACGGACAGAGCCGCCCTCTCCACCAGGGTGCGGACGATGCTGTTGGAGCTGGTGTTGGACCAGTAGGGCTTTGCGAATGCCGCCTTGTTCGTCCGGCAGGAATCCACGTAATTGATGACGCTCCAGGGATTGTAGACTTCCGTATCCCCGAACTGGTAGCCGTCATACCACTGCCGCACCGTCTCCAGATTTTCCTCCAGACCGTAATCCCGCAGCATCGCTTCCACCTCGTCCGGCGTAAATCCAAAATATTCCGCATAATTTGCTGCGGTGACAGACATGATTTTCAGATTGTTAAGCCCCGTGAAAATGGATTCCCGGCTGATCCGAAGACAGCCCGTCACCACCGCGAATTCCAGGTTCTCGTTGGTCTTCAGGGCGGACTCGAACAGGGAGCGGATCAGAGCAATCATCCG
>CALWQJ010000068.1 GCA_944383645.1 uncultured Merdimonas sp.
ACGAAATTCATCGCCAGAAGCAACGAGATTATGATGCTGTTGGCGAAATAAGGGCAAAACTGGAAGGACGGGGGAAGCACGTTACGCGCTTCCCCCGTTTTTGGTTACTCCCGCAGAACCTCAAAAAATCAATTTTTTCTGCCGCTAATCCTGTACTCCCGGCGTCTCATCCACACATATGAAGTTCCATTCCAACTCTTCTCAATAATTTTAACACGAAAAAATTGCCACCTAAATTATCGATGTCCTTTTCTATGCTTCTGTTCTGGTTTTGCCACTTTAATTTTCTGATTCCGTATCTGTTTCTCCTGCCACACATTTCGTATAATCAAGAGAGCAAACTGGGCAGTCTGAATTGATAGAATCGGCACCACATTTATCTATCTCTCTCTGCCTATCCCCTGCTGACGCAGATACGGATAGCTGTATATCCTGGTTCCTCCCTGGAATTCCCGCAGATATTCTATTTTTTTGCTGTATGCCTTCGCAATCTTAACGGTATCCTCCTCTTTTACTCCTGTATCAAGCATAAACAGCTCCAGCACCTCCTGCTCTCCTGGCAGCAGGGAGAGATCGAGCAGCTTCGGATCCGTCACATACTTTAGCAGCTGTATTTCTTTCTTCGTAAAAGAGGTTACGTTCAAATCGAGCAAGCCCTCATCCGTACATATTCTGGAGCTGTTGTAAAACATGCTGTTCCCACTGTCAAAGATAGGGGCTGGCTTTAGAAAGCAAAGCGTTTTACTGTCTCTTATCACTCCAAAATTGTTAAAATGACGGTCTGTATTAGATATCACAAAATCTGTCAGTATCTGATATTCCATAAATGCCCTTAAATAGCTGGCATCTAACCCCTGTCTTGAACACAATTCCAGATACATCTCGTAATAATTACCGTCATTCCTCTTCTTGGCAGAATTTACAATATCAATAGCAGGTACAAACTCTGTATGGATATCTGTAAAGTTTGGACACATACAGCCAACTGTGGTGCTGCCATTCGACGAAATTTCTATCAGCTTGTACGGTGTATACTCAAATTTTCCCTGCCGTCTGTGTATCTCTGTGGCAAGTACTTCACATAAGCTTTGCCTTATGCTATGCCCGCTGCTGCCTTTTACAAGCACTCTGCTGCCATTCTGGGTTATGATCCATTTCTTTTTCAGATCTCCTTTTAGAGAAGCACTGGGCACAAAGTTGGTTTTTCCTGCTATGCTCTGCGTATCATCATCCGCTATATCGAGGGAAAAGACAGCTCTGAAATTATTTGTATACAGATTGATGGCCTCCCATGTATACCCGCTTCCAGCCGGATTCAGCCAATAGTGATCTGTCAAAGACAGCCCCAGGTTCTCGAGCATATATTCAAACTCTGACATTCCCATCGCAGTCAGTTCTCTCTTGATGTCCTGTCTCGTCGCAGGGACTGTGCGTCCTCTGAGCCATTTTGCCAGCGCGACATCTGCTCTGTCAGATGACAGCGGAAGCATCGGGAGATATTTTTTCGCGCCCTCCGACTCAATGAGAGCTATTTCTGACAATTCACCATAGTCATTCACAAGGATATTCGCTATCTCTGTGTCCTCGTGCATGAAGCAATAACCTTTAGCCATATTCCATCTCCTGCAAAGCGCTGGTTCCAAGATTTTTCTGCCCGATTCCCACCTGATCCGTCTGCTAATCCTGTACTTCCGCCACCCTGTCTTCTATCCGAAGCCCCTCTTTTGTCCTGATCAGCGTATACTCCATCACATATTTCGTGTCGTCTATCTGGCTGTCAAAATAAATGTGGGCCGTTATCTTATCGTCACCCTGGTACAGGATCGTGCTATCCTCCAGGTTTTCCTCCGTGACAGGGCTGTATATGCCGTCCGCCAGGCTCTGGAAAAGAATTCCATCCTCCTCCTTCCAGCGTGGGCCCTCCCCTGTCCAGAGCTGCAGTTTTTCGCAGTAATCCTCTGTGTATACCTCCAGAAAATACTCCTGGATCTGCGAAAGGGTCTGAAATTCTTCTGAGTCCACCCGGCCATAGCCCGAGCCTGTCTTAAGCGCGTCCTCTACGCTTTCTTCTGTAACTGGAAAGCCATAATTAAAATATCTGTTCCTGTCATTGCTGGCATACAAAAGCTCTGTGATCGCTTCTGCCTCCCTGCACTCTGACAAAGGCACTTCCTCTTCGGCAGCCGCGCAGCCTGCCAGCGGACAAGCTGCGGCCGCGCAGCACAGGAACGCCAGGAAAAACCGGGAAAAGCTCTTTTTCATCTGCATTCTCCTCTCCTAAGCAGACACTTCGGATAAAAATCCCCACCGTCGTCCCCGCAACCTCACAATCTTACAAACTCACTATCTTACAATTTTGCAAGCTTCTCGTACAGCGGAACCAGACACTCGTACGCCTCGTCAAACACCGGCTTCAGCCTGTCGTACACCTCCTGGGTGTCCGGATTGGGTTCGACCTCCTTTTCAAACTTCAGAAAGCGCCGAATCTCGTCAAAATCCTCAAAAACGCCTACGCCTACGCCCGCGATCACGGCCGCGCCGATGGCGGTGGCCGATTCCACGCAGTCCGGCATCCGGAAACGAACGTTCAGCACGTCGGAAAGGATCTGCGCTACGACCTCTCCTTTCGCCCCGCCGCCGGTCAGGTTCATGGTCTCGATCTTCGCCTGCTTCCGGTAGGCCTTCAGGATCAGCTCCATATTCATGGCGATGCCCTCGATCACGGCCCGCACATAGTCCTTCTTGTCATGCTCCGGCTTGATTCCCAGGAAGGCGGCGCTGGTGTCCGGATTCCATCTGGGGCTGCGCTCTCCCAGAAGATAGGGGAGGAAAATCAGGTTCTGGGCCCCGGCCGGGGAAGCCTCAATCATCCGGTTCAGTTCCTCGTAGGGCAGATCATCGCAGAGGGCGTGCCGGATGTAGGAGTAGGAGCTTCCCGCCGCCTGCATGGTGCCGCAGGGCATATATCTGCCCGGGATCACATGGGCAAAGCAGAATACGGTCTTGTCTTCGTCGATAAATGGCTCTGTGGTCGTCCCGCCGATCCAGGCCGAGGTGCCAAAGGTCAGGTAAAACTCCCCGTCCCGGATGCAGGCCGCGCCCACCGCGGACACAGGCCCGTCCCCGCCGCCGCAGACCACCGGCGTACCGGCGGGAAGGCCGATCTCGCCCGCCACGCGCTCCCGGATATAGCCTGCCACGTCTGTGGACTTCTTAAGCTCCGGCAGCTTATCCCTGTCGATGCCCGCAACCTTTAGAATCTCATCCGACCACTCCAGCTTCCGCAGGTTCAGCGCCTGGGTGCCGGAAGCGTCCGAGTAATCCGTCACGAAATTTCCGGTAGCTCTCTGAATAATATAATCCTTGGCCTGAAGCATCTTATAAGTCTTCTCATAGACCTCCGGCTCGTGCTTTTTCAGCCACATCAGCTTCTCAATGCTGTAGCTGGCGCTGACCCTGTGACCGGTAATTTTGTAAATCCGGTCGCCGCCCAGCTCCTTTTCCAGATGCTTCGCCTCCTTGACCGCTCTCTGATCCGCCCAGATCATGGAATTGCGGAGGGGACGCCCGTGCTTATCCACCGGAAGGCACCCCTGCATCTGCGCGCTGAAGGACATGGCCGCCACCCTTCCGGCGTCCTCTCCCTCCAGAACCGCCTTCGTGGCCTCACAGACCGCGTCCCACCAGTTCTCCGGATCCTGCTCCGCGTAATTTCCGTTAAAGAAATGTACGCCGTAGGACGCTGTGTAGCTGCGAACCAGCTTTCCGTCCGTCGTAAACAGGGTCGCCTTGTCCCCCGAGGTTCCCAAATCATGTGATATCAAAAACTGTTCCATATGTATGCCTCCTCCTTTTCGCCCGCGCGGTTTAAAGATTGCCGTTTCCAATCCTCTGTGTTTTGCAGGACGCCATGCAAAATTTTCTGTCTTTATCTTAACACAGAAGCCTTTGCCTTTCAATAATAGCCTGCCCGCGCAAAATGGATTCCCGCATACAAAAAAATCACTGCCATCTACCGGGATATCGGTAAACGCAGTGATCTGCCACAAAATAATAAAAATGCGGAAGATGGGACTTGAACCCACACGGCACGAATGCCACAAGATCCTTAGTCTTGCTCGTCTGCCAGTTCCGACACTTCCGCATTTGTTCTGCTGCGCTTTCCTCAGCGCGCTCATATATAGTAGCATTTTCACATTCAAAAGTCAAGTGAATTTTTCAAAAAAAAGTTTTCGGAAATGTTGAAAAAAGTGTTGACATTTTGTCTCAAGTTCGGTAGAATACTATTTGTTCGCAGGAGTGGCGGAATGGCAGACGCGCAGGCTTCAGGTGCCTGTAGTCGCAAGGCTGTGTGGGTTCAAGTCCCATCTCCTGCACTAAACTCTTCTGAAACAGCCGAAGAGTTTTTCTATGTCAGGACAGGATTGGGACGGCAGATGAGACAGCATTTCCTGACAAAGCTTTCAATTTTATATGGTGTTCGCAGGAGTGGCGGAATGGCAGACGCGCAGGCTTCAGGTGCCTGTAGTCGCAAGGCTGTGTGGGTTCAAGTCCCATCTCCTGCATACTTATCAGAGGACAGCTTTCCAGATTGGAAAGCTGTTTTTTGTACGATACGCACAGCAGGCTGCTGCCAGCCCTGCATGAACAGATAGCTGCTTCTCTCCTGCAGAACAGGACTGCCGTGGCGGCAGTCCTGTTCTGAAAAAATCTATGCTTCCCTTTGTTTGCGCTGTCAGGTCTTCAGTTCTCCCGCAGCCTTGATCTTGACCCGGTTCGTATTGCCCGGATAGTACTGCAGAGGGACATCCTCCACATCGATGATTTCCACCGTTCCACACAAAGCCCCGGCTTCCACCGCCAGCTTGGCCGCTTCTGCCTTTGCCTGCTCCAGCGCCTTCTCCCTGGGAACCTCATCGTAATTCACCAGCTTTTCATAGGTGCCGGATACCTTGGAGATAGCAGAACCGATGGCATTGGCGATGCCAAAATGCTCCGGCTTTCTTACGCTCTTCGCCCCGGCCAGATCCTCCGGAAGAATCACGGAACCGCCGCCTACCAGAATCACATCCACAGGATCACTGGATACCTTCATGGCATCAATCGCATCCTCCACCAGCTCCCGGATCGCCTCCATAGCTTTACGGGCAAAGCCTTCGTCCAGGCCCGCTGCCAGGGAAGCGTCGCCGATATCCGCCATGCCAAGCCTTACCGCTATGTCTGTGGCTGTCACCACATCGCCGCCGAATACCAGGGCTTTTTTCGTAATTTCATACCCTACGGAATCCGGCCCTACCGTCACGCTGCCGTCTGGGTGTTCCCGCACGATGGAACCGCCGCCCAGTCCGATGGAAACCACATCCGGCATCCGAAAGTTCGTCCGCACGCCTCCAATCACTGCAGCCAGGCTGGATTCCCTCGGAAAGCCGCTCTTGATCACGCCCAGATCCGTCGTGGTCCCGCCCACGTCAATGACGATCGCGTCTTCTATGCCGCTTAGATAGGATGCGCCCCGGATAGAATTTGTAGGGCCGCAGGCAATGGTCAAGATCGGATATCTGCGCGCATGTTCCATGGTCATCAGCGTACCGTCGTTTTGGGACAGATAAATTTTGGCGTCAGACACCCCTTCATCCGCCAGGCTCTTGGCGAAGCCCTCCGTAAAGCGCTCCGCCACCTGGTACAGGGCCGCGTTCAGAATCGTTGCGTTTTCCCGCTCAATCAGCCCCATGGAGCCTATCTCAGAGGAGATGGAAATGTGTACGTCCTCTCCCATAATCTCCCGGCAGAGTCTGGCCGCCGCCAGCTCGTGATCGTTCCTCACTGTGGAAAATACGCAGGAAATGGCAATGGAGCGGACGCCCTTTCCCTTCATCTCTTCAAAAAAGCTCCTGGCCGCCGCCTCATCAAAGGGCGCCAGTTCTTTTCCGTCATATTCAAAACCACCGCCTACGATGACGGCCCCTGCCGCGATGTCCCGGATATCCTCCGCCCAGTCAACCATAGGCGGGATGCCCACTGTGGCCGGAGCCCCAATGCGCAGAAGGCCAATCTTTGCCAGATTTTTCCGCTCTACAATGGCATTGGTGCACTGGGTCGTGCCCAGCATGGCCTGCCGGATTTCTCCGCGGCCGACGCCTGACTGCTCCAGCACAGCGCGGACCGCTCCGATAATTCCTTCGTATACGTCTCCTGAGGTAGGATACTTGACTTCCGCCGCCACTCTGCGGTTTTCATCAACCAGAACCGCGTCTGTGTTCGTTCCTCCCACATCGATTCCCAGCCTGTACATACTAGCAGCCCTCCTTTGCGCGTTCTTCCACGGGAATATAGTCTGTGTCGATTCCAAAATATCTGGGCCCTGCCAGCTCCAGTCCTTCCTTCGTCCTCCACAAGGGGAAACAGGGAAGCCCTACCGCCATCACCCGTTTTCCATACCGCAGGGCGTCTGTCGGGATAGGGGTAAAGGTCTCCACGTCCACCAGACAGATGAGATCCGGCACGGTGGCTATCATCTTACCATCCACCTCCGCGCAGAGATTCTCGTTCTGGAAGGTCACAGAGGCTTTCCGCCCCCTGTACTCCCCGATGCCGTTTAAGATTACGCGTCCCAGGTTGAACGCCCCGTTCGTCTCCCGCAGTACATCCACGATCTTTCCCTTAAACAGGCGGATTCCCCCGGAATGCTTTAAGAAACTCTCCTCCGGCGTTCCTTCCCTGGTATCCCTGCATTGGCGGATAGCCGCTCCAAGCTTTTCGCTTCGGGTCACAATCCCATGCACGCCGTAGTCCTTCATCTGTTTCCCGCTCATGGGGTACAGGGATACGGATACGGCGCCTCCGCAGGCCATAGTAACGGCGCGGGCAAGCTCTTCTGTCCATTTGTTGGTAATCGTCCGGAAAATCACGTTATTGCCCTTCTCATCCGTCAAAGCCATAGGCGTGGCAGAAATTCCGCCGATGGTAAAGGTCACCATCTGAAGCTCCGGAAACGCCCGCCCCATGCCGTCCACATCTACCATGGGAATCTGCAGCCTGGCTGCTGCCGCAATGGGCAGCATGGAATTCACTCCGCCCGCTTCCATGGGCATGAAAGCGTAAATAGGCTTTCCAAAAAACTGGGACACGGTATCATACAAAGTCTGATATTCTTTCCCGCCCGTCCCCTTCTCGATCAATACCGTAGGCGCCCCCATCATGGCAATCGGCACGATCAGCGCGTCGTCTGGAACCTCCTGCGGATCAAGAAGGGTCACCGGACCGCACTCCTGGATGGCGCCCATGGCCACCAGTTTTCCCACATACGGATCCCCTCCTCCTCCGGAACCCAGAAGCGCGGCTCCAAGAGCGATATCTTCGATTTCCTTTATCCCGATTTTCCTCATAATGCTCTCCTTTTCTCCTGCAAAATCTGAACCTGTAAAACCTGAGCCTATTTTATCAAAGGCCGGGGAAGGCGGACAAGGAATCCGTGGACAAAAAAACGCCTGTCCTTTTGTCCAAAAGGACAAAGTGACAGGCATCAATTCTATCCAGACAGCGGCTTTTCCTGTTTTGCCTTATTCCAGCAGCCTCTGCAGGGCAGCCGCAAAATAGAGGCTCATGGTCTCCGGCTCCTGGCCGATACGGAAACCCAGCAGCTCCGAGCAGCGCTGGATCCGGTATTTTATGGTGTTCACATGGACAAACAAAAGCTCCGCCGTCCGCTTGGTTCCAGATCCAGCGTCCAAAAGAAAGGCCTGCAGAGTTTTGACAAGCTCTTTTCCTTCCCTTGCCCTGGAAAGAGGACGCAGGATCTTCATTGCCTCCTCCAGGGCCTTTTCTCCTGCGCACACCGTCTCCCGGCACCGATGGGCGAAGCGAAGCTCCTCCAGCCGTATTTCCCGGCGCCGGGAGAAAATCTTCCCCGCATCCTCCCGGTAATTCAGATGCTCCAGGAAAGCCTCCCGCACATCCACCGTTGTGTCCAGATTCCTGCAGAAGGTCATGGACACACCATAGAGCCCATGAACCTCCAGACAATTCCAGATTCCGGCGCACATGGCCTCTTCCTCCGCAAAAGAATCTGGGTTCCCCGTAAATATCACGAAGCTGTCCTCATAGCGCTCCATCAGTACCGAAGCGCTGTACGCAGACAGAAATCTTGTCAGTTCAGGGAGCAATCTGTCCTTTCCCCATTCTGCCGGCGCAGGGCTTCCGCTCAAGATCCACATGGCATGGAGGGATTTCACGTCTATATGAAAAATCCTGGCCAGACGGCGCATCTTATCCGGCTCATCCTGGAGAATGGCCCGCACCAGCTCCCGCCAGGCTACCTCGGCATGCTTCCGGCTCCAGAGGTTCAGCGCAAGCCGCACTACTTCCGCCGCCTGGCGGAGCATCCCCTGGGACAGCCTGTCCGCGCTGCGGAGTACAAGCAGATGCAGGGGATTTTCTTCTGTATTGACGGTAAAATGGCAGAGAAATAAATCATCCCCAAGCCTTACCTCTGTCTCCGGCCATGGAAAGCCCTTTGGCAGAAGGCCTGCCAGTTCACCGGACAGGGAACGGGGCCAGGCAGCTTCATTTAGGATCCTGCCGTCCTCATCCGTCAGAATCAGCGAGGCATGAATCCTATCTGAAACCATCCGCAGCACGGTATTGATATTTCTCTGGTAATCAGGCAGCCCTGCCGCCCGCTCCAGGATCTCCGCCACAAAGGATTCCGTATGCCGCTGGTCCTCGAAGATAGTCTCCATAGCCTCGCAGATCAATTCGCTGTACCGGAGATCCTTTCGCCCCTCCGGCATGACAATCAGCACAAACCCCAGCTCATCCGCCAGCCGGATAAGCCTTGGATCTACTCTCGGGAGGAAAATTCCCACATAATACAATACGAGACCCACCTCGCCCACCTCCGCCAGACGCCGGATGTTGGCGCACTGGGCCTCTACGTCATCTTTTATTGTGGCAAAGGCTGTAATCACCAGTTCATTGCCCATGAATTCTATATTGTCAAAAAGCTCCGCCAGGGTCAGGGAGGGCTGGGCATATTCCAGGACAGATACGGAATCTACAATGCGGCCAAGTCCGCTCTCTCCCCCCGCCACACGGGCATCCCGCATGGATGGGAGCTTCAGGATATCCGAAACCGTCACACTCATACCCGAATCACCTTATGCCCGGCGGCCTTCAGAAGCCGGTTCATAATCGCCGGGCCGATGGACGCCTCGTCGAAAGCCTCCGAATAGATGCAGTCCACATCCGTCTCGTCGAAATCCCGCAGCACCTCGAAAAGATGCTGGGCGATCTCTTCTTCATGCTTCCTGGCTCCAAGGCTTAATACCAGGCCCTTCGGGTATCGGTCCTTCGTCTCGTCTGTGGCGATGATTCCCACTCTTTTTCCTTCTGTCTCCGCTTCTTCCGCCAGCTGGTTGATGGCTGCGATGACGGCCTCTGTGGAGCCCTCCACCACCGCCAGGTCTGCCCGTGGGGCGTAATGGCGGTATTTCATGCCGGGGGCCTTCGGCTTCACGCCGGAATCCGGGGCGATGATGGCCTTATCCACCTCCAACGGGCCGATCACAGCCTCCATCATCTCCTTTGTGACGGCTCCCGGGCGCAGGATCACCGGCGGCTCCACGCTCATGTCCACGATGGTGGATTCCAGGCCGATGACAGCCTGCCCGCCGTCCAGAATCATCTCGATGCGCCCGCTCAAATCTTCTTCCACATGGGCCGCCGTGGTGGTGCTGGGCCGTCCCGAGACGTTGGCGCTGGGCGCGGCCACAAAGCCTCCTGCCGCCCGGATAAAGGCCGCGGCGATCCGGTCGCTTGGCATCCGCACGGCGACCGTGTCCAGGCCGCCCGTGGTGGCCTGCGGCACCAGCTCATTCTTATAAAAAATCATCGTAAGCGGCCCGGGCCAGAAGGCCTCCATCAGCTTCTTAGCCTTTTCCGGCACCTCCCGGACGATCCGGTGCAGATCCCGCTTGTCCGCGATATGCACGATCAGCGGATTGTCCGAGGGCCGCCCTTTCGCCGCGTAGATCTTTTTTGAGGATTCCGGGTTCAGGGCGTCGCCCCCCAGCCCGTAGACCGTCTCCGTCGGGAAGGCCACAAGGCCCCCTTTCCGGATAATCCGGCCTGCTTCCTCAATCACCGTCTCATCGATCTGGCTGTAACTCAGCCGTCTGACCTGCGTCTCCATGCTCTCCCGCTCCTTTGATCCTTCGTTCAATATCCTGAAAAAATCAGGGGCTCACCAGAGTCCCTGATCGTATTCATCCTGGTACAGCACCACTGTACCATGTTCCTTCGTTTTTTTCAAGTCTATCACCCGCTGGTTGGCGCTTCCCCGGAAGCGTAAGGACAGATCCCGCTCGGCTTCCAGATAGGGGCCGTCCACCAGAAGATCGGAAAGATCCAGAAGCGCAAGGACCGCCGGGCGCTTCCTTCCGATTTCCAGAAGCCGCTCCCAGGTGTAGCCGGTGTAGATCATCAGGTGCTTCCCCAGCTTCTTGATCTCCCGGCCAAGATCCACCAGGGCTTCCGGCTGGCAGAAAGGCTCCCCGCCCGAAAATGTCACGCCGGACAGAAGCGGATTCTTACGAATCTCCTCCAGCAAGCTTTTCGGATCCGCCAGATAGCCTCCCGCGAAATCATGGGTCTGGGGATTGTGGCAGCCAGGACAGTGATGGGGGCAGCCCTGGACAAAAATGGTATACCGGATTCCAGGCCCGTCCACGATGGAATCCTCCACAGTTCCGGCCAGCCGCAGAGGCGGGATCTCCTCCCTGGACGCGTATTCCTTATAATCCATGCTTTACCCTGTCATGCTCCTCTGCCCGCTTCGCGTTGTTGAAGCGGTCCGTGGTTCCCACCAGATAGCCGGTGATCCGGCGGATGCGGTCAAATTTTACATTCTCTCCTACCATTCCATTGTTCGGCAATACTCTTCCAATCATGTCTTTTCCTCCTTCTATTCCTGCACGCGCGGCCGCCGGGAACAGCGGCCCGCCTGTGTCTTGTTCTTTTTCCTGTCTGTCCTAAACAATCTTAATGATTCGGATCCGCGTACACCGGCGTATCCGGGTATTTCTTCCGCAGCTCCCGGAGCTTCTCCACCGGAACCGCCTCCCCCTCCCGGCGGCCGCAGCGGGGGCAGACCTCGTCGATGACGCCGGTATAGCCGCAGACCGGATCCCGGTCCACCGGATGGTTCACAGAGCCGTAGCCCACGCCGGCCTCCTTCATGCAGCGGATGACCGCCTCGAAGGCCTCCGGGTTCTTGGAAGTGTCTCCGTCCAGCTCCACATAGCTGATATGGCCCGCGTTCGTCAGCGCATGGTAGGGCGCTTCCAGGCGGATCTTGTCAAAGGCCCGGATCGGATAATACACTGGAATATGGAAGGAATTCGTGTAGTATTCCCGATCCGTGATGCCAGGCAGCTCCCCGAACCGCTTTTTGTCAATGCGCACGAAGCGGCCGGACAGCCCTTCGGCGGGCGTGGCAAGCAGGGTGAAATTAAGGCCCGTCTCCTCGGATTTCTCATCCATGCGCCGCCGCATGCGGCCGATGATCTCAAGGCCCAGCTTCTGGCTCTTGGGGCTTTCTCCGTGGTGCTTTCCGGTCAGGGCTACCAGCGTCTCCGCAAGGCCGATGAAGCCGACGCTTAAGGTGCCGTGACGCAGCACCTCCGCCACAGAATCGTCCACGTCCAGCTTGTCCGAATCCAGCCAGATGCCCTGTCCCATCAGGAAGGGGTAGTTGCGCACCTTCTTTTTGCACTGGATGGCGAACCGGTGCAGCAGCTGGCGGCAGGCCAGGTCTATCATTTTGTCCAGGCTCTCATAGAAAGCCTCGATATCGCCGTTCGCCTTGATGCCAAGCCTCGGCAGGTTGATGGACACGAAGCTTAGGTTTCCCCGTCCGCAGGTGACTTCCCGCGTGGGATCGTAGCGGTTCCCCATGACGCGGGTCCGGCAGCCCATGTAGGCCACCTCGGTATTGTAATCCCCTTCCTTATAATACTGCAGGTTGAAGGGGGCGTCCAGGAAGCTGAAATTCGGGAACAGCCGCTTGGCAGAGGTCCGCACCGCCAGCCGGAACAGATCGTAGTTGGGATCGCCCGGATTGTAGTTGACGCCCTCCTTGACCTTGAAAATCTGAACCGGGAAAATGGGCGTCTCCCCGTTTCCAAGGCCTGCGTCCGTAGCCAGAAGAAGGTTGCGGATCACCATGCGTCCCTCCGGGGAGCAGTCCGTGCCGTAATTCACCGAGCTGAAGGGCACCTGGGCCCCCGCCCGGGAGTTCATCGTGTTCAGATTGTGGATCAGGGCTTCCATGGCCTGATACGCAGCATTATCGGTCTCCTTTAAGGCCATATCCACCACTGCGTTATGGGCCTTTCGGATATCCTCCGAAAGCAGCAGCCGCTCCCCGCAGAGAATCTCGCCGCCGTTCACCCAGTCCTCCAGCTTCCTTCCGTACTCCTCTGCCGTGCCCATGCGGATATCGGCGCCCATGGCCGTCTTCAGAGCCTTTACAAAGGCAGAGGCTTCCTCCGCCGTCAGGTCGAATTTCACCCGCAGGTATTTCTCCATGGACTTGAAATATTCCTTGCGGAAGGTGCGGACCACGCCGTCCGCCATGGCGTAATCGAAATTCGGGACGGACTGGCCGCCGTGCATCTCGTTCTGGTTGGCCTGAATCGCGATGCAGGCCAGGGCCGCGTAGGTCTGGATGGAATTCGGCTCCCGGATGTAGCCGTGTCCCGTACAGAAGCCGTCCTTGAAAAGCTTAATCAGATCAATCTGGCAGCAGGTCTCCGTCAGCATATAGAAATCCTTGTCATGGATATGGATGTCCCCGTTCAGGTGGGCCGCCGCGATATCCTTGGGCAGGATATAGTTGTCCACGAAATAATTGGCTCCCTCGGAGCCGTATTTCAGCATGGTGCCCATGGCTGTGTCCGCGTCGATATTGGCGTTTTCCCGCTTGATATCCGCGTCCGCCGCGCTGCTAAAAGTCAGCTCCTGGTAAATCTTCACCAGATCCGCCTCGGATTTGCGCACCTTCGTGTGCTCAGCCCGGTAGAGGATGTAGGCCTTCGCCGTCTTCGCGAAACCGCCCGCGATCAGCTTTTCCTCCACAATATCCTGCACCTGTTCTACCTCCGGCACGCTATCCTTCGGGATCGCCCGGATGACCTCGTCCACCAGCTCCTGGAACTGCAGGGGAGAAATCGCCTCCACCTGGGCCGCAATATTGGCCTTGCGGATGGCGTTCCGTATCTTTTCCGCGTCAAAGGGCACCGGCGTGCCATTGCGCTTTCTTATAATCTCCGGGTAAATTACCTGTCCTTTTTCTTCCATAAAAAGCCTCCCCCGCGCTACAATATATAGTGTCACGTTTTTCTCGCTATACTATATAAGGTAGCACAGGGGAGTACAAAATGCAATACTAACTTTCCGGAAAAATCTCCATGCTTCTTCCAGCGTTACTGCCTGGCAGCCTCCGGCCGCCTTTTTCCCACTTACCGCGCCATGCGGTAGATCTCCTCGATGTCCTTTCTTCCCAGGGCCATCACGCCGCCGATGGTCCGCGTCTCCTTGAAGCTGCACTTGTAAGCCAGCTCCTCGATCTGCGCGTCTGTGAGCTCCACGCCCAGCTCGCGGATGCTCACCGGCATGTGGATGGAGCGGAAGAAGTCCTCCATGGCTTCGATTCCCAGAAGCACGGTCTTCTCCGGATCCGCGTAATCATAGGGCACGCCCAGCACGTCCACCGCCAGCTTGGCGAAACGGGCCACGTCGGCTTTGTAGACGTAGCGGGCCCAGCTTCCCCACACAGCCGCCAGTCCCGCGCCGTGGGTTACATCGAACATGCCGCCCAGCTCGTGCTCCAGCTGATGGCAGGCCCAGTCGCCCGCGCGGCCGCAGCCGGTCAGTCCGTTGTGGGACAGGCTCCCCGCCCAGAATACCTCGGAACGGGCCTCGTAATTCTTCGGATCTGCCAGCAGCACCTTCGCCTGGTGCATCACAGTCTTCAGCACGCCCTCCGCCAGGTAATCGGTAAGCTCCGTATCCTTTTCATGGGAGAACCAGCGCTCCAGGGTGTGCATCATGATGTCCACGCAGCCGCTCATGGTCTGGTACTCCGGCAGCGTATAGGTCAGCTCCGGGTTCATGACCGCGAAGCGGGGGCGGGACAGGTCGCAGTTGCAGCCGCGCTTCAGCCAGCCGTCCTCATTGGTAATCACGGAGGAATTGCTCATCTCGCTTCCCGTAGCCGCCAGCGTCAGCACCACGCCCACCGGAGCCGCGTCCTTTGGAAACGCCTTCTTCGCGTAGAAATCCCAGACATCTCCGTCGTATTTCACGCCGTAGGCGATGGCCTTGGCCGAGTCGATGGCGCTTCCGCCGCCTACCGCCAGGATGAAGTCCACGCCTTCCTTCCTGCAGAGCTCGATGCCCTGATAGACCAGGGACAGGCGGGGATTCGGCACCGCGCCTCCAAGCTCCACATGGGCGATGCCCTCTCTGTCAAGGGACGCCAGCACCCGGTCCAGAAGACCGCTCTTTTTCACGCTTCCGGTTCCGTAATGAACGAGAACCTTCGTCCCTTTTTGTTCCTTTACCAGCTCGCCGGTCCGGTTCTCCGTATCTTTTCCGAACACGACCTTCGTCGGCGTATAGTATTCAAATCCCTGCATTGCCAATCCTCTCCTTTGCCGTTTTTCTTTTTATTATAGCGAAAAGAGGAACCGCAGACAAGCGGAATTCTTTACTCGTAGCGCAGGGCCTCGATGGGATTCATCTTCGCCGCCTTGTTGGCCGGATAGCAGCCGAAAAACACGCCGATGAGGATGGAAAAGGCCACCGAGAAAATAATGCCGCTCACCGACGGACTGGCCGCGTAGCCCAAAAGCTTCGTGGCAGCTGCCGCGAGGCCAAGTCCCAGCAGGATCCCGATAAAGCCTCCCGTCAGGCAGATGACGACGGATTCCGTGATAAACTGCAGGCGGATGGAGCCGTTCGTAGCCCCTAGGGCCTTCCGCGTGCCGATTTCCCGGGTACGCTCCGTGATGGAGACCAGCATGATATTCATGACGCCAATGCCTCCCACCAGCAGGGAAATGCCCGCGATGACCGAGATGGCGATGGATACCGTAGACAGCATTTCTGTCATGGAGGATACCATGCTCTCCATGCTGCCAGCCGTTACCTTGAAGCTGTCGTTGGAGCGGTAATACTTACTGTTAAACCAGTTTTCCAGCTCGGTGCACAAAGAGGCTGAATCCACGCCTGAGGCTGTCACAAGGGTAAGCTGGGAATAGCCCGCGCTGGAATGGTTCTGCTCCCGGGCTGCCGCAAGGGGCAGGTAGACGGTGGTCGTCACATCCTCCTCCGACTCCGTGGAAAAGCCGGAGTCGTCGTATTCATAGACGCCGGCGATGGCGTAGGTGTAATAGCGGTTGCTGACGTAAATATGCAGCTCGCTTCCGATGGCCGCGTTGTAATCCCCCCCGAAGAGGTTATCCGCCGCCCGGTCAGAAATCAGCACGATCCGTTTTCCTTCCTCCTGATCCCGCCCGGTCAGCGTCCGCCCTGCCAGCAGGGTCAGCCCTTCATTTTCCAGATAGGCAGTGTTGACGCCGGTAATGTTCACATTGGCTGTGAGGTTCCCGTCCTCCGCCGTCCCGCTTCCGGCCGACTCGCTCAAGAGAATGCTGCCCACAGAGTCCGCGAACGCCGTCTCCATCTCCTCCAGCATCTCATCCGTGATGTAATCTCCGTCCTCCATCTCGCTGCCGCGGGAAATTCCCGCGAA
>CALWQJ010000069.1 GCA_944383645.1 uncultured Merdimonas sp.
CGGTAGGCCCACCGTCTCATGATAGTCCAGCACCGCGTAAAGGGGAATCAGGCTGAAATCATTGATGGGATATTTATAATGCTTCTCGCTGTCTGTGATGACGGCCGCCAGGGTCGTCTCGCTGCCCGTTCCCGCCGTGGTGGGAACCGCGATCAGAAGGGGCAGCCTTTTATGTACCTTCAAAAGGCCCTTCATCTGGCTGATGCTCTGCCTGGGCTTCGCGATCCGCGCGCCCGCCGCCTTGGCGCAGTCCATGGAGGAGCCGCCGCCAAAGGCGATAATAGCCTGGGCTCCATTTTCCAGATAAAGCTCCCTCGCCTCTTCCACGTTCCAGATCGTAGGATTGGCCACCGTCCTGTCGTAGACGCAGCAGTCGATGCCGCTCTCCTCCAGGGTCTTCTCCAGGAAATCCGTAAGCCCCATGGAGCGGATCCCTGGGTCTGTAACCAGCATCACGGAGTCCACCTTCCATTTCCGGCAGACACCGGGAATCTCTTTTACCGAATGCAGAAGCTTGGGCTTGCGGTAGGGCAGGAAGGGCAGAGCCGCCCGGAAGACCTTCTGAAAGATTCTGCAGTATCCTTTTCTTAAAATAAACATCTTGCTGTACTCCTGTATCTTTGTTTCATTTTCTTTCTTATATTGCTCCATGTTTCCCAAAAAATCAAGAGTTTTTTGATAAATCAACAACCACTCTGTTACTATTCACAGCCAATTCAGATATGGCAGCAGAGGTGTCGTGCCTGCACGTAAGCATCTGCTGCCATATCTGAATCAGGACTGTGAAGCAGTCACCCCGCGCAAAAAATCCCTGCCGGAGCCGCCGCCTTACGCGGCTGCCTCCCGGCAGGGATCCCATGACTCTGTACCTGATTCTATTCCGTTGACTTTATTCTGCTTTTTCTATTCTGTTCTATTCTGTCTATTCTGCTGATTCTCTTACTTGTTCCTCTGGAGAAACTCCGGAATCTTGATTTCCGTCTCCGGGATCTTGCTCTCCGGGCGCTTGGGCATATTCAGTCCGGGCAACGGCTTGAATACCGGCGTCTCCGTCTGCGCGCCTGTCTGGCTGTGGGCAGCCGCGGCTGCCTTGGAGGCCTGGCTCGGAAGTTTGCCGAAGCTGCTGCTCTTGGGCAGCACCTTGGTCGTGCTCTTCTCATCCAGCCCGGTGGCAATCACGGTAATGGTCGCTTCGTCGGTGTATGTATCGTCGTACATCGCACCAAAGATAATATTCGCATCGTCGCCCGCCAGATCCTGTACGTAGCTGGCTGCGTCGTTGGCATCCATCAGGGAGATATCTCCCGAAATATTGATGATCACATGGGAAGCGCCCACGATGGTCGTCTCCAGAAGCGGACTCGATACCGCCTGCTTCACCGCGTCGAGAGCCTTGTCGTCGCCCTTTCCGGCACCGATTCCGATATGGGCGATGCCCTTGTCCGTCATGACCGTCTGCACGTCCGCGAAATCCAGATTGATCAGAGCCGGCAGATTGATAAGATCCGTAATTCCCTGCACCGCCTGCTGCAACACCTCGTCCGCCTTCTTCAGAGCGTCCGGCATGGTCGTCCTGCGGTCTACGATCTCCAGCAGCTTGTCGTTGGGGATCACAATCAGGGTATCCACGCTCTCCTTCAGCTTCTGGATACCGGCCAGCGCGTTATTCATGCGG
The DNA here is from genome assembly GCA_944383645.1 of uncultured Merdimonas sp. Classification (GTDB taxonomy): domain Bacteria; phylum Bacillota; class Clostridia; order Lachnospirales; family Lachnospiraceae; genus Laedolimicola. The sequence goes on from CALWQJ010000069.1 coordinate 1,676, forward strand.
GTCTTGGCCTCGAACTTAAAGGGCTTCGTCACCACGCCTACCGTCAGGATTCCCATATCCTTGGCAAGACGGGCCACCACCGGCGCTCCGCCGGTTCCCGTGCCGCCGCCCATGCCGCAGGTCACGAACACCATGTCCGCGCCCTGAATAGCTTCCTTGATCTCCTCAATGCTCTCCTCGGCAGCCTTCTCGCCAATCTCCGGCTTGGCTCCTGCTCCCAGACCCTTGGTCAGCTTCTCGCCGATCTGGATGGTCCGCTCTGCCTTGCACAGCTGCAGGGCCTGCCTGTCCGTATTGATCCCGATAAATTCTACTCCGCCAATCTGCTCATCTATCATGCGGTTCACGGCGTTGTTCCCGGCGCCGCCGACTCCAATCACGATAATTCTCGCCGCCGATTCCGCATCGTTCATCATAATTTCAAGCAAGATTTTGCCCTCCTATCCCTGTCCTGTCTATCTGAAATATTCTCAATTATACCTTATCTTCGGAATTTTCTCATACAATATATGATAACTTTTTTTCCATAATTAATCAACCTTTATTTATAAGTTTTCCAAAAAATATTTTTCCTATTCAAGCCTTCGCTGTGGTTTTCAAAAACGCCGGAAGCGCGGTCCTGCTCAGGCATTTTTCTTCCTGCTCAAGGCTGTCAGCCGTCCTGCTCAAAGCTGATAAATTTCGAATCATCCGTATAATTTTCCATGTGGAACACGCCTGAGCGGCCTTCCAGATCCGGATACAGATCGTGGAGCCGTCCCACCTTCTCCTCCAGCGATCCGCTGTTCCCAAGCGCTGCCCGCACCTGTCCAAAATACAGGGTCAGGGACAGGTCCTCTGAGAATTCTATCCGGTCCGGGGAAAGCTCGTATTTCTTCACCAGCTGCGTGATCGTAAGGATGCGGCTGAAAATGGAATCATCCTGCACCGCCAGCTTCTGGTAGAGGGCCAGCGAACTGAATTTCAATCCCGAAATGCAGGGGACGCCTGCCTTCACCTCGGAGGAGCATTCCACCACCACGCCGTCCTGGTCGAAATAAAAATTTGATCCCATATAGGCCACATAGCCTACGATGCTCTTTTCGTAGACGCGGATCCGGACCTTTCCGGGGCCCTGGAGGCTTATCTCAATCTTGTCCACAAAGGGAATCTCTTCTGTCTCCATGTATTTATATTTCAGATAAAGATAGAGAGAATTCGAGCTCCAGCGGTCGGAAATGACCCGATCCCGAATCTCCTGCTCGGTGTAAAAGCTGTTCCCCGTCACTTCTGCCTCACGGATCTGGAACAGGGTCACCGCAAGCAGGCCTGCCAGCAGCAGCGCCAGAACCACAGCTGCCGCCGCCAGAAAGCCTCTGCCCTGTCTCTCCTTTTTCTTTTTCCTGCGAACTCTCATAAAACCTTTCCTTTTCGCCCGACGCAGCGCGTCTGTCCTTCGGCTTTTAGTGTACCACAACTCCCAGGCCTTTTAAATCCCTGATTATATTTTCATACCCGCGGGCAATATAATGATACTGGTAAATCCTGCTGGTTCCCTCCGCCGCCGCGGCGGCGATGCACAGGGCCGCCCCGCCCCGCAGCTCCCGGGCCTTAAGCCTGCCGCCCCTGAGTCTTTCCACGCCGCGGATTTCCGCGCGGGAGCCCTGGATCCGGATATCCGCTCCCATCCGCGCAAGCTCCTCCGCTATCTTAAAGCGGGACTCAAAAATCCTCTCTTCGATGACGCTCTCCCCGGCCGCCAGGCAGAGGGCCGCCATCAGCGGCGACTGGAGATCCGTGGGAAAGCCCGGATAGGGGGACGTGCAGACCGCAAGCCCTCCCCGGCTCCTTCCCGGACACCAGAGAAACAGCTCCCTTCCCTGGCTTTCCTGCCGGACGCCCATCTGCTTTAACACCTGGCGGACTGCCATAAGCTGCTCAAGCGGCGCTCCCTTAAGAACGATCTTCCCGCCTGCGGCAGCGGCGAGCAGCATATAGGTGCCTGCCACGATGCGGTCCGGCATAATCCGGTACTTTGTCTCATGAAGCCTTTCCACGCCCCGGATCCGGATCGTGCCTGTGCCTGCCCCCTCGATCCGCGCTCCCATGCTGTTTAAGAACCGGCAGAGCTCCACGATCTCCGGCTCCCTGGCCGCGTTCTGAAGCACCGTAACTCCTTCCGCCCGCGCCGCCAGCAGGACGACATTTTCTGTCGCCCCCACGCTGGGAAAGGGCAGACAGATCCGGGCGCCGCGCGGGTGGGTGCAGACCGCCCGCAGGCCTTCCGGCTCCTCCTTAAGCTCCGCCCCCAGCTGCCGCAGGGCCTGCAGATGGATGTCGATGGGCCTTTTTCCGATGACGCAGCCGCCCGGATAGGGAAGGAAGGCTTCTCCCAGTCTTGCCAGCAGGCTTCCCAGCAGCATAATGGAGGAGCGCATCATGCCGGCATAATCCTCCGGGGCCCGGCCGGAATGAAGGCTCCCCGCGTCCAGCACCAGCCGGCTCCCCTCCCGGCGCGCCCTGCAGCCATAGCCTTTGAGGATCTCCAGCATGGCCCCCACGTCCGAAATGTCCGGACAGTTCTCGAGCACCGTGACGCCCGGACTTTCCAGGGCTGCACAGAGAATGGGCAGCACCGCGTTTTTCGATCCCTGTATCCGCACCTCGCCGCAGAGCGGGCTTCCGCCCTCGATTTCCAGATAATCCAAAGCCTTTCCCTCCACGGTCTTTGCTATACCATTAAGATATGCCGGGGAGGGCCCTGTGGTTACGGCTACGGCTCCTGGCGCACGCTCCGGGACACATTCAGGGCCAGCCCCATCTCCGACAGAAGAAAGAGCACGGAAGTCCCTCCGTAGCTTACAAAGGGAAGGGTAATGCCCGTATTGGGAATGGTGTTCGTCACCACGGCAATATTTAAAATCACCTGGATCAGGATATGCCCCATGATGCCCGCCGCGATGAGGCTCCCCAGGAGATCCGGCACATGGACCGAGATCAGGAACAGCCGCCAGACCAGAAGCAGGAACAGAAGCATCAGAAGAACTGCCCCCGTAAGCCCCAGCTCCTCGCAGACGATGGAAAATATCATATCGTTCTGGGCCTCCGGCACAAAGCCCAGCTTCTGCATGCTGTTTCCAAGGCCCGCGCCAAAAAGCCCGCCGGACCCGATGGCGTACAGCCCCTGGAGGGTCTGGTAGCCCTTCTCATAGGCCTCCGGGTTGCGCCAGATGGCCAGGCGCTCCAGGCGGTAGGACTCCACGCTCAGGAACACCGCCAGAAAGCCGGCTCCCAAAGCCCCCATGGCGATAAACTGCAGATATTTCGGGCTGGCCGTAAAGACCAGGATCACCGCGATTCCCATGATGATGATGGCCGTGCTCAGGTTATTCGTCCCCACCAGGCCCACGATGGGCAGGATGAGCAGCATGACAAGGAACATCTGCCGCAGGGAGGTCATTTTCCGCGCCCGGCGGCTGACCACCGAGGCCAGCAGCACGATCACCGAAAGCTTGGCGAATTCCGAGGGCTGGAAGGACAGCGGCCCCACCGAGAGCCACCGTTTCGACCCGTTGTACTCGTCTCCGAAAAAGAGCACCGCCGTGGACAGAAGCAGGGACAAAAGGTAGCCTGGAACCGCCAGCTTCTCCCAGCGGTGATAATCGATCTTCGACACGGCGTACATGGCCGCAAGGCCCAGGGAGGTGGCGAAAAACTGTTTTTTCAGGTAATAGGCCTTATCCGCGAATTTGACCTGCCCGTTCCAGGAGCTGGTGCTGTAAAGCATGACAAGTCCGAAGCCCACCAGGATCAGCACGACCAGCAGCAGACTGTAGTCGAAAGGCTCCCGCCTTTTTCTTTTCTCCCTTCCGGTGGGTTCCGGACCTGCCATATAACCTCCGTTTCCGAAAAGCGCCTTACGCGCCTTCCCTCTGCTTAATCTGAAAGCTCACGGACGTATTCTTTAAATAATCTTCCTCTCTGCTCGTAATTATCGAACATGCCCCAGCTCGCGCAGGCCGGCGACAGCAGCACCGCGTCCCCGGGTCTGGCCTTTTTTGCAGACACCTGCACCGCCTCCTTCAGGCTCTCCGTAAATACGATGTTCGTAAAGCCATGCCTCCTTGCCGTATCCGCGATCTGCTCTGCCGTCTGGCCCAGCAGCACCAGCCAGGTTACCTTTCCGTCGAAGCACTCGATCCAGTCGTCGAAGGACACATGCTTGTCGTAGCCCCCGCCGATCACCACTGTAGGCCGGTTCATGGCCTGCACCGCCTTGATGGAGGCGTCCGTGTTCGTTCCCTTGGAGTCGTTGTACCAGGCCACGCCCTTTTTCTCCGCCACGAACTCGATCCGGTGCTCTACAGCCTGAAAATGGATGACCGTCTCCCGGATATTCGGCAGGGGCACGCCCATAGCTGCCGCGATGGCCACAGCCGCCATGACATTTTCATAATTATGGGTTCCCAGAAGCTTCAGCTCGCCGATATCGCAGATCTTCGTGCGCACGGCGTCGTCCTGGTACACGATGGAGGTTCCATCCAGAAATACGCCCTGATCCAGTATATGCTCCCGGCTGAAATACAGAACCGAAGCCTTCACCTGCTCCCCAAAGCGCCTGGTCTCCTCATCGTCATAATTGAGCACGCAGGTATCCGTCTCGTCCTGGTTCATGGCGATCCGCTCTTTGGTGCGGATATAGCAGTCCATGGTGTGGTGCCGGTCCAGATGATCCGGCGTGATATTTAAAATAGCGCTGACCTTCGGGTGGAAGGTCTCGATGGTCTCCAGCTGGAAGCTGCTGATCTCCGCCGCCGTGACGCTTCGCTCCGTCATGTTCAGGGCCTCGTGGGTATAGGCTGTCCCGATATTTCCCACCACGAAGACCTCCGGGAACCAGCTTTTCAGGATCTCGCCCACCAGCGTGGTGGTCGTAGTCTTTCCGTTCGTCCCGGTGATGGCGGCCACCCGGCCCTTTCCAAAATGCCAGGCCAGCTCCACCTCGCCCCAGATCCGCGCGCCTCTTTCCCGCAGCTCCTCCACCAGCGGCAGATCCACCGGCACGCCGGGGCTTAAAACCACAAGCTCCGTCTCCCGCTTCACCTGCTCCGGAAGCTCTCCGAGGATGATTTCCGCGCGGCTGCCCTCCGGAAGCCGGCCTCTCACCTCTTCCTTCGTAAGCTTTTCGTTGCTGTCGTAAAGCACCGGGGAGGCTCCCGCCTTCTCCAGAAGCTCCACCGCCCCGGCGCCGCTTACGCCGCTTCCTACTACCAGAATCTTTTTATCTGTAATCATCGTACTCTTTCCTCCCCTTTTCTACAGCGCCAGGATTCCCACCAGGCAGAGCAGGGCCGTCACTATGGAAAATACGGCCACCACCCGCGTCTCGGACCAGCCTCCCAGCTCAAAATGATGATGGATGGGCGCCATGCGGAAGATCCGCTTCCCGCCGCTGAGCTTGAAATACGTCACCTGAATCATCACGGAGAGTATCTCCACCCAGTAAATCAGAGCCACGATCAAGATGAAAATCGGCATATCCATCATATAGGCCGTGGCCGCCACGAAGCCGCCCAGGGCCAGGGAGCCCGTATCTCCCATGAAGACGCTGGCCGGATAGACATTAAACAGCAGAAAGCCCATGAGGCTTCCCACCACCGCGCAGGTGATCGGGTGCAGGCCGCTCTGGGTTCCCACCGCCACCACGGAAAAGAAGGTGGCGATCAGCAGGGTCACGCTGGAGGCCAGGCCGTCCAGGCCGTCCGTGAAATTGGCCCCGTTCACCGTGCCGATGATGGCCAGGAAGGCTACCGGCACCGCCAGCCACCCCAGGTGCAGATAGTGGCCGGGCCAGAAGGGAATCAGCATAGCCATGTCCCCGCCCTTCAGGTTATAGAGATAGAACACGAAAATTCCCGTCACCAGAAACTGTCCCAGCATCTTCTGGGGCGGCGTCAGCCCCTCCGAGCGGTGCAGCATAATCTTGATATAGTCGTCCAGAAAGCCGATGATCCCAAAGCCCGCCGTCACGAAAAGCACGGGGACGATCCGGGGGTAATCCTTCACATAGATCAGGGACGTGAGGATGACGCCCGCCAGGATCATCAGGCCGCCCATGGTGGGCGTGCCCGTCTTCTTCAGATGGCTCTTGGGCCCGTCGTCCCGCTCCGTCTGCCCAAATTTCAGGCGGCGCAGCAGGGGAATCACCACCGGCCCCAGGGCCGCGCTGATGGCAAAGGAAATCAGTATCGGCAATATGATCGCAGCATTCATAATCGTTTACCTCTCAGGTCTTTTTCTTAAGCACGGCTTCCCGCCGGCACACCAGCATTATAAGCCTTTTGCCACCGCTGTGCAACTGTTTTACGTATCGCTGTCCCTGTCTGCAGCTTCCTCTGAGGATACGGCGCCGGCCGTTACTATTCACAGCCGCCCCACCCACATGCGCACTCGTCGCCCCTCCTGGGCTCCAGTCCCGCTCCTTACGGAGCTAAGACTGCTTATGTGGGTGGGGTGACTGCTTCACAGTCCTGATTCAGAAATGATAACAGAGGCTTACATGCGAGCACGACACCTCTGTTATCATTTCTGAATCGGCTGTGAATAGTAACTGGTGGATTCCACCCCCAAATATGGCAGAATATTTTCAAAAATATCCCGCACTACCGGGGCCGCTATGGTGCCGCCGTAGTAGACGCCCTGGGGATTGTGGATGATGCACATGGCCAGAACCTGCGGATCGTCCGCCGGGGCGAAGCCCACGAAGGAGGAAATGTATTTGTTCGTTCCCCGGGGCAGGGTCTGGGAGGTGGCCGTCTTCCCTCCGATGCGGTAGCCCTCGATATAGGCCTTGTTCCCGCCGCCCTCCGACACGACCTTTTCCAGAAGAAAGCGCATGGTTTCCGAGGTTTCCTTCGACACGATCCCTTCCGTGGTCTCATAGCGGAAGCGCTTCAGAAGCTCTCCCTCTCCATTTCGGATCTCCACGCCGAAATGCGGCGTGACCCGGGTGCCACCGTTGATGATGGAACTCACCGTCGTGGCCAGCTGGATGGGCGTGATCTGGAAGGACTGGCCAAAGGAGATGGTCGCCAGCTCCACGGCTCCGATGTTTTCCATCTTGTGCATGATGGTTCCGGCCTCCCCGGGAATGTCGATGCCGGTCTTTGTCATCAGGCCAAACTGCTGGAAATAGTGGTAAAAATCCTCCACGCCGATGCGCTGCCCGATGTCGATAAACACCGGGTTGCAGGAATTCTCGATGGCCTGCACAAAGGTCTCCGTCCCGTGGCCGCCCACCTTATGGCAACGAATCCTCCGGTCCTCCACGATCCGGAAGCCAGGACAGCTGAAGGTATCCGTAAGAGACACCACGCCCTTCTCCAGGGCCGCGGCGGCCGTGACCGTCTTAAAGGTGGAGCCCGGCTCGTAGGTGTCGTTGACGCAGGGGTTCCTCCACATCTGGTTCAGCAGATCCTCCTTTTCCTTGGAAGTAAGCTGGCTGGTGTCTGTATTGGTGTTCAGGGTAAAGGGATCGTTCAGATCAAATTCCGGCACGTTCACACAGGCATAGATTTCCCCGTTTTGGGGATTCATAACCAGAATTGAGACGTATGCAGCCTGCTTTTCCTCCAGAACCTTTAAGGCCGCCTGCTGGGCGTAGAGCTGGATATTGTAGTCCAGGCTCACATACAGATCGTTTCCGGGGACCGGCTCCACCCGCTCCTCCCCCGCGTCGGCGATCTCCACGCCCCGGGCGTCCGTCTCCGTCAGGATCGTCCCGTCGATCCCCTGGAGATATTCGTCATACATGACCTCCAGGCCGATGATGCCCTGGTTGTCGCTGCCCGTAAAGCCCAGCACCTTGGAGGCGAGGCTCCCGTAGGGGTAATACCGCTTAAAATCCTCGTCCACCTTCACCCCTGCCAGCTCATAGGCGCGGATCCGATCCCCGATCTCCTTATCCACGTTGGCCTTGATCCGCTCGATGGAGCTGTATTTCTCCACCTTCTTACGCACGTCCTCCTCCGCAAGGCCCAGCTCGCTGCTTAACACCTTTATGACGCTTTCCGGATCTTCGATCTGGCTGTGTACCACAGAAACCGTGCAGACAGTCCGGTTCGTGGCCAGCACCGTGCCGGAAGAATCCACGATTTTTCCCCGGGCAGCCTTGATGCTCCGCTCCCGCTCGTGCAGATCCTTAGCAAGCTCCTGATAATACTCCGATTCAAAAATCATCAGCTGCACCAGGCGGGCCGTCAGCCCCGCCATCATCAGAAAGCAGGCCAGGAACACGATCAGAATCTTTTTCCGGTTATAGGTTTTGCATTTCGGATACATGAAAAGACCCCATAAACGGTTTGTTACAGCCTATTATGGGGTCTTACGATTTATTCCCGCGGGAAGCTGTCATTCCCCGGCAGCCTCTTCGCCGCCTCCGGAAATCACAGCCGTCTCATCTTCGTTTTGTTCATCTTCATTGCCGAGAATGGGGCTTCCGATGCTGTCCGGAATCTCGCCGCCCTCCTCGTCCGCAAGGTCTTCCTCCGTCGGCATGACGACCGTCTCGCCTGTATTGGGATCAATGAGCGTGCCCTCCGGAAGCTCCTCTTCCTCTCCGCCTTCCGCGTCTTCTCCCTCCTGCGCGCCCTCAGCCTCTTCCTTCGCGGCGTTCTCGGCGTCCACCTCGTCCTGCATATCTGCGGGAATCTCCTCCGTCGCGTAGATATTCAGGTAGGGCATGGCCTCCTTCATGATGTTTTTAAAGATCTCCTGGGCATAGGAGCTGCTGGCCTGGGAGGTCGCATCTGCCGCGTTCGGCTCGTCCACCACCACGTAACAGACCACCTGGGGATTGTCCGCAGGCGCGAAGCCGATGAAGGATACCAGATATTTTCCTGCGGATCGCGGAAATTTCTGGGCCGTCCCGGTCTTGCCTCCCATGGAGTAACCTGCCACGCGGGCGTTCCGTCCGGTGGCGTTGTTCCCATTGGAATCCGCCTGACCATACATGGTATGGTACAGGTACTGGCGGATCAGGGCGGAGGTCTTTTCCGACACCGTCTGGCGCACCAGAGTGGCGTTCTTCGTCTCCACGGTCCCGCCGTCCGCGTCCAGAATCTTCTTCACCACATGGGGCTGATAGTAATAGCCGCCGTTGATCACAGAGGAAAAGGCAGAAGCCAGCTGGACCATGGTTACATTGTAGCCCTGTCCGAAGGAGCTGGTCGCAAGCTCCGTCACGCCCAGCGTATCCGAATTGAATACCGTCGAGGCGTTATTGGCCTCTCCGGGAAGATCGATATTCGTCTTCAGGCCGAAGTTAAAGATCTCCTGATACTTCAGATAATTCTCATAGCCGAGCCTGGTTCCAATCTGCATCAGCGCGTCGTTGCAGGAGAACATCAGAGAGCCCTCCAGCGTGATGATGCCATGGCCCGCCCGCTTCGCGCATTTGATTCTCGGCTGTCCTTCCACCACCGTCTGTCCGCCGTCGCAGAGAAAGGTATCAGAATCCGAGACTACGCCCAGCTCCAGGGCCGCCGCCACCACCATGGGCTTGGCGGTCGATCCCGGCTCATAGCCGTCGCTGATGCAGAAATTCCTCCACATCTGGTTCCTGGCGTCCAGAAGCTCCTCCTCCGACATGGCATCCTCCTGCTCCTGGGAGAGATAGCCGTTCTCCACCAGGTCGTGCGGATTGTTCAGATCATAGTCCACGTCCGTAGCCATGGCCAGGATCTCGCCGTTCTGGGGATTCATCATCACCACGCCGATATTCTTCGCCGCCGGTCCTTCCACATTCTTGTTCGTATAATCCGTGATGAATTTGTCGATATATTTCTCCACGATTCCCTGCAGGGTCGCGTCGATAGTCGATACCACTGTGTGCCCGTCCGTAGGCTGGCGCACGTTCGTGGACTGCTCCAGATCCTCGTTCAGATACTTATAGCTTCTTCCGTTCGTGCCGTTCAGGGTCTCGCTGTACTCCTGCTCGATGCCGGTCTGCCCCTGATTTCCCGTCACGGTATAGCCCAGCACATGGCAGGCCAGGGAATTGTAGGGATAGCGGCGGATATAGGAGTCCTCGAACCAGACGCCCTTGATCTTCGCTCCGGCTTCCTCATCCTCCTGCAGGGTCTGAAAAGCAGAAATTTCATCCTTTGTCAGCTGCCGCAGCAGGACCACATAGCTGCTGCCTGTATTTTCATTGTAAGTGGCGCGCAGCTCCGCCGCGTCCAGCTGCTCGAAGCACTGGACCAGGGCCTGCAGCGTAGCGTCCACATAGCCCCTGTCCGGAAACTGCTCCTCATTCTCGGCCAGCACCCGGGCGTCCAGCACCAGGTTGTACACCTTTTCGCTGGTGGCCAGAATCGTGCCGTTCCGGTCCAGGATGTCTCCCCGCCTGTAGGGGAGCAGCGTGCTGTTCGTATCCTGCTGGGCCAGCACTTTTTTCGTAAATTTCTCTCCGTTTGTCTTATTGATATAGGCCAGACGCACATTTACCGCAATTAAAGCAAGCACTATTATGGAAAATAATAGTGCCAGCTTGCGTTTCATCCGGTCTTTCAGAAGCGCCTGACGGCGTCTTCTCTTTCTTCTCTCATCACTCAAACCTGTCACCTGCTGATCGTGCCCAGTAAGTCTTTCAGTCCACTCTCTTCCTCAGGGATATCCGCGTACTGCCTCACGTAGTCGCTTCCCTCGCTGTCATACAGCACAACCTGGTCCTCCTGCGCATATACCATGCCCAGCTCATTGATGGCGATATCCCGGATTTTTTCAAGATCCACGGATGTGACTACCCGGTTGTATTCATCGTCGTTGTCTTCCTTCAAATCGGAAAGCTGCGTCTCCAGCGCCGCGATACTCTTCATGGTCGCCGTGTTATCTGCCTGAAGCTGCAGGTATCCGACGCAGACCCACATGGTCAGCGCGCAGGCTGCCGCCAGAAAAACCACATATCCGAGTCCCAGGCCCTGCGCCTGCCTCTGGCCTGCCCGGCGCTGCTGCGCCCTCTGCCGTTTTTCCTGACGGGCGCGTCTGTCCTCCCGGGCAGGCGCCGCGCTGCTCTGAAGCTTACGGACAGCCGCCCCCTCTACATAGCCTGTCCTTCCTCTGCTGTCATTTTTTCTTTTGTCCGTGTAAATGCTTCTGATCTCCGCCATAATCCGTTTTCCGGCCTTTCCTAAATCCGTTCAAAAACGCGAAGCTTCGCGCTTTTGGCCCTTTTGTTTCTCTCTAATTCCTCCTCACCCGGAAGAATCGGTTTTTTAACGGCTGCCCTGCCCTTCGGTTTTTTACCACACACACACACAGGAAAGCTTGAAGGGCAGGTACAGGGGTTCTCATTCGTCTTAAAAATAGTCTTTACGATCCGATCCTCCAGGGAATGGAAGGTAATCACGCAGATCCTTCCGCCCGGATTCAGCAGATCAATCATATCGTCCAGGGAGCTTTTCAGAACCTCCAGCTCATGGTTCAGCTCGATGCGGATCGCCTGGAAGGTCCTCTTGGCCGGGTGGCCTCCCACCGCGCGCAGCTTCGCCGGAATCGCGCTTCGGATAATCTCCGTCAGCTCCCCCGTCGTCTCGATCGGTTTCTTCGCTCTCGCCGCCACAATGTGCTTCGCGATATTTCCCGCGAACCTCTCTTCTCCCAGGTCGCGGATCACTCGGTAGAGAGCCTCCTCCGAATAGCCGTTCACGATATCCTTCGCAGTCTTCGTCTGGCGCTGATCCATGCGCATATCCAGGGGCGCGTCTACCCGGTAGGTGAAGCCCCGCTCCGCCGCGTCCAGCTGGTAAGAGGAGACGCCCAGATCCAGGACAATCCCATCCACCTTCTCGATGCCAAGCTTCTGGAGCACCTGGCGCATATCGCAGTAATTGCTGCGGACAATCGTCACGCGGTCCCGGAATTCCTCCAGGCGCTTTCCCGCCGCCTCAATGGCGTCCGCGTCCTGGTCGATGCCGACAAGGCGTCCCTTTTCTGAAAGCCGCCGGCAGATCTCATAGGAATGTCCGCCTCCGCCCAGAGTCCCGTCCACATAGATCCCGTCCGGCCGGATATGCAGCTGTTCAATGGTCTCGTTCAGCAAAACGGATACATGTGAAAATTCCATAGGCTCCCTCCGGCTCTTTAGATGTCCAGGCCAAGCTCTGTCAGATGTCCTGCGATCTCATCCATATCGATCTCTTCGTAATTATTGTTCTCGTTCCACTTCTGTTCGCTCCAGACCTCGATCCGGTTCGGCAGTCCGGCAAGGATAACATCCTTTTCAATCCCCGCAAACTTACGCAAGGTCGCGGGCAGTAAAATTCTCCCCTGCTTGTCAAACTCACAGGGAGTGGCGCCTCCTGACAGGAACCTCACGAAAGAACGGGCATTCTTATTCGTCATCGGAAGCTTCCGGAGCTTTTCCTCGTAGGCCTCCCATTCGCCTGATTCAAAGATGAAAAGGCAGCCGTCCAGCCCTCTGGTGACGATGCACTCCTCACCGAGCTGCTCCCGGAACTTCAAAGGAATAATCAGCCTGCCCTTGGCATCTACCGTATGACTGTATTCGCCCCGGAACATGGCCTTCACCCCTCTTTCACCTGGTTCAGAGCTTCTAATCACCACTTTTCTTTACTCTGAAACCACCAATCCCCACGATTCACCACTCATGAGTTCATGATATCTTAATTTTTCTTAAAAATCAAGGGGTTTTTCTGTGAAAAGTGCACAAAAAAAGAAGACAACTATATCTTGTCTCACGCATCTTCGCATCTACAAGATATAGTTGTCCCCACCCGAAAATACCACAAATTACCACGGGGCCCCGCGCCCGGCCCGGAGGACGGCTTCAGAAATTCTTAATTTTTACAGCTTCCTCCTTTTGTCCGGCTGCTCCGGTTCCCCAGCAGCCAGAGAACGCCGCTCGCCGCGCTGATTCCCAGCACAATCAGCATCACATGGGCGTACTCTCCTGCCAGATACGCGATGCGCCCCCAGGCTTCTCCCATAAAAGCCCCCAGCGATACCAGGAGCAGGTTCCAGATCAGGGAACCCGCAGCCGTATAAAGGAAGAACTGCGGCAGCCTCATACGGCTCATGCCGGCCGGAATGGATATCAGGCTGCGCACCACCGGCACGCAGCGGCAGAAAAACACGGCCTTCGTCCCCGTCCGCCGGAACCAGGCGTCCGCCTTTTCCACATCCTCCGCCTGAAGGCCCAGCAGCCTTCCTGCCCGCCCCGCCGCGATTTTCTTCAGTCTTTCTTTGGAAAGAAGAAGCCCCGCCCCGTAGAGCACGGCGGCTCCGGCCAGGGAGCCCAAAGTGGCGGCAGCTATTACGCCCGGCACCCCAAGGCCTGTACCAAGCGTCAAAAAACCGCCGAAGGTCAGGATGACCTCCGACGGTATCGGCGGAATGAGATTCTCCAGGGCAATCAGAAAAAAGATGCCCGCGTATCCATACTGTTCTATCAGTGAAATAATCAGCTCCTGCACGGTAAGCCTTCCGTTCCTCTTTTTGCTTACACTCTATGCCGGAGCCTTCTTTTTCAGACCCCCGCGCCGTTCCTGCCGCCCGGCGCGGTCCGCTCCCGTCAGGCGCCCTTTCCCGCCCTTCGATCCGCTTCGATCAGGCGCTTCAGTCCCTCCACAGCCACCTTTACGGCCCGGGAAGTGTCCTCGCTCATATCCTGGTCGAGCCCGGCGGACTCCCGCTCCTGGTTCCAGATCACATGGAAGCAGGCGCCGCAGCGGCAGCCCAGGGCCGCAGCCACCACAAACAGGGCGGCGGACTCCATCTCGCTGGCCTTGACTCCCAGGCGCTTCCAGCTCTCCCATTTCTGCAAAAGCTCATAGGATACCGGGGACTTCTTGGGGGAATGCTGGCCGTAAAAGCTGTCCTTGCACTGCACCACGCCCAGGTGGAGGGGATAGCCCAAAGCCCGGGCCGCCTC
>CALWQJ010000070.1 GCA_944383645.1 uncultured Merdimonas sp.
GCAGTCTTAATCAGAGAATACTAAAGTGTGAAGAAGAAAAAGGAGCTTCAGATGAAGAAAGCGGTAATCATCGGCGCCGGCCCGGCAGGTGTGACGGCGGCGTACGAACTGTTAAAGAAGTCAGATGAGTATGAGGTTCTGGTGCTGGAGGAGAGCCAGGAGATCGGCGGCATTTCCCGCACCGTGCGTTATAATGGGAACCGGATGGATATCGGAGGACACAGATTTTTCTCCAAGGACGACCGGGTAACCGCCTGGTGGGATCAGATCATGCCCCTGCAGGGCCAGCCCTCCTATGACGATAAGAAGCTGGGCCGCAGCGTGCCCCTGAAGGAAGGCGGACCGGATCCGGAGAAGGAAGACCGGGTCATGCTGACCAGGAACCGGGTGTCCCGCATCTATTACAATAAGAAATTTTTTGATTATCCGGTCAAGATGAACGCCCGGACCATCCGGAACATGGGCTTTGCCACCACCATGGCGGCCGGCTTCAGCTATCTGAAGACCGTATTTGTGAAGAAGCCGGTGGATTCCTTGGAGAATTTTTATATCAATTCCTTCGGACGCAAGCTCTATTCCATGTTCTTCGAGGGCTATACGGAGAAGCTCTGGGGACGCCATCCCCGGGAGATCGCTCCCGACTGGGGCGCCCAGCGCACCAAAGGGCTTTCCATCATGGGCATCCTGAAGGACAACCTGCAGAAGCTGTCCCCCAAGAAGCAGGACAAGCACCAGGTGCAGACTTCTCTCATCGAGGAATTCAACTACCCGAAGTATGGTCCCGGACAGCTCTGGGAGACGGCTGCCGCCGAGGTGGAGGCCATGGGCGGCGAGATCCGTAAGGGCTGCAGAGTCGTGGGGCTCCACACGGCGGACGGACGGGTGCAGAGCCTGACTTATGAGAAGGATGGACAGGAGTACACGGAAGAGGCGGATATCTTTATTTCTTCCATGCCCATCAAGGATCTGGCGGCAGGCATGAACGACGTGCCGGAGGAGATCGCGGCCATCGCCGCGGGCCTTCCCTACCGTGACTTTGTGACGGTGGGCCTGCTGGTGGATAAGCTGAACTTGAAGAATGAGACAGACCTGAAGACCCTGGGAAATATCGTTCCCGACTGCTGGATCTACGTGCAGGATGTGGGCGTGAAGCTGGGCCGCATTCAGATTTTCAATAACTGGTCGCCTTATCTTGTGAAGGATCCGGATCACACCGTCTGGATTGGCCTTGAGTATTTCTGCGACGAGGGCGATAAATACTGGAATATGAGCGAGAAAGAGTGGGTGAAATTCGGCATCGCCGAGCTCATCCGGATGGGCGTCATCACCAGCGAGCGCGACGTGCTGGATTCCCACCGGGAGCGGGTGAAGAAAGCCTACCCGGCGTACTTCGACACCTACGACCACATCGACGACCTGATCGCCTACCTGGACACCTTCGAGAACCTCTACTGCGTGGGCCGGAACGGCCAGCACCGCTACAACAACATGGATCACTCCATGGCTACCTCCTTCGAGGCGGTGGGCAATATCTTAAGCGGCAGAAAAGATAAGAAGAATATCTGGAGCGTGAATACGGAGAAGGAGTATCACGAGGAGAAGAAGGAACAGAAATGACAGGAGCAGTATGACCTGGGCGTGAAATATCTGTTAGAGTGAAATTTATGAGGAGGCAGTCGGAAGTGGAGACGGCCTCCTTTCTGTCTGTATTTTACCAAAGCTATGGAATAGATAGAAGAGGCAAAAGGGGAGGCAGTCCCCTGCAGGATTGGGCTTTGAAAAAGCCGGGAGCCTGCGGGACTGCCTTCCATTTTGTCTGGCGTGCCTGGCGGCGCACGTTTCAAAACTGGTATTATTCACAGAGAAGTTCCGTTTTATACACAAAAAAATGAAATCCATACCGCAAAATGGAAGAAAACCCGGGAATACATAGGTATGATAGACGAAGAGAGGTAACAGATGAGCAAAATAGAAGAGAAAATTGCACAAATGCTGATGGAGCAGTCTCTGAAGCTGGAAATTCGGAAGGCGGGAGTGTTCCGTTTTGTGAAAAGCTACCGCTTCGAGCGGCACAACCACAGAGAGACCGAGATTGTGTACATCAAATCGGGCCACTGTATTATGGGCGTGGGGGAAGAGTTTGTGCCCCTGAAGGAGCGGGACAGCATTATTGTCTATAAGGGCGTTCCGCACTGGTTCATGGTCGATAAGGGAGAGGGTTGCCAAATCGCTCAGGTGGAATATTACGTGAGCGTCCCAGAGGATTTGCAGGAAAGTCTTTCGGTATTCCGGCCGGCCCGTTACCACAAGCTGACGGACAGCGAGGAAGTCCGAGAGCTGATAGAGGGGATTGGAAGACTCTACCGGACCGGCGGCGGCGCGGAACTGGCGGACACAGCAATGAAAATGCTGTTTCTGCTGCTGTTCCTGGAACTGTCGGCGCAGATTGACAAGAATGGACAGCGAAAGAGCGGGAAGATGGAAAGGCTCATCGGTTACATCAATGAAAATTATGCGTATGACATCAGTATTGAGGAACTGGCAGAAAGATTTGGGTACAGTTCCCGCTATATCCGTAAGTGCTTCAAGGAAGAGACGGGTATCAGCTGCAGCCAGTATATCATTTCCCTGAGAATTGAGAGGGCGAAGGAGCTGCTCTGGTCCGGCAGCGGGACAGTGACAGAGACCGCGGCTGCCACAGGCTTCAACAGCTCCCAGTATTTTTGCCGGATTTTCCGGCAGTATACGGGGATGACGCCGATGGAGTACCGGAATTTGTGGAAGGGAACTACGGCGGAGGAACGCTGCACGATAGAAGAAGAGAAAGAGGAGGAAGCATGAAATGACGAACAGAGAAAATTTTCTGTCCCTGTTAAGACGCCAGGGCTACGAGAGAGTTCCGGTGGAATTCGTTCTCTGCCCGCATCTGCAGGAGGTGTGCCGAAAGGAACTGGGCGCGGAGGACTATGAGGAGTATTTTGGAATGCCCTGGCGCAGAGTCGACGACCTGAAATTACAGGATCACGATGTGGAGAAATACCGGAAGTATTATGAAAAGAAACCGCTGGCTGAAGGGGCGGATATCGATATCTGGGGCGTGGGACATGAGAAATCACCGAACAGCATGCACATGACCTATATGCGCCATCCGCTGGAACATGCGAAGACTCTGGAAGAACTGGAGAATTATCCTTATCCGGATTTTGCCTCCGCGGACGGCTCCCATCAGGCGGAACAGGTGCGGAAAATCAAAGAGCGGGATCTGATCGCCCTGGGGGATATGCAGATGACCATCTGGGAATGCGCCTGGTATATGAGAAGTATGGAAGAGCTCTTTTGCGATATGATGATGGAGGACGAGAAGGCAGAGTTTCTTTTTGACAAGGTGACGGAGCTTTCCATGATCCGGGCCCTGTCTTACGCGAAGGCCGGCGTGGACGTCCTGTTTCTGGGAGACGACATCGGAATGCAGCACACAATTATGATGAGCGAGGAGCTGTACTGTGACTGGATCAAGCCAAGGCTGAAAAAGATTATCGACGCAGTGAAGGCGGTAAACCCGGATATCCTGATCTTCTACCATTCCTGCGGCTTTGTGGAGCCGCTGATTCCGCACCTGATCGAGGCGGGCATCGACGTGCTGAACCCGATTCAGAGCGAGTGCATGGATTTTGAGGAGATTTATAAAAAATATGGCGATCAGATTTCCTTCCACGGAACTATCGGAACCCAGACCGTGATGCCCAAGGGAACGCCGCAGGAGGTAAAGGAGGCAGTCTGGAGAAACCTGGAGATTGCCGGAGAGAAAGGCGGGCTTTTTGTGGCGCCGACCCACATGCTGGAGCCAGAGGTGCCGCTGGAGAATATTCTGGCCTATGCAGAGGCCTGCCGCGCCTATAAGAAATAGTTTCGGACAGAATGCTGCTTTGGCGTAGAAGGAGAAGGAAGAAATGAAATATAACATGGATGAGTGGCTGCAAAGGCAGCTGGAAGATGAAAAGAAGAAGGCACTTCCGATCTTGTCCTTTCCGGGAACGCAGCTGATCGGAAGGAACGTGGAGGAGCTGGTGAACGACGGACATCTGCAGGCCCTGTGCATGAAAGCGATTGCGGACAGCTTCCCCACAGGAGCTGCCTTCAGCCTGATGGATCTTTCTGTGGAGGCAGAAGCCTTCGGAGCGAAGGTGCTCTACAGCCCCGACGAGGTGCCGACTATGCACGGAGCCATGATCGAGGACGAGGATCAGGCGAATGCCCTGCAGGTTCCGGAAGTGGGAACGGGCCGGACCGGCGAGTGCGTGAAGGGAATCCGGGAAGCCTGCGGGATGATCACGGACCGTCCGGTGCTGGCAGGCATCATCGGCCCCTATTCCCTGGCAGGACGCCTCCTGGATATGACAGAAATCATGATTCTGTGCAGGCTGGAGCCGGAGATGGTAGAGACTGTGCTGGAAAAGGCCACGCTTTTTCTGATTTCCTACGCAAAGGCCCTGAAAGAGGCCGGAGCGAATGGAATCGTCATGGCGGAGCCGGCGGCCGGGCTTCTGTCTCCGGACCTGATGGAGGAGTTTTCTAACCCTTACGTAGAGCGCGTGAGGGCGGCTGTGGAGGATGAAAGCTGTCTTTTTGTATACCATAACTGCGGAACGGTGCTGCCGCTGAAAAAGCAGCTGGCGGCCATGAACGTGCGGGCGTACAGCTTCGGAAACGCCATCGACCTGGAAGAGATGCTGAAAAGCCTTCCTTCGGACCGGCTGATTATCGGCAATATCGACCCGGTGGGCGTACTGCGAAACGGCAGTCCGGAGAAAATAAAGGAAGAGACCAGAGGGCTGCTGGAGAGATGCAGCCATTATAAGAATTTTGTATTGTCGAGCGGCTGCGATATTCCGCCTCTGACTCCCATGAAGAATCTGGAGGCGTTTTTCGAGGCGGCGGAAGAATTTTACTGCGGCAGATAAACAGGTAAAAAGCAAACAGCAAACAGCAAACAGGAGGAAAACGTGATGGCAATTATAGAGGAAATTTCAGAGCTTCTGCAGAAGGGAAAGGTAAAAAACGTAAAGGCGCTGGTACAGCAGGCGGTGGATGAAGGATATGATCCGAGAGTGATTTTGAACGACGGACTCCTGTCTGGAATGTCAGTCGTGGGAGGAAGATTTAAAAGGGAGGAGATCTTCGTGCCGGACGTGCTGATTTCTGCCCGCGCCATGAATGTGGGTCTGGCAATTCTGGAACCGCTCCTGGTAGAGGTCGGAAACGAGTCTGTGGGCAAGGTCGTCCTGGGTACGGTCAAAGGGGATCTTCATGATATCGGCAAAAACCTGGTGGCTATGATGTTCAAGGGAGCCGGTTTCGAGGTCGTCGATCTGGGGGTAGATGTGACTGCGGAAACCTTTGTGGAGAAAGCAGAGGAGGTGGGGGCAGATGTGATTGGAATGTCTGCGCTTCTGTCTACCACGATGGGAAATATGAAGGAAACCATTGAGCTTTTGAAGGAAAAGGGACTGCGCGGAAAATATATCGTGATGATCGGCGGAGCTCCGATCACCCAAGAGTTTGCGGATGAGATTGGCGCCGACTACTATACGCCGGACGCGGCCTCCGCAGCGGAGACGGCAAAGAAGTGTGTTCTTGAGAAGCATGCTTCATAACAGAAC
The DNA here is from genome assembly GCA_944383645.1 of uncultured Merdimonas sp. Classification (GTDB taxonomy): domain Bacteria; phylum Bacillota; class Clostridia; order Lachnospirales; family Lachnospiraceae; genus Laedolimicola. Next base: position 5,661 of record CALWQJ010000070.1, read on the forward strand.
AGTTTTTTTAAATAAAACAGCAATAAATAATAATGAACAGCCGATAAATATTGGATATGATATAGCAAGAAAGATAAATATACGGAAAGGAGAAGGACATGGAAAGCGTTTTGGAATTTAAACATATTTCCAAGTATTTTCCGGGTGTGAAAGCGCTGGATGACATCTGCTTTAAGGCCTACGGGGGCGAAGTGCTGGCATTTCTCGGGGAAAACGGGGCGGGAAAATCCACTCTGCTTAAGGTGTTGAACGGAGACTACAAGCCTGACGCCGGAGAGTATCTTCTGAACGGGGAACAGAAGCATTTCAAATCGCCTCAGGAAGCCATCGAGGAAGGCATCAGCGTCATCTATCAGGAACGGCAGATTCTGCTGGAGCTGAGCGTGGCTGAAAATATTTATCTGGGAAGAATGCCGTCCAACAGATTCGGCGTGATCAATACCGCAAAGGCAAATCAGATGGCCCAGAAAATCATCGAGGATTTCGGGCTTCCGATTTCACCCTCCACCAAGGTGAAGGACTTAAGCATCGCCTATCAGCAGATGGTGGAGATTATGAAGGCGTACAGCCGGGACAACCTGAAGGTCATCTGCTTCGACGAGCCTACGGCCAGCTTAAGCGACGCCGAGATTGACAGCCTCTTCGCAGTGATTGAAAAGCTGAAGGCTCAGGGAAAGATTGTGATTTACGTATCCCACCGGATGGACGAGATCCGCAGAATCACAGATAAGGTGGCGATTTTCAAGGACGGACGCTACATAGACACCGTGGTGACGGCAGAAACGGACGAGAAGGATATGATCAAGATGATGGTAGGCCGTGATCTTGGCGATATCTACGCGAAGCTGGACAAGAATAAGGAGATCGGAGACGTTCTCCTGGAGGTGAAGGACGTATCCTCCGACTATGTAAAGCCGGTGTCCTTTACCTTACATAAAGGCGAGGTGCTGGGCTTCTCCGGACTGGTAGGAGCGGGCCGGACTGAGGTGATGCGCGCCATCATCGGAGCCGATCCCATGAGAACCGGGGAGGTGTACCTGGAAGGAAAGAAGATCGTGAACCATTCGCCCAAGGAGGCCATGGAGAACGGCATCGTGCTGGTGCCGGAGGACCGGAAGCTCCAGGGCATCATCTCGAATTTGAGCGTGGCGGGAAATATTAACATTTCCCTGATGAAGCAGCATTCCAATAAGCTTGGCGTTATCAGCGCGAAAAAGGAGGCGAAGGAGGCAGACGACGGCATCAAAAATTTCCGCATCAAGACCCCTTCTCCGGATAAGAAGATTGTGGAGCTGTCCGGCGGCAACCAGCAGAAGTGTATCGTGGCCCGCGGCGTGGCGACCCATCCCAAGGTGCTGATTCTGGACGAGCCCACCAAGGGCATCGACGTGGGCGCGAAGTCGGAATTCTACGAAATGATCTGTGAATTCGCGAAGCAGGGACTGGGCGTGATTCTCATATCCTCAGAGCTTCCGGAGGTCATGGGGCTCTCCGACCGGATCATCGTCATGAAATCGCTGAAGGTATCCGGCGAGATTATGGCGAAGGACGCCACAGAGACGAAGCTCTTGAGCATGGGTATGATAGAGGAGAAGGAGTGAAAGTGAGATGGAAAATACAAAAAAGGAAAATGTGCTGAAACGGTTTGCCTCCGCGGTAGGCGGAAACAACCTGGTGCTGATCGGCGCAATCATCGTAGTGTTTATTTTGTTTACGGCGATTAACCCCAATTACCTGACCTGGACGAACTTCGTCAACCTTCTGGTGGCGGCTTCCCTGGTGGGCATCGTGGCGGTAGGCCACACATACCTGATTATCGCGGGCCAGAACGACCTGTCCCCCGGATCTCTGTGCGCCTTCTGCGGCGTGGCGGTGGCTCTGTTCCTGCAGTGGGGACTGCCGATTCCGGTGGCGATTCTTTTGACCCTTGGCTGCGGCGTGCTCTGCGGACTGTTCAACGCCTGGATGGTCAACTGCATCAAGCTGGAGGCCTTCATCGCCACACTGGTGACCCAGACCATGGTCAGAGGCTTCGCCCAGCTGATCTGCGACGGACGTCCGGTGGCCATCAGCAACCAGAGCTTTATCAAAATCGGAACCACCCGGTTCTTAAGCATTCCGGTATCCGTATGGATTACCATCATCGCTTTCATCGTCTTTGGATTTATCCTTGCGAGGACCAGATTTGGCCGGAGCATCTACGCCATCGGCGGAAGCGCTGAGGCGGCGCGGCTGGCAGGCTTGAATCCCAGAAGGATTGTGACCGTTTCCTTTATCATCATCGGCGTGCTGACCGCCCTTGGCGGCGTGGTATTCGCGGCCCGTATGAACGCAGGCCAGCCATCCGCAAACGTGAACCTGGAGTTTGACGCCATCACCGCGGTTATTCTGGGCGGCGTATCCTTCGCAGGCGGCGTGGGAAGCATGTTCGGAACCGTGCTCGGCGTACTGCTGATTCAGGCCTTCGGAACCGGCCTTATCATGGTAAACGTGCCCAGCTTCTGGCAGAGCGTGGCAAAGGGAGCCCTGCTTCTGGCGGCTCTGACCTTCGACTACATCAGAAAGGAAAGACGTGAGAAGGAGCTCATCGCGGCAAGCAAGAGAAACGCATAGAAGCGCATAGACGCGAAAAAACTTTCCGGGCGCAACCGGAAATGGAAGACGAAACATTGCACAGGAGAGGTGCTTTGTATACAGCGCGGCCGGCGCGGCTGCGCAGAAAAAAGGAGGAAATGAAACATGATGAAAAAGGTTGTAACGACATTGCTGGCACTGACCATGGCGGCTTCCATGCTGGCGGGCTGCAGCTCAGGAGAGGCTCCGGCAGCCACAGAGGACACAGCAGCTACAGAAGACGCGGCAGCAGAAGACGCAGCGGCCACAGAGGACGCAGCGGCAGAGGAGACAGCCCAGACGGAAGCCAGCGGCGATCTGCTGGTATACGGTATCTACAAGGCAGGAGACCAGACCTGGTTCCTGGATGAGGGAGACGCAGCCAAGGCAGCCGTAGAGGCAGCGGGCGGAGAGTTCGTATACGTGGACGCGAAGATGAACCCGGAGGAGTATCTGAAGGCCATCGACAACGCAATCGCGAACAACGCTTCCGGTATCGTCACCTGTACGCCGGACCAGACCATGTCCCAGGCAGTCGTTACCAAGTGCGAAGAGGCTGGAATCCCGGTAGTGGCAGCTGACGACGCTCTGCAGGACGAGGCCGGCGAGAAGCTGGCTCCCTGGGTAGGAATCAACGCTTACGTGATCGGCGAGGCGAACGGCGAGTGGCTTGCCAACTACGTAAAAGAGAACGACCTGGCTGAAAATGAGGAAGTAGGCCTTCTGATTATGACCATGGACACCGTATCCAGCTGCGTACCGCGCGCTGAGGGCGAGTATGACAAGTTCACCGAGCTGGTACCGGAGTTCGACACCGCGAGAATTTTCAAGGCGGACTACGATGGAACGACTGACAAGGGAAATACCGCGGCGGCAGCAGTTATCACCGGACATCCGGAAATCAAGACCTGGCTGGTGACAGGCGCGAACGAAGAGGGCTGCATCGGCGCAGTTCGCGCTCTTGAGAGCGCAGGACTTGACAAAGACGCCTGCGTCGTAGGACTTGGCGCTTACATGGCCAAGGACGAGTGGAACAACAAGGGCGCTGACGGAACCTGCATGAAGGCTTCCGCATACTTCCCGGCATCCGCAGTAGGAGAGGGCTCTGTAGAGGTTCTTCTCGGCCTCATCAACGGCGAGGACGTTCCGATGGAGACAGCTGTAGACGCAGTGGTAGTTACTCCGGACGACTATAAGGAAGTTATGGGCAAGGACGCTGAGTAAGTCATAGGTTATTCTGTTTCTTCAACTTATATAAAAAATGAGGGCTGCCAAAACGGCGGCCCTCATTTTTAGATGGGAGCGTCCGGAGCAGCCCCGCGTCCGCTCCCATAGAGTATTATTCCAGGGTCTCCCGGCGGTACTGGGAGGGAGTGACGTTTTCCCATTTTTTGAAGGTGATGCAGAAGCTTGTCTCGCTGTGGAAGCCGGTGCTGAAAGCAATGTTTTTGACGGAGGTCTCCGTGGATTTCAGCAGGTACTTGGCGGCGGACAGGCGCGTTTTAATAAGGTACTGATGGGGCGTGATGCCAGTCTCCTTCGTAAAGACCCGGGTGAAGTGGTAGGGGCTCATGTTCGCCTCAGCCGCCAGCGTTTCCAGGGACAGATCGCATTGAAAATGCTCGTTGATGTAGGAGATGGCGTCCGCCATGGTGGAGCCGTAGATCTTGTTGCCTCTGTTCTCGTCGGGCGAATAGAGGAAGTTGTCCAGAAGCTTCGTGATTCGTCCGGAAAGCTTCCCTTCGAGTATTTTAGAGGAGGTACGGAATACGTCGTAAATCTTCTGAAGCTGAGCCAGAGGCTTTTCCATATTTTCTGCCACCAGCAGATTGTCATGGCCGGAGATGATTTCTTCGTAATAGTCCCGGGCCAGCCGTCCGTCGAAGTGGAGCCACAGGGCGTCCCAAGGCTCTGCGCTTCCGTAGCTGTGGGGCTGGTAGCAGTCCAGCAGTACGAACTGGCCTGCCCGGGCAGTGAAAGACTTTCCGGGAATGGAGACGCTGCAGCTGCCTTTGGCGATGAACATGATAAGAAAACTGTCGAAACGGTTCCGGCGGATCCGGTAGCCGGCGTCGTAGTAAAAATATCCCACGGAGGCGGGATAAAGGTACAGCCTGGCGGCCAGGGCGCTGGGCGCGTAGACGTAATAGTCCGACTCCGGAAGGACTTTGGCTTCCTGTGAACGCATGAGAACTCCTCCTGTGATTCTGGTGATAAGAAAATTATAAAAAAGGAAGAAACAAAAGTCAATTTATTTAAACGCAAGAGCAATAAAATCTAATGAATAAAAGGAATCATGCGGATATAATGAAACAAAAATAATAAATAAATTTTACATGGAGAAAGGATGCGTGAACATGAACGAGGTCAGAATCTGGGAGGAAAGGGTGACGATTCCCACCTACGAGGCGGGCGAACCGGATAAGAATCCCATGTTCCTGGAAAAAAGAGTCTATCAGGGGAGCAGCGGAAAGGTCTATCCCTATCCGACGACGGAGAAGATCAGCCATGAGAAAAAGGATAAGGAGTACCAGGCAGTCTTTCTGGAGAACGAATATCTGAAGGTGGTGATCCTGCCGGAGCTGGGCGGACGGATCCAGAGAGCCTATGACAAGACCAACGACTATGATTTTGTGTATTACAATCACGTGATCAAGCCGGCCCTGGTGGGCCTGGCCGGCCCCTGGATCTCCGGCGGCATCGAGTTCAACTGGCCCCAGCACCACAGGCCGACCACCTTTATGCCGACCGATTATCAGCTGCGGGAAAATGAGGACGGCAGCAAAACCCTGCTGGTAAACGATGTGGATCAGATGTATGGGACCAAGGGAATCGCGGCATTCACCCTTTATCCGGGAAAGGCCTATATCGAGATACGCGGACAGCTCTACAACCGGACCTCCATGCCCCAGACATTCCTCTGGTGGGCGAACCCGGCGGTGGCGGTCAACGATCATACCCAGTCCATCTTCCCGCCGGATGTGCATTCGGTGATGGACCATGGCAAGCGGGACGTGTCCCGTTTTCCCATCGCAAGAGGCGTGTACTACAAGCATGATTACAGCGAGGGCGTCGACATCTCACGCTACAAGAATATTCCGGTGCCAACCTCCTACATGGCGGAGCATTCCGATTACGATTTTGTGGGCGGCTATGATTACCAGAAGGAGGCGGGACTGCTCCACGTGGCGGACCACCATATCTCTCCGGGAAAGAAGCAGTGGACCTGGGGCTGCGGCGATTTCGGAAAGGCCTGGGATCGGAACCTGACGGACGAGGACGGCCCTTACATCGAGCTGATGACAGGGGTGTTTACCGAGAACCAGCCGGATTTCACCTGGCTGAAGCCCTTTGAGGAGAAGACCTTCAAGCAGTACTTCATGCCCTACAAGAAGGTGGGGGCAGTCAAAAACGCGACCATCCACGCGGCTCTCAATCTGGAGACGGCGGCAGATCATCTGCACCTGATCGTATATGCCACGCAGCGATACGAAAAGGCGGAGATCGTGATCCGCAGGCAGGGCGCGGAGGTCTACCGGGAGAGCGTGGCGCTGTCGCCAGTGGATATCTTTGACAAGGACATCGCAGTGGGAGCGGAAAAGCCCCAGGATATACAGGCCCTGGTATACGCGGACGGAGAGCTTCTGGCAGAGTACCAGCCGAAGGACGAGGGTATCCCGGAGCTTGCGAAGCCTGCGGAGGCCGCGAAGGAGCCGGAGGAGCTGATGACCAACGAGGAGCTGCTTTTGACCGCCCAGCACATCGAGCAGCACCGCCACGCCACCTATCTGCCCGATCCCTATTACCTGGAGGGCTTAAAGCGCGATAAGTACGACATCCGCATCAACAACGCCTACGGCATGCTGTTGCTGCGCAGAGGCCGCTTCGCGGACGCGGAGCAGTATTTCCGGGCGGCTTTGAAACGCCTGACCTGGAGAAGTCCCAACCCCTACGACAGCGAGACGTACTACAATCTGGGGCTTTGCCAGTTCTGCCAGGAAAAATATGACGAAGCCTATGACAGCTTTTACAAAGCCACCTGGACCAGCGAACAGCAGGAGATGTCCTTCTATTATCTGGCGGTCATCGCCTGCAGGAGAGGGGAGTACGAGCTGGCTCTGGATTTTGCGGAGAAGAGCCTGGTAAAGAACAGCCACAACATCAAGGCCCGCGGCTTAAAGGCGGCGATCCTGAGAAAGCTTGGCGGCGGGGAAAGGGCGAAAGCCTGGATCCAGGAGAATCTGGAGCTGGATCCCTTCGATTATGTGTCCAGATACGAAGCCGTGCTGAATGCCCCGGCGGAGGAAAAGGAAGCCGTGAAAGCGGAAATGAAGAGGCTGATGCGGAATTTCCACGAAAGCTATCTGCAGACGGCCAGAGATTACGCGGAGGCCGGCTTCTACGGGGAGGCGGAGGCCGTCCTGGGCGGATGCACAGAAGAATGGCCGATGCTCTTCTACTATAAAGGCCGTTACCAGCAGAAGCAGGGCCGGGAGGCGGAGGCTGCAGAGGCCTTCCGGCAGGCGGAGGCGGCATCCCCGCTGTACTGCTTCCCCAATAAGCTGGAGGATATCCCGGTTCTGGAAGCAGCCATTGCCGCGAATCCCCAGGGGGCAAAGGCATATTATTATCTGGGCTGCCTGTACTATGACAAGCTGCAGTTTGAGAAGGCGGCAGGGCTCTGGGAGAAATCCATCGAGCTGGACGACAGCTATCCCACGGCGCACCGGAACCTGGCTCTGGCTTATTACAATAAGCAGAACGACCCGGAGAAAGCGAAGAAAGAGCTTGAGAAAGCCTTCTCCCTGGACGAGACGGACGCCAGAGTGCTGCTGGAGCTGGATCAGCTTTACAAAAAGATGGGCGTCGATTTCGAGAAGCGGCTGGAGCTTTACGAGTCCCATAAGGATATCATCGCAGAGCGCGACGACGTCATGCTGGAGTATGTGACCCTCTACAATCTGGCGGGAAAGCCGGAAAAGGCGTACGAGATCATCATGGGACATTCCTTCCGTCCCTGGGAGGGCGCGGAAGGCCGCATTTCCGGACAGTACAAGATCGCCCTTCTGGAGCTGGCGAAGAAGGCCATGGCGGCAGGCGGTTACGCCAGGGCGGAAGAAATCCTTGAGAAGGCTCTCGTTTATCCGGAAAATCTGGGAGAAGGAAAGCTGGAGGGCACCAAGGACAACAATATTTACTATTATCTGGGCCTTGCGAAGGAAAAGCTTGGAAAAGCGGAGGAAGCGGTCAGCTGCCTGGAGCTTGCGGAGCTTGGCGACAACGAGCCTGCGGGAGCCATGTATTATTACGACCAGCCGGCGGACATGATCCTTTACAAGGGTCTGGCAAAGCAGAAGCTTGGAAAGACGAAGGAGGCCCACGCCTGCTTCAATAAGCTGATGGACTACGGCGAGCGGCACCTGCGCGACCAGGTAAAGAACGACTTTTTCGCGGTCTCCCTTCCGGACTTCCTGATTTTCGAGGACGACATGGATAAGAGGAACAAAGCCCACTGCTATTATCTGATGGGGCTTGCAAACATCGGACTTGCGAATCCGGAAGCCGCCGTGCAGGCTTTTGATAAAGCTCTGGAATATGACTTTAATCACCAGAATTGCCGGATTTATAAGGAACTGGCGAAGGGAGAGCTGTTATGATAAGGCTGGAAAGTATTACGGCAGAAAATTTCAAAGCTTACGGGACAGTGCTGGAATTTCCGGAAAATTATGGTGACACTTTCTACATTGCGGATACGGAAACAGACCAGCCGTGGAGGGTAGCGGTATTCCGCTACTCCTCCAAAGAAATCAAGGTGGTGGAAAACCATCCCACCTCCAAGGAAAGCTTCGAGCCCCTGAAGGGCATCACGGTTCTTCTTGTGGCGGAGCATGAAAATCCGGAGAATTACCGGGTCTTCGTTCTGGACAAGCCGGTGGTTCTGAAAAAGGGGATCTGGCACCAGGTGATGGCCCTGACCCCGGAGGCTCAGGTGAAGATCACCGAAAACCTGGAAGTGCCGTCAGAATTTTACGAGTTTGAGAAAGCAAAGACGGTGTGCTTCGGGGAGATGTAGTTGTAGTAAACTGGTTTTGTAAGAGCCGCCTGCAGGAGTGTGGGCGGTTCTTTGTATTTTTGTAAAAATGCTTTACAATATTACGTGAATTATGGTAATATATTCCTGCACCATTCGGTGCGTCTTTTCGGCAGTTCGCTGAAAAGAAATTCCCAATTATCTATTTTCAAAGAAAGGAATTCTGCCTGATAGCCCTTGATGTATTCCGGGAAATTCCGTATACTGAGGGTAAGAAAAGCGAACAGAAAGCATGGCTGTCCCTGTTGACCACGGAGAACCTGAAAGACGCGGAGCGGTGGATCTGGGAATATCCGTGGCTGGAAGAGATCTATCAGGAGATAGCGGTGCTTCGCCGGAAGCCGGAGGAGGTATTGGGAATGTGGTCGGAAGCGTTGAGGATGCTGGATGAGAACAGCCTGAAATATTATGTGGATGAACTGCGGGAGCAGGTGAAGAAAGCGGAAGAAGAGAAACAGAAGGCGGAGAAGGAAAAAGATGTACTGCTTCAGGAAAGGAACTCCGCACTTGCCGAAAAGGACGCGGAGATTGAAGCGCTGAAGAAGCAGCTTGCCAAGCTGAAAGAGAAGAACTGATCTATTTCTATCAACATAAAACGGACAGAGAAGGTAACGGGGAGGAGACTGCCGGAAATGAGCGGTTTCCTCCCCGCTTTTCGCCCTGCAGCCCCTGACATGCCGATGCAATACTTGCACAAAACCAGAAAGATCAGTAAAATACAGGTAACCAATAAATATCCAGCAGACGGATGGGGGATTATAATTGAAAATGAGTAGGGGGGATTGCTATGGTGACATTTGAAAAGATCCTGGAGATATTTCATGATTATCTGCAGAGGGATCCCTGCATAGAAGTCATCCATACAAAGTGGGGATATGCGAGGCTGTTTTGTGAGCCGCCATATCTGAATGAAATCGAAGCGGTGCTCTGCCGGACACCGTCAGAGCTCTTCGAGGAGCTTCTGGAGACCTGTCTTGCGGCGCAGGAGTACCGGCTTACAAAAAATCATGAATTGTCCGCCCAGGAGGCCGGAAGAGATCTGGAGGAGCTGCAAAACGCTTTCTGCAGCAGATTGCAGGAAGCAGAAAAAACGGATGATTAGCAGGTGGAAGAGGCTTTGCCTTTTCCACCTGAACTATTTTTTCAGGGCAAAGGCTTCCAGCAGCTTCAGCACAATTTCGCGGATGATTCTGAATTCCTCCGGGGG
>CALWQJ010000071.1 GCA_944383645.1 uncultured Merdimonas sp.
CATGTGAATCCCCGTTGCTTGCGGCAACGGGCCCTTCTGTCCTACAATAACGGCAGCAAAGGACAAAAAGGAGGTTATTTCTCATGCTCAACGAAAATATTCGGGCCATCCGGAAAGCCCGGGGCCTTTCCCAGCAGGAGCTGGCCGTACAGCTGAATGTGGTGCGGCAGACTCTCTCAAAATGGGAGCAGGGACGGTCTGTCCCGGACGCCGACATGCTGATCGCATTATCTCAGGCTCTGGAGACTCCGGTGAGTACCCTGCTGGGGGAAACGGTGTCTCCGCCTGCGGCCGATGATATGAAGGCAGTCGCGGCCAAGCTGGAGGTCGTCAATCTGCAGCTGGCCAGACGGAAGCGAGCCTTACGCTGGTGGGCGCAGGGCGTGCTGGCGGCAGTCTGCGCCGCCCTTCTGCTGGGCTTTGTCCTTCTGGCTCTGTGGGGCAGCCCCTATCTTGGGTGGGATTACGGCGATCCGGAAACCGCCGTGATCGGCGTCGGGCTTCATGTGCTGGAGTGGATTTTTGTCCGGGCGGCGCCAGTGCTCCTGATTGCAGCGGCAGCAGGAATTTTTCTGGTTCGCAGGAAAAAGACAGAGGAATAAAAAGGCAGCGGAATCAAAAGACAGCGCGGCAGATCTTAAAGGATCTGCCGCGTCTTTGCATTTGGCGAAGGAAATCTGACCATTGGCGAAAGAAACGGCCGCTGCCCCTGATTGTCTGCTATACTCATACCATCAAGGATACACCAAAAGCAAAACAAGAATAAAACAAAAATAAAAAGGAGATGTCTGTTATGCCTGCTGAAAAATTTGTCACCAAGTATGTTAAGGAAGCTGGTTTCACCCCAATCCCGGACCGCGCTATTATCGTCACCTACGCTCCCGCCAATAAGAGCGAGCGGATCGCCAGGCTCTTTTCTAACGAGTTTTTTGCCCTGCAGATGTGCCAGGACTCCCTGGTGCTGCTTCCCTTCGGCCGGATGTCCTTTATGCTGAAAAAGGACGTGGCCCTGGAAATTCCCTACAAGACCATTCATAAGGTGGAGATTAAGGAGGACTTGCTCAACTGGCGCATCGAGCTGGACACCGACGAGGGGCGGATCGCCCTGTCCGCCCAGCAGAAGGAGCTGAGCGAGTGGCGCCATTCCGGCACGCTGTCCGTGGGCATGAGCGGCTTGGGCTCCGGTATCCTGGGCTCCGGCCCGTTGAAGACCGCCAACTGGCACAGGGCCAACCTGGACGCTACTCTGGCGGCCCTGAAGGCTCTGCCCGGAAGAAAGGAGGAGATCGCATGAACCTGGAAGCCTTCACGGCCCGGGGCTGGCGGGCACAGGGCCATACCCTGACCGCCGCCCAGACCTACCTGTGGGGGAGTCTGTCCGCCCTTCCCTTCGTGCTGCTGGCCGGAGGACTGTACCGGATGCTCCTCTTTCGCTGGGCTGTGCTGCTGGATCACACCGGTCTCATCCTGCTGGCGGTTATCGTGATCAGCGTGCCTCTGCACGAAGCTCTGCATGGCCTTGGATGGAAGCTGGCCGGCCGGCTGCAAAAGGGCGATGTGGCCTTTTTCCTCCGCGGCGGCATTCCCATGTGCGCCTGCCGGACGGTTCTCCCTGCCAAAGCCTATCTGATAGGCACGCTCCTTCCTTTCCTTGTCCTGGGCGGCGGCAACTTTTTGCTTCTGTTTCTCTTTCCCGGCACAGTATCGGTGCTGGCGGCGCTTGTGAACCTGATGCTTCCTGGCGCGGATCTGGCAATTTCCTGGCGTGTGCTGAAAAGCGAAGCGGCTTTGATTGCGGACAGCCCGGATGGAGCCGGATTTATCGGGCTGGTAAGAGGTGGGGAAAATGTTAAAAACCTTTGAGAAAATAACATCTTTCTACTGGATCATGGGAAGGATTTGTGCTATGCTAAAGTGGATAGCGATTGCAGGGCCATATCGTGTTTTTTCTGCGTTCATACATAGGCTGAAGAGGGTAAAAACAGATAAGGAAAAGGCTCGCGAATCATTATGATATTAAGGAAGGTGAGCAATTGGAGAACTATACCAAGTACAGGCTGAAAGATAAAGAGGAACTGGTGTCGTTATTGGCCGGTAAGGACAACCTGTTCATCATTGCCTGTAACAAATGCTTCAAGGAATTTGAGACGGTTGACGAACCGGAGTGCGCTGAATTTGAGAAGCTTGCCGCAGAGAATGGCAAGACGGTTACGGGAAGCGCGAGGGTAGACTTCCTCTGCAATAAGACGCAGACGGAGAAGAAGCTTCAGGATATGATCCCGGAGGGTACGGAGAATGTCATCGTGATTTCCTGCGGACTGGGTATCCAGACTGTGGCGGATCTGGCAGGAAAACCCGTATACGCGGCCAGCAATTCCCTGAATTACAGAGGAAAGCACGGCATGGCGCTGACAGAGCGCAAGTGCGACGCCTGCGCCCAGTGTTACCTGAATGTGACCGGCGGCATCTGCCCCATCGTGGACTGCTCCAAGAGCCTGGTGAACGGCCAGTGCGGCGGCGCGAAGGACGGCAAGTGCGAAGTAGATGAAAGCAGAGACTGCGCCTGGGAGAAGATCTACCAGAGACTCAAAGCCCAGGGACGTCTGGAGGAGTTTTTAAATCAGCCGGTACAGCTGCGCGATTACTCTAAGGTAAGCCATAAGTTTGTCAATGATTATGTAAAGTCCATCCGCGAGAACCGTCTGGACGGCTACTATGGCGGTGTTCATCCCACAGAGCGCAAGGAGCGCACCGAGCACCTGGCGCTTAAGAGCTTCCCGGATCCGGCGGAGGTCGTGATTCCCCTTTCCATGCACGCAGGCGCTCCTGCAAATCCTGTGGTGCAGGTGGGAGATACGGTCAAGGTGGGACAGAAGATCGGCGAGCCGGCGGCCTTTATCAGCGCCCCGGTACATTCCAGCGTGAGCGGAACGGTGACCGCCATCGAAGAGCGCGGACATGCCACCAGAGGCACCTGCCTGTCTGTGGTGATTAAATCGGATGGAAAGAACACCCTGGACGAGTCCGTAAAGCCCCACAAGTCCCTGGAGGAGCTGACTCCGGATGAGATTGTGGAGATCGTAAAAGAGGCCGGAATCGTCGGCATGGGCGGCGCGGGCTTCCCCACGTCTGTGAAGTTAAAGCCTGCCAAGCCGGTGGATACCATCCTTCTGAACGGCTGCGAGTGCGAGCCGCTTCTGACAGCGGATCACAGAGTGCTTCTGGAGTTCGCGGATGACGTGATTTACGGTCTGAAGGCGATTCTGAAGGCCGTGGGCGCCGAGAAGGGCGTGATTGTCATCGAGGACAACAAGCCGGACGCCATCGAACTGATGAAGGAAAAGACTGCGGATCTGGAAAATATCGAAGTGGTTGTGGCGAAGACGAAATATCCCCAGGGCGCTGAGAAGATGCTTATCAAGCGCGTGACGGGAAGAAAGGTTCCCAGCGGCGGACTGCCGGCGGATGTGGGCTGCGTTGTGAGCAACATCAGCACCACCAAGGCCATTTCCGACGCCATCCAGAAGGGCCTGCCCCTGATCGAGCGTGTGGTGACTGTGACCGGCGAGCATGTGAAGAACCCGGGTAACTTTATCGTAAAGATTGGTACGAATACCGGAGATCTGCTGAACTACTGTGACGCGGAGCTCGGAGAGGATATCACCGTCAAGGCCGGCGGCCCGATGATGGGCTTCGTGCTTTCGGATGTGAACGTGCCGATCATGAAGGGCTCCAACGGCATCATCGCCGTAGACACCGATCACACGGTGGAGCGGCCCTGTATCAAGTGCGGCCGCTGCATGGACGTATGTCCCATGGAGCTGTCCCCGCTGTATTTCGCGAAATACGCGGATGAGGAGAACTGGCAGGGCATGAAGGAGAAGAATGTCATGGACTGCGTAGAGTGCAGGTGCTGTGAGTACATCTGCTCCTCCAAGATTCCGCTGGTTACGAAGATTAAGGCCGGAAAAGCGGCGGTAAGGGGGATGAAGTAATATGTTGATTACAGAAATGAAAGCAAAAGAAACCCTTGTGTCGCTGACAGACGGAAAGAAGGTCTTTATCATCAACTGCGAGGGCTGCAAGGAGGTTCATTTCCCGGGAAAAGAGGCAAAGGAGTTCCAGAAGGAGCTTTCCGAGGCCGGAAGCGTGACGGGAATCATCACCACAGATTATATCTGCAACCCGGACAATATGAAGCTTCGCCTGTCGAAGCATATGGCTGAGATCGAGGCTGCCGACGCGGTGCTGGTATTCTCCTGCGGCGTGGGCGTGCAGACCATCTCCGCTTACCTGGAGGACAAGCCGGTCTACGCGGCCTGCGACACTTATCCGTTGCCGGGCTTCCAGGGCGTGACCCCGCTGGAGTATGAGTGCGACCAGTGCGGCGAGTGCTGGCTGAACCTGACCGGAGGCATCTGTCCCATCACGGCCTGTTCCAAGAGTCTGGTGAACGGCCAGTGCGGCGGCGCCAAGAACGGTATGTGCGAGGTGGACAATACCATGGAGTGCGGCTGGGAGCGCATCCACCGGCGGCTGGCGCAGATCGGACGTCTGGACGCGCTGAAGAGCCCGGTACGGGTCCGTAATTTTGCGACGGATGACGAGGTTTCCAAATAGAAAATATTGATGATTATAGGAGCGATGTAAAATGAAAATTACGGAGTTATTTGAGCGTGGTGAATTTGTTGTTTCTGCGGAAGTAGGGCCGCCCAAGGGCTGCCATGTGGAGCAGCTTCTGGAGGAAGCGAAGACATACTTAAGCGGCGTGCACGCCGTGAACGTGACGGACAACCAGTCTTCTGTGATGCGTCTGGGTTCCCTTGCCATGTGCAAGGCCTTAAAGGACGAGGGACTCAACCCCATCTTCCAGCTGGCCTGCCGCGACCGCAACCGTATCGCGCTGGAGTCTGACCTGTTAAGCGCCGCTATGTTCGGCATTGACAATGTGCTCTGCCTGACAGGCGACCACACCAAGCTGGGCGATCATCCCCAGGCGAAGCCGGTCTTCGATCTGGATTCCGTATCCCTGCTTCACACCGTAGCGAAGCTGGAGGAAGGCGAGGATCTGGGCGGAAACAAGCTGGTAGGCGAGCCGCCGAAGTTTGCCAAGGGCGCGGTCGTGTCTCCCTGCAGCGATTCCGTAGACGCGCAGCTGGCGAAGATGGAGAGAAAGGTAGCCGCAGGCGCCGAGTATTTCCAGACCCAGGCAGTCTTCGAGCCGGAGAAGTTTATCAAATTCATGGAGAAGGCGAAGCAGTTCGGCAAGCCGGTTCAGGTAGGCATCATCATCCCGAAGTCTGCGGGCATGGTGCGGTTCATGAACAATAACGTGGCCGGCATCCATGTACCGGACGAGATGATCGAGGAGCTGAAGAAGGATCCGGAGAAGACCAAGGCAGGCGTCACCGGCGTGGAGATCGCCGCCCGCATCATCAAGGAGTGCAAACCCTACTGCCAGGGCGTACATATCATGGCCCTTGGCTGGGAGTCCAAGGTGCCGGCCCTTCTGGAGGCAGCCGGAATCTAAACCGGGTAAACTGGAGGAAACGGAAAAAACGGGGACGGATATCCCTTGTCACCCCACCCACATAAAAGAGCACCGGATCCGGGCGGCAAACAGCCTGGGTTCGGTGCTTTTTGCGCGATAAGCCCGGCGGGCAAAATGACAAGAAAAGTTGTCAAAAAAGGCGTTGACAAATAAAGTTGTCAATGGTATGCTGTATTTGACAAGGAAAGTTGTCAAATTTCCATGGAAACGATTGAAAGAACCGCAATTATTAGAAGCAGCAGGGGGAATGCAGATTGCCATTGATGAATTATTTAAAGGAACACCGCTCCAGGCTGGGGATCAACCAGACGGAGCTGGGGAAGCTGGCGGGCGTGTCCAGGCAGACCATCAGCCTGATTGAGCGGGGGGATTATTCGCCGTCCGTCACGCTGGCCCTGAAGCTGGCCCGGATCTGCCAGGCCACAGTCGAAGATATTTTTGTGTATGAGGAGGATGATGAGAAATGAAGAGCCGGATATCAAATGCCTACGTGAAAATTTTTCTGTATATGCTTGCAGGCGCGGCGGTCGGGGCCGTGGCTGGAGCAGGAATCTATATGCTCCTGGACGGAAGGGGACAGGAACTCGAAGGAGCAGCTGTGCAGGCTTTCGGCGCGCTGCAGGGAGCGATTCTGCCGCTTTTGTCTGCGCTGCTGGTACTCTCTGTGCTGGCAGGGGAGCTCACCTGCCGGAAGCTGAAGGCGGCAGCTATCCGTCTTCCGGAGGCAGACGACGAGGAATCCGATCGGCTGGAGTATGAGGAGGAAAAATGGGGAGCCCTCTCCTTAAACCTGAATATTGTCTCGCAGGTATTGAATATCATCATCCTGGCGGCCGGATATTCCTCCAATTATCTGGGGAGCTCCGACGCGGCCAGAAGCAGTTTCCTCTATGCCTGCGTGGTCTTCGTCATCTGCATGGCCTATGACGGCATCTGGCAGATCCGGTACGTGAAGCTGGTGCAGCTGGGACATCCGGAAAAGACAGCGGATCCGTCCGATAGGAATTTTCAGAAGGCGTGGCTGGAAAGCTGCGATGAGGCGGAGCGGGAGGTGATTTACCGCAGCTCTTATAAGGCTTATCTTGCCATGGGAAAGCTGGTTCCGGCTCTGCTGATTGTCACCATGCTGGGAAATCTGTTCTTTAACACGGGCATGCTGGCGGTGGTGATCGTGGCGGTCATCTGGCTGGCGGTTACGCTGACCTATACGCGTTCCTGCGTGGCCCTGAAGGGGGAAAAGGCGCTGCTGAAGTAAAGAAGAAGGGCAGGCTGCTGCCCTGGCTTCGTACAACTCAGCTTTCGGGACAGCGTTTGGACATATAGGAAATAATTTCTCCGCAGTATACAATTTCAGCAGGAAAATGTGGGCTTATGTGGCAAAAAAGGTCTACATGACTGGTATATTTTCCATATACAGAAAAAGTTGCTGCGTATATCCAAAGATCAACGAAATTTTGGACATGGCAGGCTGAAAATTTTCCATATATACAATTTAGGCATTATTTCCCTGAAAAAGAAGGATTCAGGGCCTGTCGGCACATGATTTTGTATATCAGAGCAGAAAAAAATTGTATATGTCCAAAAGGGGGCGGCCGCACGAATCGAATCAGATTCTGCGGCCGCCCCCTTTGGCTGCGTCACAGGAAAAAGCTCCTCAATTGACAAGGTTCTCCCCGACAAGATTTTCCCGCTCCTTCCATCCGCAGGAGATTGCCCCGGTGGGGCAGGCCTTTTTGCAGAGTCCGCAGCGGATGCATTCTGGGTCGTTGGAATTTTTCACAGGATCACAGTTCATCTTGCAGGCCCTGGCGCAGGCCCCGCAGCTTACGCATTTGTCCGGGTCTGTCCGGTACCGGAAGACCGAGATGGGGTTAAACACTGAGTAGACCGCGCCCAGCGGGCAGAGATACTTGCAGAAGGGGCGGTAAATGACGATGGAGGCTAAGATGATAGCGATCAGCAGCACATTCTTCCAGGCGTAGAGCCAGCCGATGGCGCTTCGCATGGCAGAATTTAAGAGCACTAAAGGAATGCCGCCCTCCAGCGTGCCTGCGGGGCAGATGAGCTTGCAGAACCAGGGAGAACCCTGGCCCAGGATGTCTGTGAGGAACATGGGCAGCAGGATCACAAAGAGGATCAGGATGGCGTATTTCAGCTTCCGCAGCAGCCTGTCGCCCCGGAAGGTCCGCAGCTTTTTCGGGAAAGGGATCTTGTGAAGCAGATCCTGGATGAGGCCAAAGGGGCACAGGAAGCCGCAGACGAAGCGCCCCATGAGGGCTCCCACGAAAATCAGGAAGCCGGATACGTAGAAGGCCCACTGGTAATTCCGGCTCCCGATGACTGCCTGCAGGGCGCCGATGGGACAGGATCCCAGGGCGCCCGGGCAGGAATAGCAGTTGAGGCCGGGGACGCACAGGTTTTTCAGCTTTCCCTCATAGATTCTGCCCTGGAGAAAGCCGGCCAGGTAGCTGTTGGTGATAAGGGCCCAGAGAAGCTGGATCCCGTGGCGGGGCCATTCGCTGGGCTGGCGGCCTGTTTTCCCGGCCTGCTTTTCCTTTTGGTTTCCTTCCTTATCTGATTTCTTATCCCACTTCTTATCTGACACTTTAACTGATGTCTTATCAATGTCCTTGTTTAATTCTTTATCCAATTCCGATACACTCCATACAGATTCTTACCGCTTTTTCAAAGACGATGTCCATCTCGCCCCGAAAGACGCCGTATCCCATCAGGCAGAGGCCGGCAGCCGCCAGAAGAAGGCCGATCCGCCGGGAACGGCCTTGAAGACCAGGGCGGCTCACTGGGCCGCCTCCAGAGCTTCCAGCTCCTGATTTACGATTTCCGTCCAGTCCTCCAGGGAACGGCTGCCCGTGTAGACGTTTCCTACCAGGTTCCCGTCACTGTCCACGAAAAAGGAGGTGGGAACGGCCTGGACGCCGGTGAGAAGGCCGTTCATCAGCCCGGCGTCTGGGATCAAGAAGGGATAGGTGGCGCCCGTCTCCTCTGCCAGAAGCTTGGCGGTTTCCAGGGCCTCCGGGTCGGCTCCGCCCTCGCCGTCAGCAGTGTCCAGCACGATGCCGACCACATTGACGCCTTTATCCTTCATGTTCTGGTGGAGCTCCTCCAGGTCGGGGATCTCCCGGATACAGGGAGAGCACCAGGTGGCGAAGACATTCACGAAGGTCAGGTCATAATCGGCGAAGCTGTTTTCGGTGAAGAGATTGCCGTCGATGTCCTCCATGGAAAAGCTTCCAAGCGGGATCGGATCCCGGCTTTCGGCTTCCGCAGCGGATTCTTCCTCTGCGCCGTTTTCCTCTGCGGAATCGGCAGAAGAATCTGTGTCAGCTGCGCTTTCGCTGTTTTCTTTTGCTGCCGGACTGTCTCCGGAGCCTTCCTTAGAAGAGCAGGCGGCCAGGAGCGTGCCAAAAAGCAGGATGGAAAGGAAAAGAATCAGGTTTTTTCTCATTTTGCGTTTCATAGTCGTCTGTCACCTCAGTTTCAAAATTTGATGTATGTCTATCATACCAGAGAGCGGAGAAAATTTCAGTAACAAGATCACGAAAAATATAATTTTATGGATTTATCGACTTATTCCTTTCTCTGTGTTATGATAGAGACTGTATGGCTCTTGTTTGGGCTGGACATAAATGATTTGGAGCAGCTGTGTAAAACATGATTCCGTCGTGAGGTGAAGTCTGTGAATTTTGACATTTCTCAATTTGATTCTTATCGGGAAGATAACCGCAGAGAAGTTAAAAAGGCCCAGGGAGGAATCCCTTTGTCGCTGTGGGAAACGTATTCTGCTTTTGCTAATTGTTATGGCGGGGTTATCATCCTTGGTGTGAAAGAAAATAAGGACGGAAGCTGGCAGATGACAGGTCTGGAAAACGCTTCAAAACTTCGGAAGGATTTCTGGGATACAGTTAACAATAAAAATAAGGTTTCAGTAAATCTACTGACAGACAATGATGTGGAGATATTTGAAGAAAACAGCGGCGTCATAATGGTTATCCACGTACCAAAGGCAAAGCGTGAACAGAAGCCGGTATATATAAATGGAGATATGTTTAGCGGCACTTTCCGCAGAAACTGGGAGGGAGATTATCATTGTGGCCGCGGCGAAGTGCTTGCTATGCTCCGGGATCAGCCGGAAGAAACCACAGACATGAAAATCTTACAGGATATGCCTCTTGATGTGCTTAATTCAGAGACCGTACATGCCTATCGCAACAGGCATATGGCGTATCGGACAGAACACGTGTGGGAAAGGCTGAGTGATGAAGAGTATTTGGAGAGAATAGGGGCTGCGAAGCTGTCTGCCAGAGACCATACTTTACATCCCACAGCTGCCGGCCTTCTTATGTTTGGAGAAGAGTATAAGATTTTATACGAATTTCCTGAGTATTTTCTTGATTATCGGGAAGATCTCGATCCGACAATCCGTTGGACGGACAGGCTGCAGTCCAGCTCAGGCGATTGGACGGGGAATCTGTTTGATTTTTTCTTCCGGGTTTACGGGAAGATAGTGAAAGATCTGAAAATTCCTTTCAAGCTGGAAGGAATAACCCGTATAGATGATACTCCTGTACACAAGGCGTTGAGAGAAGCTTTAGCAAATTGCATCGTAAATACAGATTTTTATTTTCCGAGAGGGATTGTGATTCGGAAGGACACGGAGTCTATTGTAATGGAGAACCCGGGAAGCATTCGCACTGGGAAACAGCAGATGTTGAAAGGCGGTATTTCAGATCCGAGAAATAAGGCTTTAATGAAGATGTTTAATCTTATCGGCATTGGAGAGAGGGCTGGCAGCGGGGTTCCAGATATATATGCCGTGTGGGATTCGCAGGGATGGAAGGAACCGGAGGTAGTAGAAGAATATGGACCTGACAGAACAATCCTGAAATTATCTTTTTTGAAAAAAGCGGCGATAAAAAATGGCGATAAAAAAATGGCGATAAAAAATGGCGATAATGATTCTGTAAACCCCAAGACGGCGCAGCAATTAGAAAGAATTCTTAAGTATATGGAATCAGAACGAGAGTATAGAACAAAAGAAATGGCAGAAATCCTTGGTGTAAAGGAGTCCAGAGCGAGGGCGCTGATAAGTGAACTTGTCAAAAGGGGAAAGGTACAAGCAATAGGGAAGAATAGAGGCCGCAAATACAAAAAGACGGAAAGAGGCATGTAGATGGCACAAGCATCTTTGAAACATAAACAGAAAAACTTCTCCCGCCGGGTGACGCTGGGCATCATCGCTCACGTAGACTCCGGGAAGACGACCCTGGCGGAGGCCATGCTCTACCAGTGCGGGAGCATCCGCCGGGCCGGGCGGGTGGACCATGGGGACGCCCATATGGACAGCCACGAGCTGGAGCGGGCCAGGGGGATCACGATCTTTTCCAGCCAGGCGGAGCTTGTCCTGGAAAGGCCGGGGAAAATGCCGGGCTGCGAAGAGCAAGAGCCCATCCGGGCCGCACTTCTGGACACGCCGGGCCATGTGGATTTCTCGGCGGAGATGGAGCGGACTCTGTGGATTCAGGACTACTGCATCCTGGTCGTCAGCGGGGCGGACGGCGTCCAGGGTCATGTGCGGACGCTCTGGAGGCTTTTGAAGCAGCAGCGGATCCCGGTCTTCCTTTTTATTAATAAGATGGATCAGCCGGGGACGGATCGGGAAGCCCTGATGCGGGAGCTTCGGGCGGAGTTGGACGAGGGCTGCGTGGACTTCTCGGCGGAGCGGGCAGACAGCGAGCTGTGGGACGACCTGGCAGTTTGCGACGAAGAGCTTCTGGAGGCTTTTTTGGAGAACGGAGAGCTGACAGACGCCGAGATCGCCCGCAAGATCGCGAAGCGTCAGGTCTTTCCCTGCTATTTTGGGTCGGCGCTTCGGGGCACGGGCGTGAAAGAATTTCTGGAGGGGCTGGGGCGCTTCCTGATTTGCCCGGAATACCCACAGGAATTCGGAGCCAGGGTCTATAAAATAGGAAGGGACGCCTCCGGGAACCGCTTAAGCTTTCTCAAGGTGACGGGAGGAAGCCTGAAGGCCCGGCAGGTTCTGACAGGAGAGACAGACGGGGAGGCCTGGGAGGAGAAGGCGGATCAGCTGCGGCTCTATTCCGGGGGAAGCTTTCAGCCTCTGAATGAAGCTCCTGCCGGAGCGGTCTGCGCGGTGACTGGCCTTTCCCGGACGCGGGCCGGAGAGGGGCTGGGATTCGAGGCGGACGGCCCGGTTCCGGAGATGGAGCCTGTGCTGACTTACCAGCTTCTGCCGCCGGAGGGCAGCAATGTCCACGAGGTGCTCGCCAAGCTGCGGCTCCTGGAGGAGGAGCTGCCGGAGCTTCATGTGGTCTGGAGGGAGGAACTCTCGGAGATTCATGTGCGGGTCATGGGGCAGGTGCAGCTGGAGATCCTGAAAAGCCTGATGGAGGAGCGGTTTGGCTTCACGGTGGATTTCGGGCCGGGAAGCATTGTATATAAGGAAACGATTACGAACGCCGTGGAGGGCGTGGGGCATTTCGAGCCCTTGCGGCATTACGCGGAGGTACATCTTCTGCTGGAGCCGGGAGCGCCGGGCAGCGGCCTGGTATTTGAAAGCCGCTGCAGCGAGGATGTGCTGGACCGGAACTGGCAGAGGCTGATTCTCACCCATCTGCAGGAGCGGAGCCATCCGGGCGTGCTGACAGGCTCGGATATTACAGATATGAAAATCACGCTGCTGTCGGGAAAATCCCATCCGAAGCATACGGAGGGCGGGGATTTCCGGCAGGCCACCTACCGGGCGGTGCGCCAGGGCTTAAAGCAGGCGGAGTCTGTCCTTCTGGAGCCCTTTTATGATTTCCGCCTGGAGGTGCCGCCGGATCGGATCGGCCGCGCCATGACGGATCTCCAGAAGATGGGCGGAAGCTTTTCGGAGCCTGAGCAGGAGGGAAGGCTGATGCTGCTCACCGGCTCAGCGCCGGTATCGAAGCTGCAGGATTACGGCTCGGAGGTCACAGCCTACACCAGGGGCGAGGGACGCTTCTCCTGTGTGCTGGGCGGCTATTACCCCTGCGCGGAGGCGGCGGAGGTGATCGCGGCCTCGGGCTACGATTCGGAGCTGGACGCGGCCAATCCCACAGGATCGGTGTTCTGCGCCCACGGGGCGGGCTTTTACGTGCCCTGGAACCAGGTCTTTTCCTATATGCACCTGGACAGCGCCCTGCAGCCAAAGAAGGAAGAGGCCCATGCGGGGCTGGCATCCGCCAGGCAGAGCCGGGCATCCCTGGGAGCTGCCGATCCCAAAGAGCTGGAGGAAATCTTTGTGCGCACCTATGGGCCCATCCGGCGGGACCGCCAGGGAGTGGGGCGCAAAGAGCGGGTCTTTCAGCCAGAGCCCCAGGAGGAGCCCGTGCGGAAAATCAAGAGCCGAAAGGGTCAGAAGGAGTATCTCCTGGTGGACGGCTACAATATCATTTTCGCCTGGAACGAGTTAAAGGAGCTTTCGGAGATCAATCTGGAATCGGCCAGAGGACGGCTCCAGGATATCCTCTGCGATCTGCAGGGAGCCCTTGGCTGCACGGTGATCCTGGTGTTCGACGCCTACCGGGTGGAGGGAAACCGGGGAGAGATATTTCAGTACCACAATATCCATGTGGTCTATACGAAGGAGGCAGAGACGGCTGACCAGTACATCGAGAAGACGGTTCATGAGATCGGCCGGAAGCACCGGGTGACGGTGGCCACCTCAGACGCACTGGAGCAGGTGATTATCCTGGGCCAGGGGGCGGCCCGGCTGTCCGCGGCCGGCCTTCATGAGCTGGTGCAGCTGACGAAGGAGCAGCTTCGGGAGACCATTTCCCAGAGGGAGTCGGGCGGGAAAAACTACCTGTTCGAGCAGCTCTCCGGGGAGACGAAGCGGCTGATAGAGGAGATTTGTAAGGGAAAGGAAGAGGAGACTACCTAGATGAACAAAAAAGAAATAGCCGAGATCAAAAAGCAGCTGACGCCGGAGAACTGCGCGCTCACGCGCCTCTGCGCCTGCTACGTGGACGGTGAAAAGAATAAAAAAACCGAGATGAAGGAGGCCTTTCTCTCCCAGTCGGAGGAGGAATGCTTTAAATATTTTGAGATTTTCCGAAAAAGCCTGTCGGGGACGGTGGGGAAAAACCTGATCAATCTGGAGTTTCCGCTGGACGCGGAGCTGGAGGGCGGTGCCCAGGAATTTTTGCTGCGCCTCCGGGACAGCCGCCTGAAGGATGATGAGCTTCTGGAAGAATTTTATGACAAGGTGATAGAAAGCTTCGAGTACGGAGAGAATTATCTGATTCTCCTGGTTCACGGAGCCTACGACATACCAGGGAAGGCCTCGGACAACGAGGAAATGTTCGACGCCTCCGACGAGGTCTATGAGTACCTGCTCGGCGCGGTCTGTCCGGTGAACCTGTCCAAGGCCGGCTTAAGCTACGACGCGGAGAACAACCGCTTCGGCTCCCGGGTGCGGGACTGGCTGGTGGAGCTTCCGCTGGCAGGCTTCCTTTTCCCGGCCTTTCAGGATCGGAGCACGGATCTCCACAGCATGCTCTATTACTCCAAGAACCCGGAGGAGCTGCGGGAGGGCTTTGTGCAGGGGCTTTTCGGCTGTAGCACGCCCCTGTCCGCCGGGGATCAGAAGGAGACATTTAACTCCATGATCGAGGAGACCCTGGGCGAGGACTGCGATTACGAGGCGGTCCGCAATATCCACGAAAAGCTCCAGGAGCTGGTGGAGGAGCGGAAAGACGAGCCGGAGCCCCTGGTGCTCGACAAGGCGGAGGTGAAGCAGCTTCTGGCGGTCAGCGGCGTGGACGCGGAGAAGTTCGAGGAGCTGGAGGAGCGCTATGAGGAGACAGCCGGGGCCCAGACAGAATTTCTGGCCTCCAACGTGCTGAACATGAGAAAATTTGAGATCAAGACGCCGGATGTGGTAATCCAGGTCAACCCGGAGCGGCCCGATCTGGTGGAGACCCGGGTGATCGACGGCCGGCAGTGCCTGGTGATCCCGGTGGACGATTCCGTGGAGGTCAACGGGATTTCCGTGCGGGCGCTGAGCAGAAGGGCCTGCGGGAAGGAAATAGAAAAGGAAATGGAAAAGAGGGATTGGGATGCGTGAGCAGCTGACAAAGCAGGATGTGCAGAAGATTGAGCAGGAGATTGAGCACCGGAAGCTGGTGGTGCGCAAAGAGGCCATCGAGGCCGTAAAGGAGGCCCGCGCCCAGGGAGACTTAAGCGAAAATTTTGAATATTACGCAGCCAAGCGGGAGAAGAACCAGAATGAGAGCCGCATCCGCTATCTGGAGAGAATGCTCAAGACGGCGCGGATCATCGAGGATGACGCGAAGGCGGACGAGATCGGCCTCAATACCCGCGTAGAGCTTTACTACGAGGATGAGGAGGAGACGGACTGGGTGAAGCTGGTGACCTCCATCCGCGGCAATTCCATGGAGGGGCGGATCAGCATCGAGTCGCCTCTGGGAAAGGCTATCCTGGGCCATAAGGCCGGAGACCGGGTTCATGTAACGGTGGGAGGCGGGGGCTACGACGTGGTGATCCGCTCCATCGAAAAGGACGCCGGGGACGAAGATGAGATTCGGAAATTTTAGAAAGAACGGGGAGAGAGGATGAATACACCAAATACAGCAGGAATGGTTCCCTTTGTAAAATGGGCCGGCGGAAAGCGGCAGATGCTGGAGCAGCTGACGCTGCGCATGCCGGAGAAATACGGAACCTACTATGAGCCCTTTGTGGGCGGAGGGGCCCTGGCCCTTTATCTGGAGCCCAGGCGGGCCTTCTTAAACGACATTAACCGGGAGCTGGTGCATACCTACAC
>CALWQJ010000072.1 GCA_944383645.1 uncultured Merdimonas sp.
ACCGCGTCAAAAATCTGATCGATCAGCTGTTCAAATCTCTGATCCGCGGATGCCAGAAGCGGAAGGATAAAGAACAGGAACAGAAGACCGATCAAAAGTCCCAGAATCACATAGACTGCCTTGGATTCCTTTTTCTTTTCTCCCGTTTCCGCAGAGTTTTTTCTCTTTTCTGCCATCAGATCTTTTCCGGCCAGAAAGGCTGCCGGGAGGTTTTCCACCACCGAAAGCCCGAACTGAAGAAGGCTTCCTGTGTATTTCAGGAACCTCCATGTTCCATCCTCACAGGAATTGTGGACAAAGAGGATTCCGTACAAAAGAAAGCTTCCCAGCTTATTAAACCAGAGAATCATGCCGTTGTCCGTCAGGCAGTTGGACAAGCCCAGAAGGAAAATGGCTGTCATGTAAAAAACAGAGCTCTTTTTCAGCTTCCCATCTTCCCTTTTCAAAAAGATTACATACAACCCCAAAAGTCCCGCTGTAAAAAGCGGATATGTGATCCCCGAGGGATTGTCGTAGAGGCAGAATACATAAAAGGCTGAAAATAAAAGGCTTGCTTTCAGAAAAAAGGGTGCACTTTTCCAGACCGCAGGCTTCCCGGCAGTCTCTGTCACGTTCGCTATTCTGTTTTCTTCCATCTCAATTTTTCTCCTTTCCTGTTCCCTTATATAAATACGTTTTTCATTTTCTTATGTTTCTTCCCGCTCTGCTTCTTCACCGTCGTCCGCGTCTTCCACATACTCCAGAATATCTCCAGGCTGACAGTGAAGCGCCCTGCAGATGGCGTTCAGCGTCGAGAAGCGCACCGCCTTCGCCTTGTTATTTTTCAAAATGGACAGATTGGCCATGGTGATGTCCACCTCTTTGGAAAGTTCGGTGAGGCCGATTTTGCGCTTCGCCATCATCACATCCAGGTTAATCACGATTGACATCCGCGCCACCTCCTAAATCGTCAGATCATTTTCCAGCTTGTAGCTGACAGCCTGATCGAAGACCCCGGCCAATACCTTGCTGAAAAGGCCCGCGATGACAAAGACCAGGATAATCACCAGCATCGCCATGGTAAGCATAAGAAAGAGGCGCACGATGCTTAAGACCGCGATGCAGAAGCTGTAAGTGCCCATTCTCCTTAAGCTTCTCACATTTTCCTCCACAAAGCAGTCTTCCTTCAAGACAGTGGAAAACATATTCCGAAGCTCCAGAATAATCAGCACCGCAAAAACGCCCGACAGAAAAAGAAGCGCCATCATTGGAACATAATAGATCTCGTAATTGGGAATATACCTTCCGATCACCTTCAGGGAAAACGGCAGCGTCAGGCATACCAGGATCCCCGAATAAAACATGAAATCAAGAATTCCCTTTGTAAATTTCGCAAGCTTCATATTCCTCATAACTACCTCCTGAAAATACTTTCTAATTCACAGCCACCCCACCCACATGCGGAATCGGCTGTAAATCGTAACCCTGGCGTCAAAAAAGATGCAGCTATCCTCTGTCTCCAGCTGATAACTGCATCATAGCACATTATTTATCGAATTTCAATATATTTTTATTGTTTATCGATAATGTTTGTTTTTCTATATCTTTTTTATATCTCTTAGCCTTCTGTGCTTTCTTCTGATTTTTGATCCTTCTCCTGGCTTTCCTCCGATTCTTCTCCGGAAGCTTCGGAATCCTCCTTCGGCCCTTCCTCCCGGACCTTGGCGATGCCGGCGATGCTCACGTTCTCAGAATCCACATCCATCAGCTTCACGCCGGAGGCGATGCGGCCCACGACGGAAATTCCGCTGCAGGGGATCCGGATGATGATGCCTTCCGTGGTAATGAGCATGACTTCATTGTCCTCGTTCACCGCCTTGGCGCCTACCACGTTTCCAGTCTTCTCGGTGATCTTGTAGCACTTCACGCCCTTGCCGCCCCGGTTCTGGGCTGTAAATTCATCCATTCCCGTGAGTTTTCCAAGGCCGTTCTCGGAAACCACCAGGAGATATTCTCCCTGGCTTCGCACCTGCATGCCCACGACCTCGTCCTGATCGGTAAGGCTCATGCCGATGACGCCCATGGATACGCGGCCGGTCGCCCGGACGTCCGTCTCATGGAAGCGGATGCACATGCCAAATTTCGTGATCAGGAAGACATCCTGCTCGTTGTCCGTGTACTTGACCTCGATCAGCTCGTCATTTTCCCGCAGATTGATGGCCAGAAGGCCGGTCTTCTTCACATTGGCGTATTCCTGGATAGAAGTCTTTTTCACCAGTCCGTTCCGGGTGGCCATGAAGAGATATTTGCCCTCGCTGTAATCCCGGATGGGAATGATGGCTGTGATCTTTTCTCCCGCCTGCAGGGACAGAAGATTGATGATCGCCGTGCCCCGGGAGGTCCGGCTGGCCTCCGGGATCTCGTAAGCCTTCAGGCGGTACACCTTTCCGGTGTTCGTAAAGAACAGAAGATAGTGATGCGTCGAAGTCATCATCAGATCCTCGATGTAGTCGTCGCTGATGGTCTGCATTCCCTTGACGCCCTTGCCGCCCCGGTTCTGGCTGCGGAAATTATCCGTCGTCATCCGCTTGATATAGCCCAGATTCGTCATGGTGATGACCACATTTTCCTCCGGAATCAGATCCTCCATGGAAATGTCAAACTCGTCATAGCCGATGTGGGTCCGGCGCTCATCGCCGTACTTGTCGGCGATCACCTGGATCTCTTCCTTGATGACGCCCAGGAGTTTCTTTTCATCCGCCAGAATACCCTTTAAGTAATCAATCTGCTCCATCAGAGCCTTATACTCCGCCTCCAGTTTTTCCCTTTCCAAGCCTGTCAGCGTGCGCAGACGCATGTCTACGATGGCCTGGGCCTGCACGTCGTCCAGGGCGAAGCGCTCCATCAAAGCCTGCTTTGCCTCCTGGGTGGAACGGGAGCCGCGGATGATCCGGATCACCTCGTCGATATTATCCAGGGCGATCAGCAGTCCCTTTAAGATATGGGCGCGCTCCTCAGCCTTGTTCAGATCGTATTTCGTCCGGCGGGTGACCACGTCCTCCTGGTGAAGCAGATAATACTTCAGCATATCCAGAAGATTCAGCACCTTCGGCTCGTTGTTTACCAGGGCCAGCATAATTACACCGTAGGTATCC
Source organism: uncultured Merdimonas sp. (assembly GCA_944383645.1). GTDB lineage: Bacteria > Bacillota > Clostridia > Lachnospirales > Lachnospiraceae > Laedolimicola. The sequence goes on from CALWQJ010000072.1 coordinate 3,135, forward strand.
TGGAGCTGGGTGTGCTTGTAGAGCTGGTTCAGGATCACGTTGGCGTTGGCGTCCTTTCGCAGCTCGATATTGATCCGCATACCCTCACGGCTGGACTCGTCGCCGATGTAAGTGATGCCGTCGATGCGCTTTTCCTTTACCAGGTCGGCGATCTTTTCGATCAGACGGGCCTTGTTTACCATGTAGGGAAGCTCCGTCACCACAATGCGGCTCTTTCCATTGCTCATGGTCTCGATATTCGTCACCGCACGCACGCGGATCTTGCCCCGGCCGGTGCGGTAAGCCTCCTCGATGCCCCTCGTCCCCAGAATTTCCGCTCCTGTGGGGAAATCCGGACCTTTTACAATCTTCAGAATTTCTTCGATGGTGGTATCCCGATCCTCTTCGATCCGGTTATCGATCAGCTTTACGACAGCCTTCACCACCTCCCGGAGATTGTGGGGCGGGATGTTCGTCGCCATTCCCACGGCGATGCCCGTGGTGCCGTTCACCAGCAGGTTCGGATAACGGGAGGGAAGCACGGAGGGCTCCTTCTCGGTCTCGTCGAAGTTCGGGACGAAGTCTACGGTGTTTTTATTGATGTCCGCCAGCATCTCCATGGAAATCTTGCTCAAGCGGGCCTCGGTATAACGCATGGCCGCCGCCCCGTCCCCGTCCTCGGATCCGAAGTTTCCATGGCCGTCCACCAGCGGATAGCGGGTAGACCAGTCCTGGGCCATATTGACCAGGGCTCCGTAGATGGAGCTGTCTCCATGGGGGTGGTATTTACCCATGGTATCGCCGACGATACGGGCGCATTTTCTGTGCGGCTTATCCGGACCGTTGTTCAGCTCGATCATGGAGTAAAGAACCCTTCTCTGCACCGGCTTTAAGCCGTCCCGGACGTCCGGAAGGGCACGGGCCGCGATGACGCTCATGGCATAATCGATATAGGAATCCTCCATGGTCTTTTTCAGATCCACGTCATGGACTTTGTCAAAAATATTATCTTCCATTGTCTTTCCTCTCCCCTGCCTAGATGTCCAGGTTCTTTACAAATTTCGCGTTGGTCTCGATAAATTCACGTCTCGGCTCCACCTTGTCTCCCATCAGGGTGGTAAAGGTCAGATCGATCTCCGCAGAATCCGTATCGTCCATGGTCACGCGCTTCAAAATGCGGCGCTCCGGATCCATGGTAGTCTCCCAGAGCTGCTCCGCGTCCATCTCTCCCAGGCCCTTGTAGCGCTGGATCTTGTTGTTCTGATCGCGGCCTACCTCCGCGAGAATGTCCGCAAGCTCCTGATCGCTGTAGGCGTACCAGATCTTTTTATTCTTCTCCAGCTTATAGAGCGGCGGCTGGGCCAGATACACGTAGCCCTCCTTGATGAGATCCGGCATGAACCGGTAAATGAAGGTCAAAAGCAAGGTGCTGATATGCGCTCCGTCCACGTCGGCATCCGTCATCAGGATGATCTTGTGGTAACGCAGCTTCGTAATGTCAAAATCGTCATGGATCCCCGTTCCAAAGGCAGTGATCATGGCCTTGATCTCCGCGTTGGCGTAAATCTTGTCAAGCCTTGCCTTCTCCACATTCAGGATCTTTCCGCGCAGGGGAAGGATGGCCTGAGTCGCCCTGGAGCGGGCCTTCTTCGCGGAGCCTCCGGCAGAGTCTCCCTCCACGATATAGATCTCGCAGTGCTCCGGATTCTTGTCAGAGCAGTCTGCCAGCTTGCCGGGCAGGGCCATGCCGTCGAGGGCCGTCTTTCTTCTGGTCAGGTCCCGGGCCTTTCTGGCTGCCTCCCTTGCCCTCTGGGCCAGAATGGATTTTTCCAGGATCACCTTGGCTACCGCCGGATTCTGCTCCAGGAAAATCATCAGCTGCTCGGAAACCACGTTGTCCACGGCTCCCCTGGCCTCGCTGTTGCCAAGCTTCTGCTTGGTCTGTCCCTCGAACTGGGGCTCCGCGATCTTGATGCTGATGATCGCAGTCAGACCCTCCCGGATATCGTCTCCGTTCAGGCTGGGTTCGCTGTCTTTTAAAAGCCTGTTCTTTCTGGCGTAATCGTTAAAGGTCTTTGTAATGGCGTTTTTAAAGCCTGTCAGGTGGGTGCCGCCCTCGGGGGTATTGATATTGTTCACGAAGCTGTAGCAGTTTTCCGTATAGGAATCGTTGTGCTGCATGGCGACTTCCACGAAGACGTCGTTCACCAGGCCCTCGCAGTAGATAATCTGATCATAAAGGGCAGTCTTAGAGCGGTTCAGATACTGGACGAACTCCTTGATTCCGCCCTCATAGCAGAATTCCTTCTTGTGCTGGGGCTCCACCCGGTCGTCCCGGAGAATGATATTCAGGCCCTTTGTCAGGAAGGCCATTTCCCGCAGACGGACCTTCAGGGTATCGTAATCAAAGACGGTCTCCTCAAAAATTTCCTTGTCCGGCAGGAAGGTCACCTTGGTTCCGGTAGCTTCCAGATCGCAGTCACCGATGACCTTCAGCTTATTGATGACGTGACCCCTCTCATAGCGCTGGAAATACACCTTTCCCTCGCTTCGGATCTCCACCTCCAGCCATTCGGAAAGAGCGTTTACGACGGAAGCGCCCACGCCGTGGAGGCCGCCGGATACCTTGTAGCCCCCGCCGCCGAATTTTCCGCCGGCGTGCAGGACGGTAAATACCACCTCCACCGCCGGGATCCCGGCCTTGTGGTTGATCCCTACGGGAATGCCCCGTCCATCGTCCACCACTGTGATCGAATTGTCCGGGTTGATGGTCACGTCGATGTTCTTACAGAAGCCTGCCAGCGCCTCATCCACAGAATTGTCTACAATCTCATACACCAAATGGTGAAGTCCGCGGGCGGAGGTACTTCCAATGTACATACCAGGTCTTTTGCGGACGGCCTCCAGCCCTTCCAGGATCTGGATTTGATCTGCTCCGTATTCTGCGCTCATTTTCGTTCCTCCTACTAATTTTCACTGTATACAGATCCTTCAACCACCTTGAATACCTTATTGATCGAAAATCTGTGGCCTACAAACTCATCCAGGCCCGTACAGGTAATCAGGGTCTGGATATCATGAATGCTGTTCAGTAAATAGTTTTGCCTGTTCTGATCGAGTTCAGACAGGACATCGTCCAGAAGCAGGACAGGGGTATCCTCCGCCACCTGCTTCACCAGCTCTATCTCAGAAAGTTTCAGGGAAAGGGCCGCTGTGCGCTGCTGCCCCTGGGAGCCGTATTTGCGGATATCCACGCCGTCCGCCGCGAAAAGCAGATCGTCCCGGTGGGGACCCACGGAGGTGGTCTTCATGCGGACATCCTTTTCCCGGCTCTGCCGGATCTTCTCATAAAACTCCTGGGCGGAGACATTTTTCTCATAAGAAACCAGAAGCCTCTCCCGTCCCCCGGACAGCTTCCCATGAATCTTTTCCACGATCTCACCCAGGGAAGCCGTAAACGCTTCCCTTCCCTCAATGACCTTTTTTCCATATTCCGCCAGCTGAACATCCCAGACATCCAGCGTATCCAGAAGCTCCGGGCGGAAGGAAAGATCCTTCAAAAGCTTGTTTCTCTGGGCCAGAACCCGGTTATAGCCGGAGAGCTCATGAAGATACACCCTGTCGAGCTGGCAGAGCTCCATGTCAAGAAAGCGCCTGCGCTCCGCCGGTCCCTGCTTGATGATCCCCAGATCCTCCGGGGAGAAGAATACAAAGTTTGCGATGCCAAAAAGCTCGCTGGCTCTGCGGATGGGGACGCCGTTCACCGCGATTCCCTTGCTCTTATTTTTCTTCAGGTGGATATCGATCTGGTATTCCAGGTCCCGCCTGCGGATCTGGGTGCGGATATGGGCTTCCTCTTCCCCGAAGCGGATCAGATCCCGATCCCGGCTGCCCCTGTGGGAGCGGGTCGTCCCGCTTAAATAGACGGCCTCCAGGATATTCGTCTTTCCCTGGGCGTTGTCCCCGTAGAAAATATTCGTCCTCTCATCCAAAAGAAGACTTAACTCCCGGTAATTCCGGAAATTCAGAAGCTCAATGGATTTTACAATCATACGATTTTATAATCCCGGCCGGCGTAACGAAAGACGTCTCCCTTGTGAAGCTTGCGGCCCCGCCGCTCTTCCGTCTCCCCATTCACCTGCACCTTACCGTCCAGAATCTCATACTTGATATCCGAGCCGCTGTCCAAAATCCCGGCCAGCTTCATGGCCTGGCCAAGCCGGATGTATTCGTCCCGGATCGAAACCTCAATATAGTCCATCTGTCTTATTTCCCGTCCTTCCCCTTATACGGAGGCGCTGTTGAAATTCACCGGAAGGATCAGATAGATATACGTCTGGTTCTCATCCCGGATAAAACAGGGCGCCTTCGGATTTACAAGATACAGAGTCACCATCTCGTCGTCGATGACCCGCAGCGCGTCAATGAGGAATTTCGGATTAAAGCCGATCAGGATATCCTTTCCTTCCTTCTCAATGAGGATCTCCTCGTTCATGGAGCCCAAGCCGGAGGTCAGCTTCAGCCGCATCTCTCCGTCCGTGATCTGGATAATGATCGGTTTCTTATCGTTTTCCCGGATCAGAAGGGTCGCGCGATCGATACAGCTTAAGAGCTCCCGCTTGTTGACCTTTACCTTCGTCTCATAATCTGTGGAAAGCATCTGCTCGATCCGGAAATACTCTCCCTCGATCAGCCGGGACACCACAGTGGTCTCGTCAAATTCAAAGACAATATGATTTTTCGTAAAGAACAGGTTCACCAGGGAATCCATCTCGCCGGAAAGGATCTTGCTTACCTCCATGAGCGTCTTTCCCGGAACGATCACCTTCCGGGGCTGATACTCCTCCTTCAGCTCCAGATTCCGGATGGAAACCCGGTGCCCGTCCAGGGACACGACCTTCAGATGGTTTCCGTCGATCTCAAAGAGCTCGCCCGTCATCATCTTGTTGTTCTCATTATCGGAAATGGAAAAGATCGTCTGCTTGATCACTTCCCGCAGGGAAAACTGGGACACAGTCACAGGCTCTGTCTTTTCAATATAGGGAAGATAGGAGAAGTCCTCCCCGGATTTTCCGGCGATGGAAAATCTGGCCTTCTCACAGGTAATCTTCATCTGGAAGTTGGAATCGGTCTCGATCACCACGTCGTTATCCGGAAGCTTTCTTACGATCTCGGAAAAGATCTTCGCGTCGATGGCGATAATGCCCTTTTCCTGAATGTCTCCTTCAATCACAGTCTCAATGCCAAGCTCCATATCGTTGGCTGTCAGCTTAATCTGTCCTGCGGAAGCGTCGATCAGAATGCATTCCAGAATGGACATGGTAGTCTTGGAAGGAACTGCTTTCAGGACAATGCCCACGCCTTTCGATAAATCTGATTTTTTACAGATGAACTTCATAATGTGTATAACTCCTTTCCTCTGCCGGCAGGGGGCGCAGATATATAAATAAATAATAAAACCCGTCGTATTCGTAGTAGGGGCTGTGAATATGTTGATAACCAGTCTTAAGGCCCGTAAACAGCGGAAAGTCCGGTGGGATAACTGTGTGAAAAACTGCCGGAAAGCTTAGGGATAAATTCCCGGCTTATCCACAGGCTGATTTTCGTTCCAAAGTTTTCCCCACAGGATCAACATCCTTTCCACATGAGAATGTTGATAACAGATCAGAAGACTTTCAGAAGCTTTCGGCCTTTCGGAGGGCTCTTAAGCCGGATTCAGCTTCTTTTTGATGGTGCTGATCAGGCGGCTGGCAGAGTCGTTGGACTCCAGCTCATGCTCGATCTTTTCCGCTCCGTGCATGATGGTGGTGTGGTCCCGGCCGCCCAGGATCTCCCCGATCTTTTTATAGGTAGTTCCGTTCTCCTTGCAGAGGTACATGACGATCTGCCTGGGATAGACGATGTTCGCGGTGCGCTTATTGCCCCGGATATCGTCGGGGCTGATGTGGAAATGCTCCGCCACCACCTCGATAATCAGATCCGGCGTGATCTTGCGGCTCTCTCCCGGGGAGATGATGTCCTTGATGGCTTCTTCCGCCAAAAGCATGTCGATGGGCCGCTTCTCCAGGGTGGAAAGGGCGATGAGCCTGTTGAAGGCGCCTTCCAGTTCACGGATGTTGGACTTGATATTCGTGGCGATGTAGGTGATGATATTGTCGTCGATCTGGTAGCCCTCCAGCTCTTCCTTTTTGCGTAAGATAGCCATCCTGGTCTCAAAATCCGGGGAGGACACGTCCGCGATCAGGCCGCACTCGAAGCGGGTGCGCAGCCGTTCTTCCAGGGTCTCGATGTCCTTGGGGGGACGGTCACTGGAGATGATGATCTGCTTGTTGGCGCTGTGGAGAGCGTTAAAGGTGTGGAAGAATTCCTCCTGGGTACTCTCTTTGCCGATGATGAACTGCACGTCGTCGATCAAAAGCACGTCAATATTCCGGTACTTTTCCCGGAAACGGGTCATACCGGAGGGATCACCGATTCGAAGGGTCTCGATCAGCTCGTTGGTAAAATACTCGCTGGTCACGTAGAGTACCTTCATGGATGGATTTTCTTTTAATATGTAGTTGGCGATGGCGTGCATCAGGTGGGTCTTGCCCAGTCCCACGCCTCCGTGGAGGAACAGCGGATTGTACACATTGCCAGGCGTCTCGGCCACGGCCAGGGAAGCCGCGTGGGCGAACTTATTGTTGCTGCCGACTACGAAGGTGTCAAAGGTGTATTTCGGGTTGATATTGGACTTTTCATAGTCGATGTTCGCCGGCGCCTGGCTGGAAGCGCTGTCCTTTGGATGCTTTTCAGCGGGGGCGTCTGCCTCAGCCGCCTCTTTTTCTGTGATAAACTCCACCTCGTACTTCTCGCCGGTAAATTCCGCGATGGCTACGTAAATCGGAGTCTTAAATCTGGAATTCAGGTAAGTGATCATCTGTTCGCCCATGGGAACGATGATTTTGACTACATGATTTTCGGCGCTGTGCACCTTCAGGGGAAGGAGCCAGGTCTCAAAAGAAACGTCAGAAAGCTCATGCTCTTTCCGGACATGCTCCAGGATCTCACTCCAGTTCTTTTCTATCAGGTTCATTCTTATATCTCCTCAATGCCCGTAAAAGAGCAATTTATCCTATGATTAATAATATACCAAATTTCAGGCGCGATCAAGTGGAAACTGATGCCCGCCACAGATACGGTGTGAACTGTAATCTAAGGGTTGTCCACTTTTTATCCACATCTTATCCACATATTGTGGATAAATTTTTTGTTCCCACAAGATATGAGGGAGGGAAGAAGAAAAAGAAAAATCCGGCCAAATTGCTTGACTTTGCGGGATTTTATGAATATAATTGAAATGATGTTTTTTAGATAGGAGGTGCCAGAGACTATGAAAATGACATTTCAGCCGAAGAAGAGATCCAGATCTAAGGTTCACGGATTCCGCGCAAGAATGAGTACTGCAGGCGGCAGAAAAGTATTAGCAGCCAGAAGATTAAAAGGAAGAAAGAAATTATCCGCGTAGGCCGCATATATGTGGCCTATTTTCCTATGTTCTTCCAATATGCCGCTTTGCGGAGCAGTATGGAGGACACATGAAATATCCGCATTCAGAGTCTTTAAAAAAGAATCAGGATTTTCAGCTCTTATATAAGGAAGGAAAATCCTGCGCCAACCGTTACCTGGTGCTATACGTGAGGGAGAACGGATTGGGAAGGAATCGATTTGGTGTTTCTGTCAGCAAAAAGGTCGGCAACAGCGTCGTGCGGCACAGAATCACCAGACTGATTCGGGAGAGCTACCGGCTGCATGAAGACATGTTCAATAGTGGTTTGGACATGGCAGTCATCGCAAGGGCCAGCGCGAAGGGAAGAAGCATGGCAGAGATTGAGAGCGCGCTGCTGCACCTTGGAAAGCTTCAGGGAGTTTTCAAAAAATGAAAATTGTATTGATCAGACTGATTCAATTTTATCAGAAATATCTATCGCCGATGAAACGTACGAAATGTCCTTATTTTCCCAGCTGTTCTCAGTATGGTCTGGAGGCCATCCAGAAATACGGGGCTTTGAAGGGCGGCGTCCTGGCTGCCTGGAGGATTTTAAGATGCAATCCGTTTTCCAGTGGTGGATATGATCCTGTACCATAAAGGAAAGTTGAAGGAGGATTTTTTCATTGACAGGTTTGTTTTTGACCAGGAACGCGACGCCGATTTTAAGCCAGTTCGCGGCGATTCTTGGCTGGATTATCAACGGTATTTTTAATTTTCTGGATTCCGCCGGCATTCCCAATGTGGGACTGACCGTTGTTATTTTTACGGTTATTATCTATACGCTGATGCTTCCGCTTACCTACAAGCAGCAGAAGTTTTCCCGCATGTCTGTGAGGATGAATCCGGAGCTTCAGGCGATTCAGAAAAAATATAAGGGCAAGCAGGATCAGACCTCTATGCTGAAGATGCAGGATGAGATGAAGGCCGTCTATGCCAAGTACGGCACGTCTCAGACGGGAAGCTGCCTGCCGCTTCTGATTCAGCTGCCGTTCCTGCTGGCGGTATACCGGGTGGTATACGCGATTCCGGCCTATGTGGACAAGGTAAAAGCAGTCTATATGCCGCTTGTGGAGCAGCTGGTAACGAATACGAAGGCAGAAGAAATTTTAATGGGGCTTAACAGCGCCGCGCAGTTCAAGAAGCAGGCTTTTAATGAGAATACGATCATTGATATTCTGAATAAGGCCTCTACTGCAGAGTGGGATACCGTCGCTTCCAGCTTTCCGGATCTGAGCGGAATCATCGATCAGACCAGAAATGCTCTGGAAGGCTTCAACAGCTTCCTGGGACTGAATATTTCCAATTCTCCCTGGTTCAGTATGAAGCAGTTCTGGTCCGAGGGCGCTTACCTTCTGCTGATCGTAGCTCTGCTGATTCCGATTCTGGCAGGTCTGACCCAGTGGGTGAGCGTGCGCCTGATGCCTATGGCGGCGGCTTCTGCCTCCACAGGAGAAGGAAACGGCGAGGACATGATGAAGTCCATGCAGATGATGAATAATTTCATGCCTCTGATGTCTGTATGGTTCTGCTTCATTCTTCCTGTCGGCGTGGGTATTTACTGGGTGATGAGCGCTGTGGTCCGTATGATCCAGCAGCTTGCCATCAATAAATATCTGGCAAAGATGGATATTGATGAAGAGATTAAGAAGAATATTGAAAAATATAACAGGAAACGTGAAAAAGACGGACTCCCGCCGCAGCGTCTCAATGATGTTGCGAGAGCAAGCACCCGCTCTGTAGAGCCGAAGAGCACGAAGAAGCGTGAGATTACTTCTGAGGAGCGTCAGAAGCAGATTAAGGATTCTACCGAGTATTATCAGAAGGGCGAGGCAAAGCCCGGAAGTCTTGCCGCGAAAGCGAGAATGGTGGAGCAGTATAACGAGAGAACGAAGAAAAAGTAAGGGACGGGGGGTTTTGTGAGTATGGAAGGCATTGAGGTTTCCGCAAAAACAGTAGAAGACGCGGTTCTCGAAGCGGCGATTCAGCTTGGAACCACGAGAGATAAGGTAGAATACGAGGTTATTACCGCAGGCAGCCCCGGATTTCTGGGAATTGGAAGCAAAAAGGCAGTGATCCGGGCTCGTCAGAAGACGGATGAGGAGATTGAGGCTGCTCTGAGAGCGGATCAGGAGCTGGAGAAGATTCTGGACCGAGTCAACGAGAAGAATGAAAAAGCTGCCGCTGTTGTAGAAAAGAAGGAAGAAAAGAAAGAAAAACCGGTGAAAAAGGAGCGTCCCCAGGCTGAAAAGCCGAAAAAAGCTCCTGTGAAGGAGCAGAAGGCTCCGGAAAAGTCTGCGGAAAAGAAACAGACAGAGAAAAAGCCCGCTCTTGTAAAGGAACAGAAGGCAGAGGCTCCGAAGAAACCGGAAGCCGAGGAGAAAAAGGCTCCCGCGAAGCCGGTGGATACCGAAGAGGTAAAGGATTTCCTGGACAAGGTATTCGCGGCGATGGATATGAAGGTCGAGATTACGATTACCCAGAAGCCGGAGGATCATGAGGTGACCATCAATCTGGAAGGCGACGATATGGGAGTTCTGATCGGAAAGCGCGGACAGACTCTGGATTCTCTTCAGTATCTGACCAGCCTGGTGGTAAATAAGGGAACTGATGATTATATCCGGGTCAAGGTGGATACGGAGAATTACCGGGAGCGCAGGAGAGCGACTCTGGAAAATCTGGCCAGAAATATCGCCCAGAAGGTAAAGAGAACGAGAAAGCCTGTGGCGCTCGAGCCTATGAATCCGTATGAGCGCAGAGTGATTCATTCCGCTCTGCAGAATGATAAATTTGTCTGCACCCACAGTGAGGGTGAGGAGCCCTACCGCCATGTGGTTGTGGCGCTGAAGGAAGGCGTCCGCCTGGATAATTACAACGGACGGGGTAGAAATCGTTATAATCGTAATTACAGGAAAAAGGAACGCTAAAGCGTTCCTTTTTTGGTATAATGAAAGAAAAGGCGGAGAGTATGAGAGAATTTGATACCATAGCAGCTGCGGCGACAGCCATGGCAAGTTCCGGAATCGGAATTATCCGCATCAGCGGCAGCGAATCCTTTTCTGTGATAGAAAGGGTGTTCCGTCCGCATAACCGGAATAAAAAAATGAAGGAACAGCCGCCCTATACCGTTCATTATGGGACGATTGTGGACGGGGACGAGGTGCTGGATGAGGTGCTGGTGGTCCTTATGAAGGCGCCCCACAGCTATACGGCGGAGGATACGGTAGAAATCGACTGCCATGGCGGCAGGTTCGTCATGCAGCGGATCCTGGAGCTGGTGCTGAAAAGCGGCGCCCGTCCCGCGGAGCCGGGTGAATTTACAAAGAGAGCGTTTTTGAATGGACGAATCGATCTTTCCCAGGCGGAAGCCGTTATGGATGTGATTCAGTCCAGAAATCAGATGGCCCTGCGTTCTTCTGTGTCCCAGCTTCAGGGCTCGGTGCGCCAGGAGATTGAAAGGCTTCGTTCCGCGGTTCTCTATGAGACGGCCTATCTGGAGGCGGCGCTTGACGATCCGGAGCATATCAGTCTGGAGGGTTATTCCCAGGAGCTTTTGAAAAAGGTGGAAAAGCTCTGCGAAGAGCTGGACAGGCTTCTGGAATCCTCGGAAAACGGCCGCCTTCTGAAGGAGGGAATCCGGACGGTAATTTTGGGAAAGCCCAACGCGGGAAAATCTTCTCTGCTGAATGTGCTTCTGGGAGAGGAGCGGGCTATCGTGACGGAGATTGAAGGGACGACCCGGGACGTCCTGGAGGAGCAGCTGCAGCTTGGCGGCTTGTCCCTTGTGCTTCTGGATACAGCCGGAATCCGTTCTACGGAGGATCTGGTGGAGCAGATCGGCGTGGAGCGGGCGAGAAAGCAGGCGGAAGACGCGGATCTGATCTTGTATGTGGCGGACAGCTCCCGGCCCCTGGATGAAAGCGATGAAGAGATTTTGGAGCTTCTGAAGGGGAGAAATGCTCTTGTATTATTGAATAAATCAGATCTGACGCCGGTCTTGACTCCGGAAATGATGGAGGAGAGGACAGAGCATAAGGTGCTTCTGATTTCCGCGAAGGAGGAGCAGGGAATCCGGGAGCTGGAGCAGGAGATCCGTTCCATGTTTTTCCAGGGAGATCTGGATTTTAACGATGAGGTGCTGATCACAAATGTGCGCCATAAGAAGGCTCTCCAGGACGCGAAAAACAGTCTTCAGATGGTGATGGAAAGCATCCGCGGCGGAATGCCGGAGGATTTTTATACGATTGACCTGACGGACGCCTATCAGGCTCTGGGAAGAATTCTTGGAGAAGAGATGGGTGAGGATCTGGTTAATGAAATATTTGGAAAATTCTGTATGGGAAAATAAGGAGAATTATGAATACAGTATACAAGGAAACCTGCCAGGCTGTCGTGGTGGGGGCGGGCCACGCAGGCTGTGAAGCCGCCCTTGCCTGCGCGAGACTGGGGATAGAGACGATCATGTTCACGGTCAGTGTGGACAGCATCGCGCTGATGCCCTGCAATCCCAATATTGGAGGAACCTCCAAGGGTCATCTGGTCCGGGAGATCGACGCCCTGGGCGGAGAGATGGGAAAGAATATCGACAAGACCTTTATTCAATCGAAGATGCTGAATGTCTCGAAGGGACCGGCGGTGCATTCTCTCCGGGCCCAGGCAGATAAGTCTGAGTACAGCCGGAGCATGAGAAGAGTGCTGGAAAATACCGATCATCTCTCCATTGTTCAGGCCGAGGTGGCGGA